>NZ_JBBLZC010000009.1:0-176474 GCF_037908215.1 Benzoatithermus flavus | reverse complement strand
CCGGGCCTGCCCGGCAACAACAACTTCAAGGTGCTCTACACCGGCGCCAAGCGCCTGGGCTACCGGACGGTCCACACCGGGCACATGGCGATCAACAGCCGGCCGCGCGCCGACCGGCCGTCCTGCCAGCAGATCGGCTTCTGCTTCCAGGGCTGCAAGTCCTCGGCCAAGTGGAGCACGCTCTACACCGAGATCCCGGCGGCGCTGGACACCGGCCGGCTGGAGCTGCGGCCGGAGGCGATGGCGTTGCAGATCCAGCACGACGCGCGGGGCAAGGTGACGGGCGTGCTCTACGCCGACAAGGACGGCCAGCAGCACGTGCAAAAAGCCCGGCTGGTGTGCGTCGCCGGCAACGCGATCGAGAGCCCGCGGCTGCTCCTCAACTCGGCCTCCTCCAAGTTCCCGGATGGTCTGGCCAACAGCTCGGGGCAGGTGGGGCGCAACTACATGCGGCACATGACCGGCTCGGTCTACGCCGCGTTCGCGCGGCCGGTGCACATGTTCCGCGGCACCACCATGGCCGGGGTGGTGCAGGACGAGGCGCGGCACGATCCGAAGCGCGGCTTCGTCGGCGGCTACGAGCTGGAGACCTTGTCCCTGGGCCTGCCGTTTCTGGCGGCGTTCCTCGACCCCGGGGCGTGGGGGCGGGAGTTCGCGCACAAGCTGGAGCAGTACCGGACCATGGCCGGGATGTGGCTCGTGGGCGAGGACATGCCGCGGGCGAGCAACCGGGTGACGCTGCATCCCACGGAGAAGGACGCGTTCGGGCTGCCGATCCCGAACGTGCACTTCGACGACCACCCGAACGACGTGGCGATGCGCAGCCATGCTTACCGGCAGGGGCGGGCGATCTACGAGGCGGCGGGGGCGAGGGAGGTGTACGAGACGCCGCCTTATCCCAGCACGCACAATCTGGGGACCAACCGGATGAGCGCGAGCGCGCGGGACGGGGTGGTGAACCGGTGGGGCCAGAGCTGGGACGTGAAGAACCTGTTCGTCTCGGACGGGAGCCAGTTCACCACCGGCGGGGCGGAGAACCCGACCCTGACCATCGTGGCGCTCGCCATCCGCCAGGCCGAATACATCGCCGACCAGATGGGCAAGAACGAGATCTGAGGCGACGGGTGCATCCTCCGGCTCCCGGACCGGCCGCTCCGGGAGCCTTTTCTTCGGCCGGGCCGAGATTCGTCCCGCTCCAGCGCCGTCCCTGCGCTAGACTGCCTCCCCATAGCCCTTATGGGACGAGAGGGGAGCCGGAGCTTGGACCTCGGGGCCTGGCTGCGCAACCTCGGGCTGGGCCAGTATGAGCAGGCGTTTCGCGACCACGACGTCGATACCGACCTGCTCGCGCGGCTCACGGCCGAGGACCTGAAGGAGATCGGCGTCGCATCGGTCGGCCACCGGCGCCGGCTGCTCGATGCGATCGCAGCGCTGCCAGCCGGCGCTCCGGCAGGGCCCGATGCCGCCGAGGCCGAGCGGCGCCAGCTCACGGTGATGTTCGCCGACCTCGTCGGCTCGACGGCGCTGTCGCGCGATCTCGATCCCGAGGACCTGCGTGCGCTGCTCAAGGCCTATCATGCGCGTGTCGCCGGGATCGTCACGGCCGCCGGCGGCTTCGTCGCCAAGTACATGGGCGACGGCGTGCTCGCCTATTTCGGCTACCCGCAGGCGCACGAGGACGATGCCGAGCGGGCGATCCGCGCCGGCCTTCTGCTCGCGGCCGCGGTGCCGCTGCTGCCGCATCCGTCCGGCGAGCCGCTGCGGGTCCGCATCGGCATCGCCACCGGCCTGGTCGTGGTCGGCGACCTGATCGGCAGCGGCGCTTCCCAGGAGGAAACGGTGATTGGCGAGACGCCGAACCTCGCCGCCCGGCTGCAGGCCCTGGCCGAGCCCGACAGCGTCGTGATCGCCGAGGCTACCCGCCGCCTCGTCGGCGAGCTGTTCGTGTGCGCCGATCTCGGCGCCGTGGCGGCCAAGGGCTTCGTCGAGCCGGTGCGGGCCTGGCGCGTGCTGGGTGCCGGGCCGGCCGAAAGCCGCTCGCAAGCGCTCCATGGCGCCGCTCTCACACCGCTCGTCGGCCGCGAGGCCGAGCTCGCCCTCCTGCTCCGGCACTGGCGGGAGGTCGAGGCCGGCGAGGGTCGGGTGGTCCTGATCGCGGGCGAGCCCGGCATCGGCAAGTCGCGGCTGCTCGCGGCGCTCGAGGAGCGGCTGGCATCCGTGCCGCACGTCGCCTTGCGCTATTTCTGCTCGCCGCATCACCAGGACAGCGCGCTCCATCCGATCATCGTGCAGCTCGAGCGCGCGGCCGGGCTCGCGCAGGGCGACAGCACGGCGGCCAAGCTCGCGCGGCTGGAGGATCTTCTGATACCGGCCGCGCCGACAGCAGAGGACACGGCACTCCTGGCCGAGCTGCTGGGGTTGCCGCCCGATGGGCGTTGGCCCCCGCTGCGGCTCACCCCGCAGCAGAAGCGCGAGCGGACCTTCGCCGCACTCCTGCGCCAGCTCGAAGGTCTGGCGAAGGCCGGGCCGGTGCTGACGACCTTCGAGGACGTGCACTGGATCGACCCCAGCTCGCGCGAGCTGCTCGACCTCGTGGTCGAGCGCGTGGTGCACCTGCCGGTCCTCCTCGTCGTCACCTTCCGTCCCGAGCTCGCGCCACCCTGGATCGACCGGCCGCACGTGACCCTGCTCGGGCTCGACCGCCTCGACCGGCGCGACGGTGCCGCGCTGGTGCGGCAGGTCGCGGGCGACACCAACCTGCCCGATGCGCTGATCGCGGAGATCTCCGAGCGCACCGACGGCGTGCCGCTGTTCGTCGAGGAGCTGACCAAGGCGGTACTGGAGACTGGTGGCCCAGCCGGCCCGATGGTCGTCGCCGCGGCCCCGCCAGCGAGGCTCGCGATCCCGGCCACGCTCCACGCCTCGCTGCTGGCGCGCCTCGACCGGCTCGGCCCGGCAGCCAGAGCCGCGGCCCAGATCGGGGCCGCCATCGGCCGCGAGTTCTCCTTCGCGCTGCTCGCCGCGGTGGCGGGCCGGAGCGAGGGCGAGCTGTCCGCGACCCTGGATCGGCTGACACGCGCCGGCCTGCTGTTCGCCCAAGGGAACGGGCCACGCGCCGGCTTCCTCTTCAAGCACGCGCTGGTGCGCGATGCGGCCTACGGCACGCTCCTGCGCGAGCGGCGGCGGCAGCTCCACGGCCGGATCGCGCAGGTCCTGGAGGAGCGCCATCCCGAGCAGGCCGAGACCACGCCCGAGCTGATCGCGCATCATCTCACCGAGGCCGGCGAGACGGAGCGCGCGGTGCGCTGGTGGCTCAAGGCGGGCCGGCGCTCGGCCGACCGCTCGGCCGATCGGGAAGCCGTGCGTCAGCTCCGGCGCGGCCTGGAGCTGCTGGCCTGCCTGCCGGACTCCACCGAACGCGATCGCCTGGAGCTCGAGCTCCAGCTCGCGATCGGCACGCCCCTGATCGCCCTTTCCGCCTGGAGCGGCCCGCAGGTCGCGACGGCTTACGAGCGTGCCGCAGCGCTCTGCGAGCGCCGCGGCGACACGGAGGGCCTGGGCCCCACCCTGTTCGGCCTCGCCAGCAACCGCGTCGTGCGCGGCGAGACCCGGGCGGCGAAGCACTTCGCCGAGCGTTGCCACTCGCTCGCCGAGCGTTTCGGGCACCCTGCCGACCGGATCCTGGCGCACCGGGCGATGGGGGCCGCGCTGATGCAGCTCGGCGCCTTCGAGGCGGCTCACGCCGAGCTCGCGCAGATCCCCGTGCTCTACGACCCCGAGCGCGACCGGTCGCTCGCGGCCCGCTGCATCACCGACCCCCGCGCGTCGGGGCTGTCGTTCCTGGCGCTCGTGCTCTGGATCACGGGCCGGCCGGACCAGGCGCGGCACGCGGCGCAGGAGGCGGCCCGGCACGCCGCCGAGCTCGGGCACGCCAACACGATCGGTCACATCTTCTGCCACGGCGGCGGGGAGCTGGCGCAGTTCCTCCACGAGGTTTCGGCGGTCCGCGGCTATGCCGATGCCGTGCTGGCGCTCGCCGCCGAGCACGACATGCCGATGTGGCGCGGCTACGGCATCGTGATGCGCGGCTGGGTGGCGGCGCAAGAGGGCCAGCCTCGGGAAGGGGCGGTGCTCGTGCGCGAGGGCATCGAGCTTCTGGATGCGCTCGGCACCGTGTTCCACCGCACGCTGCATCTCGGCATCCTGGCCGCGATCCACGCCCGCCTCGGCGAGGCGGCTGCCGGCCTGCGGGTGCTGGAGGAGGCCCGGGCCGAGGTGGCGCGCACCGACGTGCGATTCTGCGAGGCCGAGCTGCACCGGCTCGAGGGCGAGCTGCGTCTGCTCGCGGGCGCGCCGGACGAGGCCGAGACCTGCCTCGCCCGAGCGCTTGCCCTGGCCCGCCAGCAGGAAGCGCGCGCCTTCGAGCTGCGTGCCGCGACGAGCCTGGCCCGGCTGCTGTGCGATCGGGGCAGGCGGCGTGAGGCACGCGACCTGCTGACCGCCGTCTACGGCTGGTTCACCGAAGGCCTCGACACCCCCGACCTCGTGGACGCCGGAGCGCTGCTCGACCTGCTGGCGGCGGAAGCGTGAAGGCTCGCTGCGGGTGCCGCAGCCCTACGGCTTCGGCTGGCACGGCTGCTTCGCTCCGGCGGCGGCAGCCATGTCGCCGGCGCAGTCGCCCGGCTTCAGCAGGGCGCCCTGCTGCGCTTGCGACTGGTCGACGGGCGAAGGTGCCGCCGGTCCCGGCGAGGCTGCTTCCGGTGCGCCGGGGCCGGGCGCCGATCCCTTGATCGCCGCCCCCACCGCGGCCTGACCGCCGCCCTGGGTCGGCACCGGCTCCGTCGCGAGCGGCGGAACCTGCGTCGTCCCCTGCGCCGTCTGCGCGCGGGCGCTGCCGATGCCCGGCACGACGGCGACGAGAGCCAGCGCCGCCGTCGCGAGCCGTCTCTTTCCCATCACCATGCTTCCCTCCGGCCGGCTCGGGACCGGCACGGTCCCGTATCCGCCGGAAGGCAACCGTCCGCCGCTCGCTCAGGTTCCGGTCCGGCCGGCTCGCCAAGGGGCGAGCGCCTCGTAAGCCTCCCGGCTCGCGGGCGTGGCGATGCCCGCCTCCTCGCCCAGCCGCAGGACCGCCCCGGTGAGCCAGTCGAGCTCGAGCCGGCGGCCGGCCTCGAGGTCCAGGAGCATCGACGACTTCATCGTGGTTGGCAGCCCGCGCGCGAGCTGGAGCCGTTCATCCACGATGTCCTCCGGCAGTGCTATCCCGCGTGCCCGCGCCACCGCCACGGCCTCCTCCACCATGGCCACGAACCGCGGCCAGAGCACGGGATCCTCGCGCACCGCCCCGATCGTGGTCCGCCCGAGGCAGGTGATGGCGGCGAAGGGAGCGAGGAACACGAACTTCTTCCAGACCTCGCGCTCGATGGCGTCCGTGAGCACCGCGTCGATGCCCGCACCCCGGCAGGCCGCCTCCAGCGTCTCGAGCCGCCAGCTCTCGTTCTTCTGCCGCTCGCCGAACACGAGCCGCGCCATGGTGCCGGTGTGGCGGATCACGCCCGGTGCTTCGATCCCGGCGGCGATGTAGGCCACCCCGCCGCAGACATAGCGCCGCCCGAGCTTCCGCTCGAGGATCGCCGCCGCCTCGACCCCGTTCTGCAGCGGCACCACGGCCGTGTCGATCTGGAGCAGCGGCCGAAGGGTTTCGGCCGCCGCCTCGAGGTCGTACATCTTGACCGCGACCAGCACGATGTCGACGAGCCCGGTCCGCGCCCGGTCCTCGTGGAGCTGCACCCGCTCGAGGTGGAGGTCGCCGTTCGCCGAGAGCACGCGCAGGCCCTGCGTGCGCATCGCCTCGGCATGGGCCCCGCGCGCCACGAAGATCACGTCGTTGCCGTCGGCGGCGAGCCTCGCCCCGAAATAGCCGCCGACCCCGCCCGTGCCCAGCACCAGGATTCGCAAGCGACCGCCCTCCTCAGTACGGCAGATGCGGCCGGGCGAGGTCGCGCCGGCCCGCCTCCATCACCGCGCGCATCCGCCGGATCGCCTCGACGAGGCCCACCGCGAGCGCCTCGCCGACGATGAAATGACCGATGTTGAGCTCGACGATCTCGGGGATCGCCGCCACCGGCCGGACATCGGCATAGGAGAGCCCGTGCCCGGCATGGCATTCGAGCCCGATCGCCGCCGCGTGCCGGGCCGCCGCCCGCAGCCGCGCCAGCTCCCGCCCTTGCGCCTCGCCGGCGCGCGCCTCGCAGTAAGCGCCGGTGTGCAGCTCCACGACCGGCGCTCCCACCGCCGCCGCGGCGTCGAGCTGCGCCGGCTCGGGGTCCACGAACAGCGACACCCGGCAGCCGGCCTCGCCGAGCGCTGCGACCGCATCCCGGAGAGCGCTTCCCGCTCCGCGCACGTCGAGCCCGCCTTCGGTGGTCACCTCCTGTCGCCGCTCCGGGACGAGGCAGGTGGCGTGCGGCCGGAGCCGGCGGGCGATCCCGACCATCTCCTCGGTCACGGCCATCTCGAGGTTCAAGGGTGCCCGGATCTCCGCCATCAGCCGCTCCACGTCGGCATCGCGGATGTGACGGCGATCCTCGCGCAGGTGCACGGTAATGCTGTCGGCCCCGGCCTCGAGCGCCAGACGGGCGAAGCGCACGGGGTCGGGATGGGCGCCGCCGCGCGCGTTCCGCAGCGTGGCGACGTGATCGAGGTTGACGCCCAGGCGCAGGGGAGGGGCGGCGATGCTCATGCGGGATTGCTCCGAATGCGAAAAGGCGCGCCGGCGCGGCCGCTTCTTCTTATGTCGAGCCCGCCCTGGGCAAAAGTGGCTTCCGGCGTCCGCTGCGGGCTGCCCGAAGCTGGCCGAAGCGGCTGACCCTCCTGGCCGTGCGCCGGACGACCCCGACCGCTCGGCGGGTGAGCCCCGTCGGTCGGATGGTCCGTATAGCCACGCGGAGCCGAGCTTGCCCAGATGCGTGCGTTCCGCCGATGCCGGCGAGACGCGCCGGTGATGCCTGCAGGCGCTGGAATCGGGCCCGCTCCTGTACGAACCGCCGTTCGATCCGCCTCAGGCACCCGGTCCGCTCCCCCAGAGTTCGCGATAGACCCGCAGCGGGTCCTGCTCGGGGGATGGCGGCGTCGGCGTCCAGGGACGGTATAGATTGCCCGAGCCCTGGTCGAACACCGTCTCATAGGCGAGGATGCCCGCGTTCCTCTTCAAGAATGCGAAGGTGAAGCGATAGACGTCGCCCGGATAGGGCGAGGCGGGCGGATGCGAGGCGCCGCGCGCGGCCCACTCCGGCAGCGCCAGCAGCACGCCCTGGCGCGCCGCGAAGTCGGCAGCCTCCTGCAGGCCCCAGTGGGTCGGAAAGCCGTCCAGGATCTGCTGCCAGTTGTTGCCCGGGGCGGTGCTGCTCGAGCCGCGCACCCGCTCCCTGGAGCTGTCGTGCCAGGAGACGGCGAGGATGTCCGCGGCCCGGCCGATCGGACCCGCCGGCAGCACCTTCACACCGTCGATCACCACGTCCTCGGCGATGATCCAGTCCTGCGCCAGGTTGGGCCACAGCTCTTCGTGGCGGACGAGCCGGTTCTCGCTGCTCGTACGGTCGAGGGCGACGAAGCGGAGCTGCGGCCGCCAGGCGAAGCGGTAGCTGCAGGGTCGGCCGCCGCGCTGGTACTTGTAGCCCTCCTTGAATACCCGGACCAGACGGGACCAGCCATAGGGAAAATCCCGATAGGTGTAGTGCGTGGTGTCGCCGACGCGATAGGACCCCTCGGGCAGATCCGGATGAGAAGGGATGGTCCACTCGTAGCCCAGGTCGATGGTCATGGGATAGCGCGTATCGCCGTATCTCTCGTCGAGATAGGCGAACTTGCGACCCAGTAGGAACATGTACCTGTCAGCGGCGCCCTCCTTGATCTGCCGCCAGATCTCGGGGTTGCGGTAGCGGCCGTTCTCCCAGCCATTGCCGACCGTGCGCGGCACGACGTTCATCCAGGCGAGGTGGATGATTCGCCGGCGATGCTCGGTCGCCGGGTAACCGCCCCAGACGTGCGCCATCCAGGCGGAGCCCTCGAAAATGCCGGCGAAGGTCGGCGGGGTCGCGCGCCAGTCGCTCGGGGATCGCCGGAACTCGCGCTCGACCTCGGCCTCGCTGCGGGCACCCGCGTGCTCGGCCCACGTGTCCTTGCCGCGCAGGGACTGTGTCACCGCATCGGACGGCCGCCCCCGCATCGCCTCGAACCGCTGTAGCCGGTCGCTGTCGCCGTTGACCCAGTTGCCGGACTTCCACGACAGGCCCGAGCCGTTCCCGTCCGTGGCGCTGCAGGCGGCGACGAGCAGGAACGAGAGCGTCAGACCCGAGGCCAGACCCTGGCGACGCCGCGAGCCAGCCATGCCGCCGCTCCTCATCCGCCCGCGGCCGATCCCGGATCGGCCCCGCCGGCCGCCGCGTGCCGGCGTTCCGCCGTCTCGGCGGCGAGGCGGATGGCGGCGATCAGGCTCTGCGGCCGGGCGACGCCCTTGCCGGCGATGTCGAGCGCCGTGCCGTGGTCGGGCGAGGTGCGCACGAAGGGCAGGCCCAGCGTGACGTTGACCCCCTCGTCGAAATCGAGGGTTTTGATCGGGATCAGCGCCTGGTCGTGGTACATGCACAAGGCGACGTCGTAGCGGCTGCGCGCGTGGACGTGGAACATGGTGTCGGCCGGCAGCGGCCCGCGCACGTCGATGCCCTCGGCCCGCAGGCTCGCGAGTGCGGGTACGATCAGCCTCGCCTCCTCGTCGCCCATGGCCCCGTCCTCCCCGGCATGGGGGTTGAGCCCGGCGAAGGCGAGCCGGGGCCGCTCGATGCCGAAGTCGGAGCGCAGCGCACGGGCCACGATCCGCCCCTGCCCGACGATGAGCGCCGGGTTCAGGATCCGCGGCACCGCCGCGAGTGCCACGTGGATCGTGAGCGGCACGACGCGCAGCGACGGCCCGACCAGCATCATCACGACCCGGCAGCCGCCGGCGAGCTCGGCCAGGTACTCGGTATGGCCGGGAAAGCGGAAGCCCGCCGCATAGAGCGTGCTCTTCTGGATCGGATTCGTGACCACGGCCGCCGTCTCGCCCGCCCGGGTCAGGCTCACCGCCCGCTCGATGCTCTCGAGTGCCATGGGCGCATGGCGCGGCTCCGGACGGCCGGGCGTCGCCTCGACCGACCGGCTCAGCGGCAGGACCGGAAGCGCACGGGGGAAGACCGCGACGGCCTCGCCCGGGCTCGCCACGGCGCGGATCGGGACGGGCCAGCCGAGTCCTGCGGCCAGCCGCGTCAGCCGGTCCGGATCGTCCAGCGCCACGAACGCGGGCCCGGTCGCGGCGAGCGCCTGCCACGCTGCCAGCAGGATCTCGCCGCCGATCCCGGCGGGCTCGCCCATGGTGATCGCGAGCGGCGGGCGCTGAAGCGCGGTCATGGCCGGACCGAGAGCTCCACCGTCACCGGCACGTGGTCGCTCGGGTTCTCCCAGCCGCGCGCCGCGCGCCGGACCTCGGCCGTGACGAGATGCGGCGCCAGTGCCGGCGAGAGCCAGATATGGTCGAGCCGGCGGCCGCGGTCGGAGGCGTCCCAGTCCCGGTTGCGGTAGGACCACCAGGTGAAGAGCTTCTGCGAGGGCGGGATCACCGTGCGCACCGCGTCGACGAACCCGTACGCCTCCTGCAGCCGGATCAGCCCCTCGGTCTCGACCGGCGTGTGCGAGACGACGTCGAGGAGCTGCCTGTGGCTCCACACGTCGGTCTCGAGCGGGGCGATGTTGAGATCGCCCAGGACCACCATCCTGGCCCCATCGCCCTTGCGTCCGCCGAAATAGCCGGTGAGCTCCTCCAGCATGTCGAGCTTGTGGCGGAACTTGGGGTTCGCTTCCGGATCGGGGATGTCGCCCCCGGCCGGGATATAGAAATTGTGCAGCTCGATCCCGCCCGGCAACGTGCAGATCGCGTGCCGGCAATCGCCGTTACCGCACCATTTCCGGGCATGGCACTGCTCGAGCGGCAGCTTCGAGAGCACGGCGACGCCGTGATAGGCCTTCTGGCCGTGAACGTGCAGGTGCGGGAAGCCGAGCTCGCGGCAGAGATCGTAAGGGAACTTGTCGTCCTCGACCTTGATCTCCTGCAGGCACAGCACGTCCGGCCGGATCTCCGCCACGATCCGTTTGAGCGAGCTTTCCCGCAGGCGGATCGAGTTGGCGTTCCAGGTGGTGATCCGAAGCGACATGGCAGACCCGGGGAGCGATGGCACGGATGCCCTACCACCATTCCGAGGTGCGTGGGCAGCTCCCGAGATAGGGCCTTCGGGCGAGCCTGTCATCAGGTCGCCCCGCATGTCCGGCTTTCGTCTCAGCCGCCCGGCCGGCCCTCGCTGTCGAGCATCCGCATGCCGTGCGCGTCGTAGCGCGTCCCCGCCACCGCACCCGCCGGGACCGCCGCCTCGATTCGGACGAGGTCGTCCGCGTCCAGCACGAGATCGAGCGCACCCAGAGCCTCCTCCAGCCGGTCGCGCCGCCTCGCACCCACGAGCGGGACGATGTCCTCGCCACGGCTCAGGACCCAGGCGATCGCGAGCTGGGCGGGTGTCGCACCCTTCTCCACGGCGATCCGGCGCAAGGCCTCGACCAGCTCGAGGTTGCGGGCGAGGTTCTCGCCCTGAAAGCGTGGTGCGCGGGTGCGGAAATCGTCGGCACCCAGCGTCGTGCCGGCGGCGAGCCGCCCGCTCAGAAGGCCACGCGAAAGAACGCCATAGGCCGTGACGCCGATGCCGAGCTCGCGGCAGGTCGGCAGGATCGCGGCCTCGATCCCGCGGGTCATGAGCGAGTACTCGATCTGGAGCTGGGCCACGGGATGGACCGCGTGCGCGCGCCTGATGGTGCCCGCCCCGGCTTCCGAGAGGCCGAGATGACGCACGTAGCCGGCCCGGATCAGATCCGCGATCGTGCCCACCGTGTCCTCGATCGGCACGGCCGGGTCGACGCGGGCGGGCTGGTAGAGATCGACATGATCGGTACCGAGCCGGCGCAGCGTGTAGCTCAGGAAGTTCCTGACCGAGGCGGGGCGCGCATCGAAGCCGATCAGGCCGCCCGAAGGATCGCGCAAGGCCCCGAACTTGACGGCGATGAACACCTCGTCGCGCCGGCCGCGGATCGCGCGTCCGATCAGCTCCTCGTTGTGGCCGATACCGTAGAAGTCGCCGGTGTCGAGCAGGTCGATCCCGGCCGCCATGGCGGCATGGATGGTGGCGATGCTCTCCGTCTCGTCGGCCGGCCCATAGGCCCACGACATGCCCATGCAGCCGAGCCCGATCGCCGACACGTCCGGGCCGTTCCGCCCCAGCCGCCTGCGCTGCATCGCCTCCCGCTCCCGCCGCCGCTCAGCCCGCCTCGGTGACCGGCTCCAGCCGGTAGAGTCCGCCCGGATCCTCGTCGGTCAGGAGATAGACGAGCCCGTCCGGCCCGGTGCGCACGTCGCGGATACGGCCGAGCGCCCCTTCGAGGAAGCGCTCCTCCTTCACCACCCGGCCTTCTTCGTCGAGATCGAGCCGGCTCACGAGCTGGTACTTGAGCGCACCCACGAGGAGATCGCCGTTCCAGCCCGGAAACCGGTCGCCGAGATAGAGCGTCATGCCGGAAGGGGCGATCGACGGGTCCCAGTAGAACACGGGCGCCTCGACGCCGGGAGCGATGCTCCTGCCGGTGCCGATCGTGGTGCCGTCGTAGTTCTTGCCATAGGCCACCTCGGGCCAGCCGTAGTTGGCGCCGGGCTTGAGCAGGTTGATCTCGTCCCCGCCCATCGCACCGTGCTCCTGCTCCCAGACCCGTCCATTGCGCGGGTCGACCACGAGCCCTTGCGGGTTACGGTGGCCAAAAGTGTAGATCTCGGGACGGGCACCCTCGCGGCCCACGAACGGGTTGTCCGGAGGTGCTGTGCCATCGGTCGTGATCCGTAAGACCTTGCCGAGATCGGTCGCGAGATTCTGCGCGTCCTGCCGGGCGACGAAGCGCTCGCCCACGGTGACGAAGAGCGTGCCGTCGGTGCCGAAGGCGAGCCGCGAGCCGAAATGGGCCGAACTCTGGATCATGGGCTCGGCCGAGAAGATCACCTTCTGCTCGGAGAGTCCCTCGGGCGCGTAGCGGGCGCGCATCACCCGTGTCGTGGTCTTGCCGCCCTCGGCATGAGCGTAGCTGAGATAGATCCGCCGGTTCTGGGCGAAGGCCGGATCGAGGGCGACATCGAGCAGGCCGCCCTGGCCCCTGGCATAGACCTCGGGCCCGCCCTTGACGGGCTCCGCGCGCAGCTTCCCGTTCTCGACGAGGCGCAGCCGGCCCGGCCGCTCCGTCACCAGCATCCCGCCGTCCGGCAGGAAAGCCATCCCCCAGGGGTTCTCGAGCCCGCCCACGACCTCGACCACGCGAAAGGTCGCCTTCTCGGTCCGAACCGGCCCCTGCGGTGCTGCCGCGTGGGCGCAGCCCGCGGCCGACAGCATGGCGACGGCAAGAGCGATCGTACGCATGCCAGCCAACTCCCGTGCTCCCGTCATCGGTGAGGCGAGCGGCCGACCCGCCGCCACGCGTCCATCCTCGCAAGAGAGACTGGGTCGGGTGAGCGGCGCGACCATAAAGAACGCGTGAGGAGGGGTTTAGTCCCTGTCAAGGGTGCATGTGAGCCATGCGCCGATTCGGGTTGCGACCGGCGCCGTCGGCGGCGACAGTCCTGTTGCGTTGCAGCACTCCTCTCGGATCGGACCTGCGGAGGTTGTCGCCTCGACGTTGTGCGTGGAAGCGGCCCGATGCCCGAACGGCATCGGGCCGTTCCGCATCGAGGCGGCGATGCAGAGCAGGGCGCTCGCGTATCAGCCCGCCGGCCACGCATCGCCTGCGGCCGGCAGGGCGATCGTGACCCGCAAGCCTCCCTCGGGCCGGTTCTCGAGCCGGATGTCGCCGCCATGGCCGCGCACGATCGAGCGGGCGATCGCGAGCCCGAGGCCGATGCCACCGGTCTCGCGCGAGCGCGAGCCCTCGAGCCGCACGAAGGGCTCGAACACCCGCTCCATCATGTCGGGCGGGATGCCGGGCCCCTCGTCCTCGATCACGATGCGAACACCGTCGCGATCGCTCGCGAGGCTCACCTGCGCACGCTTGCCGTAGCGCACCGCGTTCTCGATCAGGTTGCGCAGAGCGCGCCGCAGGCCCAGTGGCCGGCAGCGATAGGCGAGTCGGCCCGGACTAGCGAAGGCGACATCCGCGCCGAGATCGGTGAGATCGAGGACGATGCTCTCGACCAGGGCCGCGAGGTCGACCACCCGCGTCTCCTCGCTCGCCGCCTCGCCCTGCGCGAAGGCGAGCGTGCCCTCGACCATCCGCTGCATCTCGTCCAGCGTGTCCAGCATGCGTTCCCTAGTCTCGTCGTCCTCGACGAACTCGGCCCGGAGCCGGAGCGAGGTGATGGGCGTCCTGAGGTCGTGGCTCACCGCCGCCAGCATGGCGGTACGGTCGTCGACGAAGCGCTTGAGCCGGGCCTGCATCCGGTTGAAGGCGCGCACCGTGCTCCTGATGTCGGCTGGCCCCACCTCGGGTAGAGGCGGCAGCGCCTCGCCCCGGCCGAGCGCGTCGGCGGCAACGGCGAGGCGTGCCAGCGGTCGGGCGAGCCGGCGCACCGCTAGCACCACCGCGACGCCCACGAGCACCGCCGTAAGCACGAGCGAGACCAGATTCGGCAGCCCCCAGGCCGGCGGTGTCGGGAACGAGGTCTCGGCGTTGAGCCAGCGTCCGTCCCCGAGCTGCACCGCGGCCACGAGCCCGACCGGGCCACGCCGCCCCTGCCAGTAGCGCGGCCGGCCGGTCGCCTCGTCCAAAGGCGCGAAGCCGATCAGGTTCTCGAGCCGCCGCTCGTCGCCCCGGATGTCGACCAGCACCGGGCGGCCGCCATTGCCGTCCAGGAGCTCCCCGAGCTGCCGGGCGAGGCGGTTGCGGCCGTGCCAATTCTCGCCGATGTCGACGGCGCTCTCCCGTCCGATCTGGAAGCGGAGCTGCCGGCTGCTGCTCGCCGCGAGGATCGGCTCGTGCAGATCGGGCGGAGTCTCGTCCAGAAGCCGCACGAGCGTCGCGGTCCGGGCCAGCACCTGCTCGCGGTTGGCGGCGCGCAGGGCCGCCCGGCGCTCGTCGGCGAAGATGAGGAAGCTCAGGCTCTGGCCGGCGATCAGCGCCGCCAGCACGATCAGCACGAGCTGACCGGCGAGGCTGCCGGGCCGCAGGCGCCTCATGCGGTCTCGACCGGCTCGGCCGTGAAGCTGTAGCCGCCGCCCCAGTGGGTCTTGATGAGCTGCGGCCGGCGCGGATCGCGCTCGATCTTCTTCCTGAGCCGGCTCACTTGGTTGTCGATCGAGCGGTCGAAGGGGGCGGCGTCCCGGCCACGGGTGAGATCGAGGAGCTGGTCGCGGGTCAGCACCATGCCTGGATGGCGCAAAAAGACGCCGAGCAGCAGGAACTCGCCCGTGCTCAAGGGCACCGCCACCCCGTCCTCGCCGACGAGCTCGCGCCGCGCCACGTCGAACGTCCAGCGGTCGAAGCGGAGACGGCGCGCCGCGGGCCGCTCGGGCTGCGGCGGCAAGCTGTGGGTGCGCCGCAGCACGGCCTTGATCCGGGCGAGGAGCTCCCGCGGGTTGAAGGGCTTCGTGACGTAGTCGTCCGCCCCCATCTCGAGCCCGACCACCCGGTCCGTGTCCTCGGCCATGGCGGTGAGCATGATGATCGGCACGTCGCTCTTCGCCCGCAAGGAGCGGCAGAGCGAGAGCCCGTCCTCCTTCGGCAGCATGAGGTCGAGCACGACAAGGTCGATCCGGCTGGTCTCGAGCACGCGCCGCGCCGCCATGGCACTGTCGGCCACGCTCACCCGGTAGTCGTGCTTGGTGAGATAGCGGGCGAGGAGGTCGCGGATCTCGCGATGATCGTCGACGACGAGGAGATGGGGGGCGCTGTCCGTCATGGCCGGGCCGCTCGGGAGGCTGCGAGCGCAGTATGCCCGCATCCGCTGCCATGCGTAGCAGCGAAATGTAACGAAGTTTCCCGGGCATCCGCTTTCGCCGCAGCTCGCGACGAAGAGCCGGGCCGCGCGCCAAACTCTCGTTACGCCCGTACGGTCTCCTGGGGTCGTCAACAGGAGACGGAACGAACCATGCGCATTCCAGCGAAGAAGACCCTGTTCCTGACGGGTGCCGTCCTCGCCGGCGCTCTGGCCCTGGGGGCCGGAGCCGCCGTGGCCCGCGGCTGGCACGGCGGCGGCCCCGGCTTCGGCGGCATGGGCGGACCCATGATGCTGTTCGATCAGTTCGACAGCAACAAGGACGGCAAGATCACCCAGGACGAGATCGACGCCGTGCGCGACGCGCAGCTCAAGAAGTACGACCGCGACGGCGACGGCACCTTGAGCCTCGAGGAGTATCAGGCGCTCTGGCTCGATGCGATGCGACCGCGCATGGTGCGCCAGTTCCAGGCGAACGACGCCGACGGCAACGGCCGCATCACGACGGAGGAGTTCCGCGCCCGCTTCGCCGGCATGATCCGCCATCTCGACCGCAACGGCGACGGCGCCATAATGCCCGACGAGCTGCGCCGCCACGGCGACCGCGGTCCCCGCGGCGACCGCGACGACGAGTGAGGACGGGGTACGAGAGGGACGAACCATGCTCGTCAAGGACAGCAGGTCCGGCTACGGCCTGGTCTCGATCGCGCTCCACTGGTCGAGCGCCTTCCTCGTCGCCGCGCTGGTCTGGCTGGGCTGGACGTTCACGGAGCTGCCGCGCGGGCCCGAGCGCGACGCGCTCGCCGCCCTCCACATCTCCCTGGGCTTCCTCGCCCTGTTTCTCGCGGCCGCACGTCTCGGCTGGCGGCTCGCCTGCGGCATGCCGGCGGCGGCCTCGTCCCGGCCGCGCGTGCTCGAGGAGCGGCTGGCGCGGATCGTCCACCGCCTGCTGCTCGCGGTGCTCCTGCTCCTGCCGCTCACCGGCATCCTGACCGTCGCCGCCACGGGCCGCACGCCGATGCCGTTCGGCCTGCCGGTGCCGATCCCGCTGGTGCCGCAGAGCCCGCTGCTGCACGAGGTCGGCGAGACCCTGCACGTGGTCATGGCCAATTTCCTCCTCCTGCCGCTGGTCGGCCTCCATGTCCTCGGGGCTCTCAAGCACCATCTGCTCGACCGCGACGCCACGCTGCGCCGGATGCTCCGCCCGGCGGCCGGCCCGGCCGGCGCCTGAGATCGCGGGACGAGGGGCGGCCTTCGCCGCCCCTCAGCCGCCCGTGGCCACGTCGAACAGCAGCTTCGCGTTGAGCGCGATGATTACCGCCGCCACCACCCAGGCCAGGCCGCCCAGCCAGCGCGGCGCCACGAGCTCGCCCATCTTCCGGCGGTCGGTCGTGAAGCGCACGAGCGGCACCACGGCGAACGGTAGCTGCAGGCTCAGGACCACCTGGCTCAGGATCAAAAGCTGCGCCGTGCCGCCCTCGCCGTAGAGCCAGGCCACCGTGACCACCGGCAGGATCGCGACGAGCCGCGTCACGATCCGCCGGAGCCAGGGCGGCAGCCGGAGCCGCAAGAATCCCTCCATCACGATCTGCCCGGCGAGTGTCGCCGTCACGGTCGAGTTCTGGCCCGAGGCGAGAAGGGCGAGCGCGAACAGCGTGCTCGCCGCGGCCGCCCCCAGTGTGGGCGCCAGAAGGTGATAGGCGTCCTGGATCTCCGCGACCCCGGTCTGACCGGTGGCGTGGAACGCGGCGGCGGCCAGGATCAGGATCGCGGCGTTGATGAAGAGCGCGAAGCTCAGCGCCACCGTGCTGTCGATCGTGGCGAAGCGCACCGCCTCGCGCTTGCCCTCCAGCGTCGGCGCCCAGCGCCGCGTCTGCACGATCGAGGAGTGGAGATAGAGATTGTGCGGCATCACCGTGGCGCCGAGGATGCCGATCGCGATGTAGAGCATCGCCGGCTCGGTGACGATCGTAGGACTCGGCACGAAGCCCTTCGCGACTGCAGCGAGATCGGGCCGGGCGAGGAAGAGCTCGATCAGAAAGCAGACGCCGATCAGGCTGATCAGCCCGATGATGAACGCCTCGAGCCAGCGGAAGCCCTTGTGCTGCAGCATCAGGACGAGCAGCACGTCGAGCCCGGTCAAAAGCGCCCCCAGCGCCAGCGGAATGCCGAACAGGAGCTGGAGCGCTATCGCCGTGCCGATCACCTCGGCGAGGTCGCAGGCGATGATCGCGAGCTCGCACAGGAACCAGAGCGCATAGTTGACGGCGGGCGGGTAGTGGTCCCGGCAGGCCTGCGCCAGATCCCGGCCGGTGGCGATGCCGAGCCGGGCCGAGAGCGACTGGAGCAGGATCGCCATCAGGTTCGAGAGCAGGATCACCGAGAGCAGCGTGTAGCCGAAGGCCGAGCCGCCGGCGAGATCGGTCGCCCAGTTGCCGGGGTCCATGTAGCCCACGGCGACGAGATAGCCGGGGCCGACGAAGCTCAGGAGCCGCCGCAGCGCCTTACCCGAGCGTGCCACCGGGATCGAGCCGTGCACCTCGGGCAGGCTCGGCAGCGCGGGTGCGCTGCGCCAGGCCGGCGGATTCGCGAACATGTCCATGGCGCTGCCTCGACCGCGAGAGAGAACGGGGACGAGTTAACATGAAAAAAGTTAGCCTCGTCTAAATAAAAGTCAAGCTGCTGCCAAGGCTCCCGCGGCCGCTGACCGGATCGCCGGGGCGTGCTAGAGCGCCGACCGTGAGAGCGCGATGGAGCAAGGGGAGCGCAACCATGCGGTTCGACGGCAAGGTCGTCATCGTCACGGGCGGAGCGCAGGGCATCGGCCGCGCCTGTGTGGAGGCGTTCGTGGCCGAGGGCGGGGCGGTCGTGATCGCCGACGTCGACGTGGAGCACGGTCAGGCCCTCGTGGCCGAGCTGGGCTCGCGTGGCAGCAAGGTCCATTTCGTCCGCACCGACGTCGGCGACGCGCGCGACGCAGGTGCCTTGATCGACGCCACGCTGGAGTGGGGCGGCCGGCTCGACGTTCTCGTCAACAATGCCGGCATCATCAAGACCGCCGATTTCCTCGATCTCGCCGAGGCCGACTTCGACAAGGTCCTGCGCGTGAACCTGAAGGGGCCCTTCCTCGTCGGCCAGGCCGCGGCCCGCGCCATGGTCGCCCGTGGCGGCGGGGCCATCGTCAACATGTCTTCGGCCAATGCCGTGCTCGCGATTCCGAACCAGGTGCCCTACGTCGTGAGCAAAGGCGGCCTCAACCAGCTCACCAAGGTCATGGCGCTGGCACTCGCCGACAAGAACATCCGCGTCAACGCGGTCGGCCCCGGCTCGATCATGACCGACATCCTGAAGGTGGTGATGAACAACGACGAGGCCCGCCGCCGCATCCTCTCGCGCACGCCCATGGGCCGCACCGGCGATCCGATGGAGGTGGCGAAGCTCGTCCTGTTCCTCGCCAGCGACGATGCCAGCTACATCACCGGCCAGTGCGTCTACATCGACGGCGGCAGGCTGGCACTGAACTACACCGTGCCGGTGAAGGATTAGGGGCGGGACGCCCATGGCTTCCTGGAGGCCGAGCGCGTCGGTCGCGGCCGAGAGCGACAACCCCGTGCCGCCGCCCGGTCGCGATCTCCGCCAGCGGTTCGAGGCCCGCACCGATCTCCGGCGCTGCCCACATCCGCCCCGGCCGCCGCTCGGGGCGCCGCGCTGGCGGGCCGAGCCGCACCACCTCCTTGCCGCTGCGCGTGATGACGACGGTCTCACCGCGTTCCACGCGACTCACGAGCTCGACCAGACGCGCACGCATCTCACGAATGCCGATGGTGATCTGTCAACCGCGGTCGCCCGGCACAGCCGGCTATAGGATATATTTCTTGATAAGGATGATATGCTGGAATTCGGTGCGCCTCGGCCGGGAGCCTGCGCATGGCCAACGTCTCGCCCCACCCCCCGCTCGCCCGCGCAAGCTGAAGCCTCGCGCATGAACGGCACCCGCTCGCACGGTCCCGTCACCGCCGAGGGCAAGGCGCGCGCGGCCCCGAACGCCACCCGCCGGCCCGGCGAGCCCGCGCCTTTGCCGCCCGGCGCCGGCACCGCTGCGGAACGGCACGAGCGAACCCGCGCCGATGCGCCCGCTCAACCGCCACCGGCGCCGTCGGCTCGCGGCCCTGGAACGCAAGGTACGGCGCAAGGCGGCCTAGCGGTGATGCCAGCCATCCCTTGCGCTTGACGCGGTCCCGCGCCACCTCTACTTGCGAAGCCTCCCGCGCGTCATCGTTCATCTCGTCGTTCTTGCAGGAGTATCGCATGGATCGACCCCTGATGCCGAAGGCCACGGCCGTCTGGCTGGTCGAGAACACGGCGCTCACCTTCGAGCAGATCGCGGATTTCTGCGGCCTGCACCCGCTCGAGGTGAAAGGCATCGCGGATGGCGAGGTGGCGACGGGCATTCGCGGGCTCGATCCGATCGGTGCCGGCATGCTCCAGCGCAGCGAGATCGAGCGCTGCGAGAAGGACCCCAAGGCGCGGCTCCGGCTCGCGAAGTCGGTCGCATCCGAGATCAAGCCACCCAAGCGCAAGGAGCCGCGCTACACGCCGCTCTCCAAGCGGCAGGACCGGCCCGATGCCATCGCCTGGCTCCTGCGCCATCATCCCGAACTCAGCGACCAGCAGATCTGCAAGCTGCTCGGCACCACCAAGGCGACGGTGCAGGCCGTGCGCGACCGGACTCACTGGAAGAGCCAGGACATCCGTCCGCGCGATCCCGTGCTCTTGGGTCTGTGCTCGCAGATCGAGCTCGACGATGCGGTGATGCGCGCCCGGCTCGAGCAGGGCAAGGACGGCGCACAGCCGCCCGCAGCCGAGCCGGTCCCGGCCTACGAAGACGAGTACGGCGCCTGAGCGGCAGGGGCTTCACGAGGCTCAGCCGCTGTCGCTCTGGTCGCCCGGTGCTTCGTCCGCGCTCTTCTCGTCGCCGCGGCCGCGCCAGTAGCGCTCCGACAGGAGCCGGCGGTCCCGCTCGATCATGCCGGCGATGCGCCTGAGGCTGTCGGCGGCGGTGCGGGGCAGGGTGCCCGGTGTCACGATCACCCGGACCGGGCTCGGCGGCAGGAGCTCGTGGCCGAGCGTCACCGAGGGCGGGCCGTGGCCGCGCTGCGGGCTCTCGAATGAGACGAACGGGGCCGGCTCGCGGCGGGCGTAGCTCGCGAGCAGCTTGTCCTTGGGCGGTGCCGCGAGCGCGTTGCTGCTCGCCACCACGGCTGCCGAGAGGGCGTGCCGCTGCTCGCGCGGCAGATGGTTGAAGAGCGTGCGCGCATGGCGGAGATGGTCGAGATCACCGGTGTGCAGCGCCCGGCGGATCGCATGGAACAGGAGCGCGTCGTGGCCGAGCACGCGCTCGGCGATCGGCAACAGGTTCTCGAGGAACAGGCTGAGCCCGCGCCGCTCGCCGGGATAACGCTCTCTCGCCATGATCCGCACCGTCCCGCGCCAGCTTGCCCGATTAAGCCGATCTTAACGCGTCGGGGGCGCAGGTAAACCGCGGATTGGTCCGGTCCTGCGTCCCGGAGGATGGCGGAGCGGATTATTTTCCGCATTCACGTTAATCTCCATCCGCCTGCATGGTGGGCCGGCTGCTCGATGGCCTCCTTCGGGTATGAACAGGCCCGGCCCGGTCGAACAGGCCGGTCTGGTTGCCGAACGCGTCCCAGCCCGGTCGGCTCGTGCGGGCGAACAGCTCGAGGTAGGGGCCCTCGACCAGGCGCTCGATCCGGGCATAGGCCTCGTCCGGCTTTCTGGAATGCTCGCGGCGCGGTGAGACCAAGAGCTTCGGCACGTCGGCGCGGCGTCGTCGCGGATGGCCGCGCGTGGCGAGCAGGCAGATCTCCGGGTTGGCGCGGGTCCAAAAGCCCATACCGGTGAAAAAGTCCTGCGGCGCGAGGCGGGCCGGGTCGCGGCCCTTGTTGAGCTTGACCCAGTAGAACGCCACTGTCTTGTAGGCGAAGCCCCAGGCTTCCAGGACCTCGAGCGAGCGGGGCAGCATCGGGTCGGTGGTCCATAAGAACAGGGCGGCGTCGGGTCCTGCCCAGGCATTCACCGGCAGCGCCTTGATCTCCTCGAGGCTCATGCAGTCGTAGTGCGCCTCGGCGCTGCGGCCCTTGCCCTTGTCGGAGTAGGTGACGAACCGCCAGGGCGGGTCGGCGTAGATCACCCGGTAGGAGCCGGCCCGCGGTGGCTCGCCGCTGGTCATGCCGCCTTCGGCAGGAGCCGCTCGACCAGCCGCGCCCAGTAGCTCACGCCGTAGGCGAGGGTCGCGTCGTTGAAGTCGTAGCGCGGGCTGTGGAGCGGCTCGTCGCCGGTACCGGTGCCGGTACCCATCCAGATATAGCTGCCGGGCCGCTCCTTCAGCATGAAGGCGAAGTCCTCCGAGCCCATGGCAGGCGCCGGATCGCGCTCGACCCGGTCCTCGCCCGCGATCTCGGCCGCGACGTCGGCACCGAGCTGCGCCTCGCGCGGGCTGTTGATCGTGGCGGGATAGCCCTCGAGGATCCGCACCTCGGCCTCGAGCCCCTGCGCCAACGCCGTGCCCTTCGCCACCTCCTGTACCCGGCGGATCAGGTGCGCCCTCGTCTCCTCGCGGAAAGTGCGGATGGTGCCCCAGAGCTCGACCCGCTCGGGCACGATGTTATAGGCGTGCCCGCCCGCGATCCTGGTCACCGAGACGACCGCGTTGTCGAGCGGATCGACCTCGCGCGCCACCAGAGGCTGCAGCGCCTGGACCAGCAGCGCCGCGGCCACCACCGGATCGCGTCCCGTGTGCGGCATCGCGGCGTGGCAGCCCCTGCCCACGATCTCGATCGTGAACTCGTCGGAGGCGGCCATGGCCGGACCCTTGCACATGGCGAAGCTGCCGGCCGGAGCATAAGGCCAGTTGTGCAGGCCAAAGATCTGCTCGGCCGGGAAGCGCTTGAAAAGGCCGTCCTTCACCATCTCGCGCCCGCCGCCGAAGCCCTCCTCGCCGGGCTGGAAGATCAGATAGACGGTGCCGTCGAAGTTGCGGGTCTCGGCGAGGTAGCGGGCAGCGCCGAGCAGCATGGCGGTGTGCCCGTCATGGCCGCAGGCGTGCATCCGCCCCGGCACCTGCGACGCCCAGGGCAGCCCGGTCTCCTCCTGGATCGGCAAGGCATCCATGTCGGCGCGCAGCCCGATCCGCCGCGCGCTCGTGCCGGCACGGATCACGCCGACCACGCCGGTGCGGGCGAGGCCGGTGTGGACCTCGTCGACTCCGAAGCTCTCGAGCTTGCCGGCGACGAAGGCCGCCGTTGCGTGCTCCTCGAAGCCGAGTTCCGGCCGCGCGTGCAGATGGCGGCGCCAGGCCGCGATCTCGTCCTGAAACTCGGCGATGCGGTTGATGATTGGCATCGGCGCAGCTCTCCTCGCCCGTCACAGCACCGGGCCGGATGTCGGTATGCCGGAAGTCGTCGCCCTTGAACAGGAGCGGCAGGTTCAGGCTCTTCGCAAGGGCACAGACGAAGCAGTCGCCGTAATTCAGCTTGGCGGGATGGTGTCCCTTGCCGAAGCGACGGTAGGCGTCGGCGGCGATCAGGGCTTCCGTCAGGGTGACCACCTCGACGACCACGCCGAGCTCGAAGAGTATGTTCACCAAGAGCTCGCTGTTGTCGTCGCCGGTTCGATTGTCGAGCACGATCAACGTCTCGGCCACGCGAGCGGCCGACATCCGTGGCTCATCGGCGGCGCGGATCAGGTCGCGGAACAGCGGCCCCTCAGGCTCGTCGAGAAAGATGGCGACGATGGCCGACGTATCGACGATCATCACTTGGGCAAGCCGCACTCGTCGTAGAGCATGTCCCCGGGCGTGCGCGGATCCAGCACGGGCTTGGCGTTGTAGGCGCAGACGATTTCCTCGATCCGGCCGAGGGGGCCGCGCTCGCGCCGGCGGCACTCCCGGGCCAGCCGTTCCTGGATCGCCTTCCGTACTGCATCGGCGATCTTCTCGCCGGTGAGTTCGGCGAGCTCGCGTGCGAGCTGGTCGGTCTCGGCATCCCCGATCTTCAGCACCGTCCGCGACCTTCGCCAAGGAAGCGTTCCCCCTTACGGGGGAAGCATCATGGCGGTCAATGGCCACGAAGAAGAACCGGGCCCGAAGGCCCGGTTCCGTGATCGGCAGCCGAGAAGGAGCCCGTCCGGCTCACAGCTCGCTGTAGCTGCCCTTGCTCCACTGGTACATCACGTACTTGGGCTCCTTGACGTCGCCCTTCTCGTCGAAGGCGATGGGGCCCAGCACGGTGTTGTAGGTGCCCTCGCGCAGGGCCTTGGCGACGGCATCCACGTCGGTCGAGCCCGCCTTCTTCACCGCGTCCACGTAGGCCTGGATCGCGGCATAGGTGTAGAGCGTGTAGCCCTCGGGGTCGTAGCCCGTGGCCTTGAACTCGGCCACGACCTTCTCGGCCGCCGGCGACTTGCGCGGGTCGGGGGCGAAGGTCATGAGGGTGCCCTCGCCGGTCGGCCCCGTGATCTCCCAGTATTGCTTGTCGACCAGGGCGTCGCCCGACATCATCTTGGCGTTGAGGCCCTGCTCGCGCGCCTGACGGGTGATCAGGCCGGCCTCGGTATGGTAGCCGCCGAGATAGATCAGGTCGACACCGGCGTTCTTCATCTTGGTGATGAGCGCCGAGAAGTCCTTGTCGCCCTGGGTGATGGCCTCGTACATCACCTCCTGCACGCCCTTGGCGTTGAGCCCCTTCTTGAACTCGTCGGCCAGGCCCTTGCCGTATTGCGACTTGTCGTGAAGGATCGCGATCTTCTTGCCGATGCCGTGCTGGACGACGTAATTCGCCGCATACTGGCCCTGGACGTCGTCGCGGCCGCAGGTGCGGAACACGTTGCCGAAGCCCTGCTCGGTCAGGGTGGGGTTGGTCGAGGCCGGCGTGATTTGCAGGATGCCCTCCTCGTTGTAGACCTTCGACGCCGGGATCGACGAGCCCGAGCAGAAATGGCCGGCGACGAACTTGACGCCCTTGTTGACGAACTGGTTGGCGACCGCCACCGCCTGCTTCGGGTCGCAGGCGTCGTCGCCGGTCTCGAGCACGAGCTTCTCGCCGTTGATGCCGCCGGCGGCGTTGATGTCCTTTACGGCGAGCTCGGCACCGCGCTTCATCTGCTCCCCGAACACGGCATACTGGCCGGTCAGCGGCCCGGCGACGGCGATGGTGATGTCGGCGCGCGCGGCGGTGCCGCCGAGCAGGACGAGCGCGGATGCGCCCAAGAGCAAGCTGGTGACACGACGCATGATGTACCTTCCCTCGGCTGACGGGTGCTCCCGAGGAGCTCCCCTTGTCGGTAGAATGTTATAGCCGGTCACGATTATTCAGGGAGGCGCAACGGGTTGACAAGCCGGTTTCGGCTCGCTCAGCCGCGCGCCGTCTCTTCATAGGAGAGAAGCGAGGTCCGCTGGTAGCGCCAGGGGTACTGACGCACGAACTTGCTGACGCGCGCGATCCGCCAGGCGACGAGGCCCAGCGCCACGAACAGGGCGTAGTGGAGCACGAAACCCCATAAGCTCAGAAGCGTGCCCTCGAACAGGGCGAAGATCAGGAACCGGTCGATGATGGCAAGCCCGATGCCGGCGGCCACGACCTGCCACGCCGGCTTCCAGTTGCCGCCGATGGCACGGCCGGTGAGGACCGCGGCCCCGCCGATCAGGATCAGGGTGAGCCCGACGAAGACGGCGGGCGGAGCGCCCAGGAGGGTGGCGAGGTCCATGGCTTCAGTGCCCGCCTTCGAGGTAGGCCGCGCGGATCTCGGGATTGGCCAGGAGCTCCCTTCCTGTGCCGGCCATGACGAGGCGGCCGGTGGCCAGCACGTAGCCGCGGTGGGCTATCTTGAGCGCCTGGTAGGCGTTCTGTTCGACGAGGAGGATCGTGAGCCCCTGCATCCTGTTGATCTCGACGATCGCCTTGAAGATCTGCTGCACCAGGATGGGGGCGATGCCGAGCGAGGGCTCGTCCAGGAGCAGGAGGCGCGGGCGGGCGAGGAGAGCGCGGCCGATCGCCAGCATCTGCTGCTCGCCGCCCGAGAGCGTGCCGCCGCGCTGGTGCAGGCGCTCCTTCAGGCGCGGGAACAGGGTGAACACCCGCTCGAGGTCCTGCTCGAACCATTTGCCGCCGGTGGGCACGGCCCCCATCTGCAGGTTCTCGTAGACGGTCATGCGCGGGAAGATGCGTCGGCCTTCCGGCGACTGGCTGATGCCGAGATTGACGATGTCGTAGGTGGGCAGGCGCGTGATGTCCCGGCCCTCGTAGAGGACCCGCCCCTCGGAGGCCTTCGGGCTGCCGCAGATCGTCATGAGCAGCGTCGACTTGCCCGCGCCGTTGGCGCCGATGATCGTGACGATCTCGCCCTGCTCGACGTCGAGGCTGACCCCTTTCAGGGCCTCGATGTTGCCGTAGCGGGTGTGGACGTTCTCGAGCCGGAGCATCAGGCGGTCCCCTCCACCCCGAGATCGGCCTTCACCTCGGGCGGCAGCTCCTCCTCCTCGGGCTCGCCGAGATAGGCCTTGATGACCGCGGGATCGCTCCTGACCTCGTCGGGCGTACCGTCGGCGATCTTGCGCCCGTAGTCCAGGACCACGATGTGGTCGGAGATGCGCATCACGAGGCCCATGTCGTGCTCGATCAAAAGGATCGCGACCTTGTGCTCGTCGCGGATGTCGAGAAGGAGCTGCGAGAGATCGGCGGTCTCGCGCGGGTTGAGGCCGGCCGCCGGCTCGTCCAGGCACAGGAGCGTCGGCTGCGTGCACATGGCGCGCGCGATCTCGAGCTTGCGCTGCTCGCCGTAAGGCAGAGAGCCCGCGTTCCAGTCGGCGCGCGGGCCGAGCCCGGTGCGATCGAGCCAGAACTTCGCGAGTTCCACCGCCTCGCGCTCGGCCTTTCTGTAGCGGGCGGCGCCCAAGAGCCCGAGCACGCTGAAGCCCGATTCCACCATCAGCCGGTTGTGCTGGGCGACGATCAGGTTCTCGAGCACGCTCATGTTGGCGAACAGGCGGATGTTCTGGAACGTGCGGGCGATGCCTTCGCGCGGGATCCGAAAGCCGTCCATCTGCTCGAGCAGCACGGGGCCGTTCTTGCCGTGGAAGGTGAGCTGGCCCACGGTCGGCCGGTAGAAGCCGGTGAGGCAGTTGAACACCGTGGTCTTGCCGGCACCGTTCGGGCCGATGATCGCGGTGATGTCGCGCTGGGCGGCCACGAAGTTGAGGTCGTTGACGGCGACGAGACCGCCGAAGCGCATCGTCAGATGCTGGACGTCGAGAGCCGCGGCGCTGCTCATCGGGGGGCTCCTTCGACGGTGCCGACCTTGTGCAGGCGGATGGTCGGGTCGCGATGGCCCATGAGCCCGCCGGGTCGCCAGACCATGATCGCCACCATGGCCGCTCCGAACAGCAGCATTCGGTACTGCTCGAACTCGCGCGCGAGCTCGGGGAGAACCACGAGCACGGTGGCTGCCAGCACCACGCCCAGCTGGCTGCCCATGCCGCCCAGGACGACGATGGCGAGGATCGTGGCGCTCTCGATGAAGGTGAAGCTCTCCGGGCTGATGAAGCCCTGCCGGGTGGCGAAGAACGAGCCCGCGAAGCCGCCGAACATGGCGCCCAGCGCGAAGGCCGTGAGCTTGGTGTTGGTCGGGTTGATGCCCAGGGCCTTGCAGGCGATCTCGTCTTCGCGCAGCGCCTCCCACGCCCGCCCGATCGGCAGCCGGCGCAGGCGAAGCACGACGAAGTTCGTGAACAGCGCCAGCACCAGGATCAGAAAGTAGAGGAAGATGATGCGGTGCTGGCTCGAAAAGGCGATGCCGAAGAACTCGTGGAAGGCGCGCTCGCCCTCGGCCGGACTGCGCGTGAACTCGAGGCCGAAGAAGCTCGGGCGCGGGATGTCGGCGATGCCGTTGGGGCCGCCCGTGACATTCTGCCAGTTGAGCAGCACGATGCGGATGATCTCGCCGAAGCCCAGCGTCACGATGGCGAGATAGTCGCCGCGCAGGCGCAGGACCGGGAAGCCCAGGAGGATGCCGAAGCTCGCGGCGAAGAGGCCGGCGAGCGGCAGGCAGAGCCAGAAGCTGAAGCCGAAGGTCTTGGCCAGGAGCGCATAGGAATAGGCGCCGACGGCGTAGAAGGCGACGTAGCCGAGATCGAGCAGCCCCGCCAGGCCCACCACGATGTTGAGGCCCCAGCCGAGCATGACGTAGATCAGGACGGTGGTGGCGACGTCGACCACGTAGCGGCTGGCGAACGGCAGGAACGGCAGCACGAAGGCGAAGACGAGGCCGGCGGCCGCGAGCCAGCCCGAGCGCGCGGAGACCGCTGCGCCGAGCTTGGTGAGCGCCCTGCTGGGAGCAGCGGGTGCGACGCCCCGGCTCGTGCGGAAGAGGGTGAGCGCCAGCCGGCCGACGAACACGATCGCCGTGGCGAGCAGCACCGCCTCGAAGTGGAATTCGAGCGTCATCCCTTCCGGGCCGCTCGTCGTGCGCATGCCGAGCAGCGGTGCGAGCAGCACGAAGGTGACGAAGGCGGCGAGCAGCGCATCCTTTAGGGCCGGTTGCAGGACCGATGCGCCGCGCGCGCCGGTGACGACGGTCGTGGTGGTGGCCATCGACTCAGACCTTCTCGATCTCGGGCTTGCCCAAGAGGCCCGTGGGCAGGAAGATCAGGACGACCACCAGGATGCTGAAGGCCGCCACGTCCTTGTACTGGATGGTGAAGTAGCCGGACCAGAACGCCTCGACGAGGCCCAGGACCAGCCCGCCCAGCATGGCGCCGGGGATCGAGCCGATCCCGCCCAGCACCGCCGCGGTGAAGGCCTTAACCCCGGCGAGGAAGCCGATAAAGAAGTCGATGACGCCGTAATAGAGCGAGGCCATCAGGCCGGCGACGGCGGCGAGCGCTGCACCCATGACGAAGGTGGCCGAGATCGTCCGGTCGACGTTGACCCCGCACAGGCCCGCCATCTTGAGGTCCTGCTCGCAGGCGCGCTGCGCACGGCCGAGGGGGGTGCTCGCAATCAGGAACGAGAACGCGGCCATCAGCACGACCGTGAGCACGATGACGAAGATCTGGGTGTAGCTGATCTGGACCGGAAAGGCGGTGTCGGCGCCGAACACGAAGCCGCCCGTGATCTTGGGCGGCAGGGGCTTGACGTTGGCACCCTGGGTGATCTGCACGAAGTTCTGCAGGAAGATCGACATGCCGATGGCGGAGATCAGAGGCGCCAGGCGGAACGAGCCGCGCAAGGGCCGATACGCGATGCGCTCCACCGTCCAGCCATAGGTGGCCGTGATCAGCATCGCCACGATCAGCACCGTGAGCAGTGCCAGAGGGACCCAGGTGATACCGAGCATGCCCAGGAGCGTGAACACGATCACCGTCAGGAAGGCGCCGATCATGTAGATCTCGCCGTGGGCGAAGTTGATCATGCCGATGATGCCGTACACCATGCTGTAGCCGATCGCGATCAGCCCGTACATGGCGCCCAGCGTGAGGCCGTTGACCAGTTGCTGCAGGAAGTAGCTCATCTTTTGTCATTCTCGTTGCGGCACCTGCCGGGGTTGACCGCTGGCACCTCCGCTGAGGGTCGGCAACAAGTCCGGCCTGAAGCCGACAAGGCGAAGCTACGTTGTATGCTGCACGCCTGGCCCAAGCAACTGCGCCACACCTGACGGCTTGTCAATCCGGCAACGAGCGGCGGTCCATGCCTGCTCGTGCCGAAGGACGATCGGCGCAGGGATTTTCCGCCTATTGGCTGCCGGCCGACTCGACCTCGACCGTGAGCCTCATGGCAGGATGGATGCCGCAGAACAGCTGGTAGCGGCCGGGCTCGGCGAAGGAGAGCGCTATGCTCTGCCCAGGGTCCTGGGCGCCGCTGTCGAAGGCGAGCCTGGGATCGCTGACGCGGACATTGTGCGTCCGGCTGTCGTCGTTGACGACGGTGAGCCGCTCGCCCGCCGCGATCCGGATATGGCCGGGCGCAAAGCGTTTGTCCTTCTGCCGGACCGTGCCGGTCGCGACCACCTCTTCCCGGCTCGCATCGGCGGGCACCGCCACGACCAGAGGAGCCGGCTCCTGTGTCTTTGCCGTGAGCGTGCCGAGAAAAGCCAAAAGGTCGCGGCGCTCGTCCGGGGTCAGCGCTATCCGCCGCAGATCGGGCGACAGGCTGGGCCGTTCCACGATCCCACCCGTGTAGTGATCGAGCACCTCGTCCAGCGTCGCGAAGCGGCCGTCGTGCATGTAGGGCGCGGTGCGGCCGAGCTCGCGCAGGCTGGGCGTCTTGAAGGCATGGTCGGCGACGTCGAGGCCGATCACGGCGCCACGGCCGCGATCCCCGCCGGGAAGGCCGATATCGTGGAAGCCGTGGTCGGTGAACGCCCAGCCCTCGTGGCAGTTGGCGCAGCCGGCCTTGCCGTTGAACAGGAGAAAGCCGCGGATCTCGGCCGCATCAAGGGCGTTCGCATCGCCCGTGATCCAGCGGTCGAAGCGTGTCACGGGCGAGACCAGGGTGCGCTCGTAGGTGGCAAGCGCCAAGAGCAGACGGGTCTCGTCCACCACGGGCGAGGCAGGAAAGGCTCTGGCGAAGGCCGCGCGATAGTCTTCGCGCGCGGCGAGCTTCCTCACACCTTCGGCAAGGGGCTGCGCCATCTCCTTGGGGTTCTGGATCGGCCCCTTGGCCTGCTCCTCGAGCGAGGCGGCGCGGCCATCCCAGAAGAGTGCCGGCGCCCAGGCGAGATTCCACAAGGTCGGCGTGTGTCGGGGCAGAAGTTCGCCGGGGACGCCGCGGCCCAGCGCCTGCCCGTCGGCGAAGCCCTGGCCGGGGTCGTGGCAGGTGGCGCAGGCGAAGCTGCCGTTCTGCGAGAGCAGCGGCTCGTGGAACAGACGCTCGCCCAACGCCGCCTTCTCGGGCGTGAACGGATTGTCGGCGGGAAACGGCACCCCGGCCGGCCGCGCGTAGCGGGCCTTGAGCCGCTCGAGCGCCCGGCCGCCGCCGGCCGCGGCACCGGGCAGAGGGGCGAGGACCAGGCTCGCCAGGAGCGCGAGGTGGAGAAAGCGACGGATCGCCATCGCCGCCTCAGCGCAGCCCGCTCGCCGCGAGCTCGATGTTGGACACACCCGCCAGCACCTCGCCCGGCTGCATCACCGGCTTCTTCGGCGGGGTGACGTCGGGCCAGGCTTTGCGCAGCTCGGCCAGGGACCTCTCGATCTCGGCATAACGCTGCGCGTTGCCGCTGCTCTTGAAGGCATCGGCATGCTTGCCGAGGAGATCCGCCGCCTCCTCCACGAAGCCCATGCTGTCCTGGTACTCGACGACGTTGACGAGCTTGCCTTCCTCGTCGAACGCATTGGCGTACTCCTCGGCCGCGGTGTCGAGGAGGGAGACCGCGACCGAGCCCACGAACGTGGCCGAGCCGCGCTTCTCGGCCGGCACGGTGGCAAGAGCCGCGTCGATCCGGCCCTGCACCTCCTGGAGCTGCTTTTCGTAGGCGGCGAGGTCGGCCTGGCGGCGCACGAGGCGGGCGAGCTGGTCGAGCGCATCGCCGAAGGGCGGCTGGTCGCGCTCGGCCAGGATCTCGCGGACGTTGGGATAGAGTTCCTCGATCGGGTGCAGGAAGTGCGGCAATGCCTCGGACCAGCGCCCGGCGCGCACGAGCCGGTCGCCGACGCGGTAGTGGCCCTTCATGAGGAGGAGATCGCTCGCGAGCGCCTGATCCGGCTCGAGGACGGACTCTTCGTCGGTCGTGGCGGCGCCGCCGCCTTCGCCACCCTCGCCGCCTTCGCCGCCCTCGCCACCCTGCACCAGCATCATGTGCCCGGCATGGCTCTGCGCCAGGGCTTTCGGGACCAGAAGGCCGTCGTCCCGGTCGAGACCGGCCGTGGCGGCACCGCCGACCAGGACAGCGCTGCCGATCCCGAGCCAGATCCGGGTCCGTTTCTGCATCTTTTGGCTCCTTGTTCCTTCGGGGGGAACTGCCGAAAACCGGTTGGAAAGGGAACTGCCGTCGCAGTTCCTGCGACATCAGTGCAGCACGGCCTCGCGCACGGCGGCCGAGGGCGGCAGGGAGAACACGTGGCCGGCGCGGCCGAGCACGTCCGCGAGCGCTCGCGCCGCCTCGCACAGCGCTGCCGCCCGCTCGGCGCCGACCAGGGCGCAGGCGAGCCGCTCGGACCGCACGATGTCACCGGCTTGTGCCGCGGCGAGGAGAGCGAGGCAAGTGGCCTCGTCGCGGCTGAGGCAGGCGCAGCGCAAAGGGCAGAAGCCCACCTCGCAGCGCGCGTGGCGCTCGAGACAGTCGAACAGGCGCTCGAAGCACTGGAGCGCCTGCTCGACGCCGGAAAGGCCGCAAGCGAGAAGGAAGCCCTGGACGAGCTTCGGCGTGGTCTCGCCCCGATCCGCGAGCCGCTGACGCAACGCCCAGAGGAGAAGCTGCCCGCCGGTGCCGAGCTGGCCGACGACGACGGTGGAAAGCGCTGTCATGCTGCCGTCCCGATTCCTGTCCTGCCGGGGCACGTGTCCGGCCGAATACCGGCATGTCCGGCACGGGCACGCGTCCGAAGTCGCGAACCTGCCTAGCGCAGGCCGCGACTTTCGGGAAGGGCGGCTACTTTACGATCAGTTTGAAGTGCTTCCAGAATTACTGTCCGTGGCGGGTCTCAGACGTCTCCCGGCAGCTCGATGCTCACGAACTTGACGTCGAGATAGTCGCGCAGGCCTTCCGCACCGTTCTCGCGGCCGAAGCCCGAGTGCTTCACGCCGCCGAACGGCATCTCGGCGGTGGCGACGGCGAAGCTGTTCACCCCCACCATGCCGACCTTCAGCGCTTCCGCCGTCCTCTGCGCGCGGCCGAGCGAAGCCGTGAAGACGTAGCCGGCAAGGCCGTAGCTCGGGCCGTTGGCGCGGGCGATCACGTCCTCGAAGCTCTGGAAGGTGGAAAGCGCCGCGATCGGGCCGAACGGCTCGTCGTGCATGACGCGGGCGGAATCCGGCACGTCGCCGAACACGGTGGGCTCGAAGAAGAAGCCCCGGTTGGGACTCGCCGGCCGGCGGCCGCCGCACAGGAGCGCAGCACCCGAGGCCTTCGTGTCCTCGACCATCCGCTCGACCGCTTCCAGCCGGCGCCGGTTGATGAGCGGGCCGATGTCGGTCTCGGGCTCGAGGCCGTGGCCGAGCCTCATGGCCTTGACCGCATCGACGAAGGCGTCCGTGAACGCGGCCCTGAGCTTCTCGTGGACGTAGAAGCGGGTCGGCGAGACGCAGACCTGACCGTTGTTGCGGAACTTCGCCACCGCCGAAGCCTTGGCGGCGAGCACAGGATCGGCATCCTCGTGGACGATCACGGGCGCATGGCCGCCGAGCTCCATCGAGATCCGCTTCACCGTGTCGGCCGAGCGGCGGATCAGGTGCTGGCCCACCGGGATCGAGCCCGTGAAGCTCACTTTCCGGATCAGCTCGGAATCCATGACGGCTTCCGCGATCTCGCCGGGCACGCCGGTGAGCATGTTGATCACGCCGGCCGGCACGCCCGCATCGAGGAAGCAGCCGATCAGCATGGCCACGGCCCCGGTCCCTTCCTCGGCCGGGCGGCAGACCACGGTGCAGCCGGCGGCGAGTGCGGGTGCGATCTTGCGCGCCTGCAGCACCACCGGAAAGTTCCAGGCGGTGAAGGCGGCGACGGGACCCACGGGCTCGCGCAAGGTCACGAAGCGCTGGCGGGTGCTCCGCCCCGGCAGGGTCTCGCCGTAGATCCGCCGCGCCTCGTCGGCGTACCAGTCGATGGTCTCGGCGGCAGCCAGCACCTCGGCCCGCGACTGGGCCAGGGGCTTGCCGATCTCGAGCGTCATGCGGCGCGCCACCCGATCGACCCGCTCGGCCAGGAGGCTCGCGGCCTTTCTCAGGATCTTCGAGCGCTCCCATGCCGGCACGCTGCGCCAGCTCTCGAAGGCCCGTGCCGCGGCCGCGATCGCGGCTTCCGTATCGGCGCGCCCGGCCTGCGCGATCATTCCGATCCGCTCCTCGGTGGCGGGGTCGATCACCGCCATGGTCGCACCGTCCGCGGCCGGGCGCCAGCACCCGTCGATGAGGAGCCCGGTCGAAAGCTGCTCTGTCGTCATCGGTCCCTACTGCCGTCGTTCCTGCCTGCCGGCCGCCCGTGAGCCGCGGCCGCCCTCTCCAGATGGCGACGCGCGAGCGCCGTGTCGACCTCCGGCACGGCTGTCCTGCCGGTAGCGGGAAACCCTTCGCGGCAGCGGCGCGCGCTTTCGTAGCGTGCCGACGGTGGGGAAACCGCCGGCCGAGAGGCCCGCGACGCAGCACCCCGCTCCGCCCGCGGGACCTTCTCAGGCCCGTGTCCGCGCCTCGCTCTGCCGCGCCGGCGGCATGTCGTCGATCAGCTCGAACAGATGCGCCGCCGACACGGGCTCGCCCGAGCGCAGCTCGACGGCGCCGTCCTTGCCGATCAGCACGGCCTGGAAGGGCTCGCCGGGCTTCACGCCATAGGCGCAGGCGAGCCCGCGCGCGTCGAGCGCCGGCATCTCGCCGCCTTCGGCCGAGACCTTGCCGCCGGCCGCCCAGACCACGACCACGTCGCGCGCCTGCAGGCCGACCTCCTCGCCCGCCAGCGCCCGACGCTGCCGCTGAACGGAGCCGCTGTCAGCCGTGGGCGACAGCACGAGCAGCACCCGTTTCCTGCCATGATAGCAGCTCAAGGGCGGATTCGTGACGCTCGTCATCGGTTTCAGCCCTCTGCAGATCCGGCCGGACGACGGGCTGCCGTCCGCGCCGGGACGCGTCGGGCGGGCTCGAGCCTAGGAACGGCCCCTTCTCGCCGGCCCGACCTCGCTGCTTGTGGAACCCGGAACGATCCAGGCCGGTTCCGACAATTTCGCCGGCTCGTCGCCGGCATCGGCGAAGTAGCGGCTGCTCCGCCACCGCTCGACCCCGAACCGTACCAGCACCGCGATCACGGCCGCCACGGGGGTGGCGAAGAACGTCCCGGCGAGCCCGAACAGCGCCGTCCCGGCGAGGACGGCGAAGATCACCCACACCGGATGCAGCCGGATGCGCTTGCCCACCACGCGCGGGGTGAGAAAGTTGCCCTCGATGAACTGGCCGAGCGCGAACACGCCCGCGACCAGCGCCATCGGCCAGAGCGAGCCGAACTGGAACGCCGCCACGGTGAGCCCGACCGCGACCCCGGCCAGCATGCCGACATAGGGGATGAACGAGAACAGCCCGGTGAGAAGGCCGATGATCGTGCCGTGCTGCAGGCCGACGAGGGTGAGGCCCAGGGCGTAGAACGTGGCGAGGAACAGGCAGATCAGCCCCTGGCCGCGCAAGAATCCGGCCAGCACCTCGTCCACCTCGGCCGCGAGCCGCCGGGCCAGGGGCAGGTAACGCGGCGGCACCACGCGCGCCACGGCCGCCACCATCCGGTCCCAGTCGCGTAGGAGATAGAACGTCACGATGGGGGTGACGAACAGGAGCGAGAGCAGGTTGAGCACGGCGAGGCTCGACTGCACGACGTTGCCGATCGCCGTGCCGAGGAAGCCGAGGGCCCGCTCCGAGAACCGGGTGACGAGGCCCTGCATCGAGAGTTCCTGAACGAGATCCTGCCGGTTCAGAGCCTCGAGCACGTGCACGAACCGCCCGCGCAGCGCCTCGAGATAGTCCGGCAGGCGCGTGGCGAGGTCCACCACCTGCTCGACCAGCACCGGCAGCAGCAGGAGCATCAGAGGCACCAGCGCCGCGAAGAACAGGACGGTGAGCGTCAGCGTCGCCGCCGTCCGCCCGAGGCCGGCACGCTGCAGCCGGTCGGCCACCGGATCGAGCACGTAGGCCGCCGCCATGCCGACGAGGAACGGCAGGAGAATCCCGCCCAGGAGATAGAGGACCAGCAGGAGCACCATACCCGCGGCGAGCCACGAGAGCACCGTGCGCAGGCCAGGGTTCAAGGTCCGGGTCTCCCGATTCACGAGCCGCCACGGCAGTGGGGCGGGCAGAAAGCAAGGTGCGCGCGCCCGGCCGGCGGGTCAACCCGGACGGACGCCGCCGCCGGCCGTTCCGCTCACCCGCCGAAATGCGCCTTCAGCGCATCGAGGCCGCTCTTGAACACCGCACCGGCGAAGGTCTCGACCCACGCCTCGATCTTCTCGGGCTCGCAGTCGAAGGTGGTCCACCACTCGACGAAGGCCTTGCCGCTGTCGGTCACGGGCGAGACCTTCAAGGTGGCGTGGTAGTTGCGGACGGCGAAGGGGGTCTTCTCGAAGTTGTAGGAATAGGAGCGCTCGACGTCGCTGAAGCTCAGAAGGCGCTCGCGCAGATGTGCCCCATCCTGAAGGTGGAAGCTGCGCACGGCACCCACCTGATCGCCTGCCTTGCCGTCCTCGATGACGCTGTCCGTGACCGCCGGATGCCAGGTGGCGAGGCCGTTGAAGTCGCGGATCAGCGCCCAGACCGCATCGGCCGATGCGTCGACAACGGTGCTGGCATAAGCCTTGGCCATGATTCCTCCCTCTTCTCTCTTCTGCTGGGGGACCTCAGAAACGGATCGCTTTGAAGTCGCGCGTGGTCGCGGTCAGCGCCTGCTCGGCCGGCAGGCGCTCCATCGACGAGGCGCCGTAGAAGCCGTGGCAATGGCGCGTGTGCCGGAGGACCCAGGCGGCATCCGCCGGGGTCGCGATCGGGCCGCCGTGGCACAAGACCAGGATGTCGGGGCGCACGGCTTTCGCGGCCTCGGCCATGGCATCGATCCGCGCCGGACAGTCCTCCAGCTTCAGCGCGGTCGCCGCACCGATGCTGCCGCCCGTGGTGAGCCCCATGTGCGGCACCAGGATGTCGGCGCCGGCCTCGGCCATGGCGACGGCCTGGGCCTCGTCGAAGACGTAAGGGGTGGTGAGGAGGCCAAGCGCGTGGGCCTTGCGGATCATCTCGACCTCGAGTGCGTAGCCCATGCCCGTCTCCTCGAGGTTCTGCCGGAACACGCCGTCGATCAGGCCCACGGTCGGGAAGTTCTGCACGCCCGAGAAGCCGAGCTCGCTCAGCCGCTTCAGGAAGGACTCGACGAGGAGGAAAGGATCGGTGCCGTTGACACCGGCCAGGACCGGCGTGCGCCGCACCACGGGCAGCACCTCGGCCGCCATCTCGAGCACGATCTCGTTGGCGTTGCCGTAGGCGAGGAGGCCCGCGAGCGAGCCGCGGCCCGCCATGCGGTAGCGGCCGGAATTGTAGATCACGATGAGGTCGATGCCGCCGGCTTCCTCGCATTTCGCCGAGAGGCCCGTACCGGCGCCGCCGCCGATGATGGGCTCACGGCGACGTGCCATGTCCCGAAAGCGGGCGAGGAGCTCCTCGCGGGTGAAGCGTGGCATCAGACGGCGATCTCCCGAAAAGCCTCGACCAGCGCCGCGGCGAAGGCCGGATCGTTGATGGCGTAGGGCAGGCGGCCGAGGCGGCGGCGTGCGGTCGGGCGGAACGTGGCCTCGATCGCCGCGAACAGGGCCGCATCGGCCACGGGATCGTGGAACGGCCCGCCGGGCACGTCGATCGCCGACACGCCGCCCTCGGGCAGGAAGAGGCGCACCTCGCCCTCGCAGGCATTGAGCCGCCCGGCGATCCAGCGCCCGATCGCCGCGTTCTCCTCGGGCGTCGTGCGCATCAGCGTGACCTGCGGGTTGTGGACGTAGAGGTTCCGGTTCCTGAATCGTTCGGGCACGGTCGCGAGCGGCCCGAAGTTCACCATGTCGACCGCTCCCACCGAGCCGACATAGGGCACCCGCGTCCGCGCGATGGCGCCGAAGCGGTCCTCATCGCAGGCCATGACGCCGCCCACGAGGAAGTCCGCGACCTCGGTCGTGGTGACGTCGATCACGCCCGCGATCAGCCCGCTGTCGACCAGCTTCTCGAGCGAGCGCCCGCCCGTGCCGGTGGCGTGGAACACGAGGCAGTCGTGATCGGCCTCGAGCGCCCTCGTCACCGCCTGCACGCACGGCGTCGTGACGCCGAACATGGTGAGCCCGATCGCCGGCCGATCCGGGGTCGCGGGTGCGGGCACGGGAAAGCGCATCATGCCGGCGAGCGCGTGCGCGGCGTTGCCAAGCACCCGGCGCGAGATCCGGTTGAGCCCCTGCACGTCGGTCACGGCGTAGACCATGCAGATGTCGGAGGCACCGACGTAAGGTGCCGTGTTGCCCGAGGCCACGGTCGAGACCAGGACCTTGGGCACGCCCACGGGCAAGGCGCGCATGGCCGGCGTTACGAGCGCCGTGTTTCCCGAGCCGCCGGCCGCGATCATGCCGCCGATATCGTCCTGCGCCGCCACGAAGCGCTCGAAAGCGAGGGCCATGGCGGCGATGGCGCGGCCGCGGTCGTCGCCGCCGAGCACGGCTTCCACCCCGTCCGGATGAAAGGCCGCGACCGCCGCCGTGCTCACGTCGACGCCGGCACCCGTCGCCCGCGTACCGAGATCGACCGTGCGCACCTCGAGCCCGGCCGCGCGCAGGAGGGCGGCCAGATAATGCAGCTCGGCCCCTTTCGTGTCGAAGGTCCCGCAGACATAGGCCACGGACCTTGGGCTTGCCCCGGCCATGGCGCCTCCCCGATTCGTCGTTGCGTTCGTTGCCCGACGCCTAGCATGGCGGAGCCCGGCCCGCCAGCCGGACGGAGGCTCGGATACCGACTTCGACCGCGGCGTTCACGACCGACGTCCGCTCGATCGTGGTGGAGAGCGAGTTCGCCTGCACCATGGGCTGGTAGGAGCCGATCGCCCGCGCTCCGGCCGGGAAGCGCTCGGCGGCGCCGACCTATCTCAAGACGCTGTGCAAGCGCCTGCCGTCCGTGGAGCGGCCGTGAAGATCAGGCGGCGCTCCGGCGCTGCACGGCATCGGCCAGCACGCACAGGAGCTCGAACATGATGTTGACGCCGACCCAGGCGGTCATGCCCGAGGGGTCGAAGGGCGGGCTCACCTCGACGAGGTCGGCGCCGATCAGGTTGAGGCCCTGGAGCTTGCGGATCATGCGCTGCGCCATGTGCGTGGTGAGGCCGCCGATCTCGGGCGTGCCGGTGCCGGGCGCCTGGCTCGGGTCGATGGAATCGATGTCGAAGCTGACATAGGTGAGCTGGTCGCCGACGATGGCGCGGGCTTCCGCCATCACCGCGTCCACACCTTTGTCCATCACCTCCTCGATCATGAAGATGCGCACCCCGTGCGCCCGCGCCCACTCCACGTCCTCGCCGTCGTAGGCGCTGCCGCGGATGCCGATCTGGACCACGCGGCTCGTGTCGATCAGCCCTTCCTCGGCGGCGCGGCGGAAGGGGGTGCCGTGGGTGAAGCGGAAGCCGCCGAAATAGCTGTCGTAGAAGTCGGTGTGGGCGTCGAAGTGGATCATGGCGACGGGCGCACCATGGCCGACGAGGCCGCGCAGCACCGGCAACGAGACGAGATGGTCGCCGCCCGCGGTCATGGGCACGATGCCCTTGGCGCGGACCCGGCCGTAGAAGGCCGAGACGCGCTGCAGGCTGTCCTGGACGTCGGCCGGGTTCACCGGGCAGTCGCCGAGATCGGCGCAGCGGGCCATGTGGAACGGCCGCAGGCGCGTCGCCTGGTTCAAGAGCCGGATCATGGTCGAGGCGTCGCGGAGCTGGCGCGGCCCGTGGCGCGGGCCCGGCCGGTTGGTGGTGCCGCCGTCCCAGGGCACGCCGATCAGGCCGATCTGCACGTCGTCGGCTTCCTCGACCGGCACGTGCGGCAGGCGCATGAAGGTCGGAATGCCGGCAAAGCGCGGCAGCTCCATGCCCGAGACGGGCAGGTAGGAACGTCTCTCGGCCATCGTCGCTCCTTCGCGATCTCGACCAGCGGATGGTTGCCGCGCCCGCGGGCACAGGTCAAACGCGAAAGTGGGGGGCAGGCCGCGCCGGCGGCGTGAGATGCCCGCCTCGTTCTCCGGGCGGCACGACGGCCGGTCGCGCAACGCGGCCAGCGCCACGCCGGTCGCGTTTGCGGTGATGGTGCGGTGTGGCCCGCCCGGTGGGTTCATCGCCACGGGCCGGCCGTCGATCGGCTCGTAGCGCTGCTCGGTGCCGTCGTCCCAGGCCAGGAACTCGGCCACGGTCATGCGTCCGACGGCAGGTTGCGCCATCGGTCACCGCCTCGGTGCCGATCATGCATCCGCCCGCGCATCCTGTCAGCGGTACCTTCGCTCAGCCCTCGGGCTCCGGCCTCCAGTCGCCCTTGAGGCGCAGATACATCATGGCGGCGAGGAGCGCGTCGTTGAAGGCGTCGTGGGCGGCGCGGCGCGGGAGGTCGAGGCGCTCGCGGATGGTCTCGAACTTGAGGTCGATGTTGGCGCCCGTGGGGAGCTGCTTCGCGCGCCAGTCGTAGTAGAGGCTCGAGACCTCGATCTGCCGGTTCGGCAAAGGCGCGCCGATGAGCGGGACGACGTGCTTGTTGAGCATGGCGACGTCGAACGCGAGGAAGTAGCCGAGCAGGGGCCGGTTGCCCACGAAGTCGAGCACGCGCCGCATCGCCTCCTCCACGGGCAGCGCATCCTCGAGATCGACCGGGCGGATGTGGTGGATCAGGATGGTCTTCTCCGAGACCGGCTCTTTGGGCTTGACCAGGAAGTCGAGGCGCTGGCTGGTCAGGATCGTGTCGCCTTTGACCTTGATGGCGCCGATCGAGAGGATCTGGTCGCGCCTGACGTCGAGGCCCGTGGTCTCGCAGTCGATGCTGACGAGCTCGTCGCCCTCGTAGGGCTCGAAGAGGCAGGCGAAGGACGGGTCCGCGAGCTGGCGGCGCCACCAGGCCCGCTTCAGGGATTCCAGCATCGGCTCAGAACCGGCCGAGATGGAAGTGGTGGCGGACCAGCTCCTTGAACTTCTTGACGATCTGGAGCGAGTCCTTGAGGAGATCGCGCTCGAGCTTGCTGATGGAATCGGGGCGGATGAAGTTGTCGAGCGGCTGGTGGAGGCGCATCTTCTCGAGCCGGACCGTGAGCCTGAGGCCCAAGAGATAGTTGAACGCCTCGGTGAGCTGCTGGGCGTAGGCCTGATCGAAGATGCCGAAGCCCTGGAGCCGGCGGATGCGCTGGACCGTGTTGGTCTCCGTGAGCCGCTTCTCGAGGGCGAGCGCCCTGACGCCGTGCATCAGCGGAAAGATGCCGCCCTTCTTGAGGTCGAGCTCGTCCTTGTGCGCTCCCTTCTCGGTGACGAAGGTCGTGAAGAAGCCCAGGGGCGTGTCGAACATGTCGATGGCGCGGGCGAAGCGGGCATGGAACACGGTGTTGTCGGCAAGGAGATCGAACAGGTAGCGCTTGGCCTCGTCCAGGAGCCGCGCATCGCCCGCGATCGCGGTGGCATCGTAGAAGATGGCGACGTTCATGAGCGCCTGCTCGTCCGGGGTCATGACCCAGTGGCGGACGTCCTCGCACCACTTGGCGAGCGGCTTCGACCAGGCCGGATTCCGCACCATGATCTCGCCGGGGCAGGGCGGAAAGCCGGCCTCGATCATGGCCTCCGTGAAGCGGTGACGGAAGCGCTCCCAGTCCGGCGGCTCGTAGCCGTCCGCGAGGATGATGCCGTTGTCCTGGTCGGTCTTGGTGAGATACTCGCCGCGACCCTCGCTGCCCATGACGACGAGGCAGGCATGCTCGGCGAGGCCCGGCGGAGCCAGGCTCTCGAACAGCTTGACCATGATCCGGCGATGCAGGTCGGTCGAGAGCTCGGTGATGAAGCCGATCTTGGTGCCGCTGTCGTTGAGCTGGCGGATCAGGAAGCCGATGCGCTCGCTGGCTTCGGCGAGTTCGGCCGGGGTGCGCGCGTGCTCGATGAGAGTACCGATCGGGTCGGCCTGGTTCGCGAGCGAGGAGAGCACGTTCGCGGCATCGAGCACGCCCACGATCTCGCCGCTCTCGTCCCTGACGGCGAGGTGACGCACGCGGCGGCGCGCCATCAAGAGGGCCGCCTCGAACAGGAAGCTGCCCTCGTCGATGCTGAGCACCTCCCAGTGGACGAGGTCGCGCACGGGCGTGTCGAGCGGGCGGCGCTGTGCCACGGCCGTGCGGGTGAGATCCACCCCGGTGAAGATGCCGATCCGCTCGCCGTCGCGCACGAGCAGTGCCCTCTGTCCCTCCCGGTCCATGTGGACGGCGGCCTCGTGCAGCGTGGTCGCGGGATCGACGAAGATCGGCCGGCGCACCATGTCCCGGCTCACCCGCGTCGTGAGGGCGCCCAAGGCCTGCGGGCCCGCCTGGCGCTGGCTCCAGGCCTCCATCTTGAGGGAGAGATCCTTGTAGAAGAAGGCGGCGAAGGCGGGATTGTTGGCGGTGAGCTCGAGAAAATCCTCGATCGGCAGCGCGTAGCAGATCGCCTCCTCGCGCACGACGAAATCGTGGCGCGAGATCTGGTGCACGAGGATGCCGCTGTCGAAGCCGTCGCCGCTCTCGTGGACGGTGACGATCTCCTCGCCGTCGCGTTCCTCCACGAGGCCCTTGATGACGACGTAGAAATGGTCGGGCAACGTGCCGGCGGCGATGATCGTCCGGCCCTTGCGGAAGAAGACGATGTCGACGGCGCGGTTGACGCGCTCCACCTCCGCCGGCCGCAGACGGTCGAAGGGCGGGCTCGTGAAGTCGAAAGCCTTGGGCATCGCTCGCTGACCTCCCCCGTGCCACACCGGGCCGATCGCCCGAAAGCCCGGCCTCGGCCGGAGATTAGGCCCATCACGGTCCGGCTTGACCATGCGACGCGCTGGCTGCATGGCAGGCCAGCCAGCGATGCGATTGTGCCGGGGAGCCCGTTCTCGCTAGGGGATGACACGAGGGCATCGGGCCAGGAGTAGCCGCCATGAGCACGATAGAGCGCGCCGCACGCGCGGCCGGGCCGACGCGCTCCGTGCCGTGGCGGACCGACGCGCGGCTTTCGGGCATCCTGTTCCTGTGCGCTGGCGCCTTCGTCTTCTCGCTGCAGGACATCGTCATCAAGTGGATCAGCGGTACCTATCCGATCACGCAGGTGCTGACCATCCGCTGCATCGTCGCCATCGGGCCGCTGCTGCTGATCCTTGCGTGGGACGGAGGGTTCGGGGGCCTGCGCACCCGCCGGCTCGGCCTGCAGATCCTGCGCGGCGGCTGCCTGTTCCTGAGCTACACGGCCTATTACCTCGCCATCGCGGCCCTGCCGCTGGCCGAGGCCGTGGCGCTGTTCTATTCCGCTCCCCTCTTCATTCTGGCCCTTTCCGTGCCACTTCTGGGCGAGCGGGTCGGCCCGCGCCAATGGCTCGCGGTCCTCGTGGGCTTCCTCGGCATGCTGGTCGTCTGCCGGCCGGGTATCGGTATGTTCGAGCCGGCGGCGCTGTTCTCGATGGCCTCCGCCTTCGTCTATGCGGTGGGCCAGGTGCTGGCCCGCGATCTCGGCCGGACCGAGCGCGCCTCGGTGATGACGTTCTACCACAACCTCGTCAACCTGACGGCGGCCTCCGCCATCGGGCTTCTCGCCGGCAGCGGCACTTACGCCCGCTTCGCCCACCCGAGCCTGCAGTTCCTTCTGCGCGGCTGGGTCGCGCCGGGCCTGCGCGATCTCTTGATCATGGCCGCGACCGGGCTGATCGCGGCCTTCGGGAGCTGGTGTCTGACCAACGCCTATCGGGTCACGGCCGCCAACGTGGTCGCACCCTTCGAGTACTCGGCGATCTTGTGGGCGACCTCGTGGGGTTTTCTCGTCTGGGGCGAACGGCCGGCGGCGGTCGTGCTCCTCGGCATCGCCATGATCGTCGCGGCCGGCCTCTACGTGCTCCGCGCCGCCCCGGCGCGCGCCTGAGGGGGTATGGGCGCTGCTGCGGCTTTCTTACCTTCTGCACCTGGGCTATCCCGACGGGGACTGCGTTTGGGAGGACGAAAACGACATGCCCGAGCTCGATCTGGCCTCGCTCTCGACGACCTGGAACTACCCGACGACCGTGCTGTTCGGCGCCGGCAGCCTCGAGAAGGCGGCGCGCGCCTGCGAGAGTGCCGGCATCAGACGTCCGCTCGTCGTCACCGATCCGGGGCTCGCGAAGCTGCCGCTGGTGCAGACGCTGCTCGACCATCTGCGCGCGGGCGGGCTCGAAGCCGGGCTCTTCACCGACGTGAGGCCGAACCCGGTCGCTGCCAATGTCGAGGCCGGGCTCGAGGTGCTGCGGGCCGGTGGGCACGACGGCGTGGTGGCGCTCGGCGGCGGCAGCGCACTCGATGCCGGCAAGGTGATCGCCTTCATGGCCGGCCAGACCCGGCCGATGTGGGACTTCGAGGACATCGGCGACTGGTGGAAGCGGGCCGACCCGAAAGGTATTCTTCCCATCGTCGCCATCCCCACCACGGCCGGGACGGGCTCCGAGGTCGGGCGCGCCGGTGTGATCACCGACGAGGCGACCCATACCAAGAAGATCATCTTCCATCCCCTGATGATGCCCAAGACCGCGATCCTCGATCCCGAGATCACGGTCGGCCTGCCGCGCCATCTCACCGCCGCCACCGGCATGGATGCGCTGGCGCACTGCATCGAGGCCTACTGCGCGCGCGGCTACCACCCGATGGCCGAGGGCATCGCCGTCGAGGGCATCCGGCTCGTGAAGGAGGCGCTGCCGCGGGCCTGCGCCGACGGGAAGGATCTCGCGGCGCGCGGCATGATGCTGACGGCCTCATCCATGGGGGCGGTGGCGTTCCAGAAAGGGCTCGGTGCCATCCACAGCCTGTCGCACCCGGTCGGTTCGGTCTACGACACCCATCACGGGCTCACCAACGCCGTCGTGATGCCCTATGTGCTCGCCTTCAACCGGCCGGCCATCGAGGCGAAGATCGAGCGGCTCGCGGCCTGGCTCGGGCTCGAAGGCGGCTTTTCGGGCTTCATGCGCTGGGTTCTGGATCTGCGCCGCGAGCTCGGCATCCCGCACACGCTGCAGGAGCTGGGCGTGCCCGCCGACCGGTTCGACGAGCTCGCCGGGATGGCGGTCAAGGACCCGACCGCGGGCGGCAACCCGGTTCCGCTCGACGTCGCGGCGGCGCGGCGGCTGTTCGAGGAGGCCTACTCCGGCAGGGCTTTCTGAGCCGGCTCGCAAGCGGCGGCGAGCGCCGTGGCGTTGGCCGCGGCCGCAGCCGGGCAGGGTTCGCCCGGCTGCGCCGCCGCCTGCACCGGAACGGCGTCGCCGGCGGGACCATAGAGCCGGACGACGGCGTCGATGTCGCTCTGGGCCAGCCGGATCGCGCCGGGCGAGGCCACCTTCTCCTGGTAGGCGAAGCCCATGATGCCGTGGTCCCGGCCCTGGTGGTCGAGGCCGATGGCGTGGCCGATCTCGTGCGTCGCGACGTAGCGCACGTTGTAGGTCTTGGGATCGCCGTCGATCCCGATCTCCCAGCGCTCCGAAGGGTCGAGGCAGATGGTGGATCGGCCGATGCCGTCGATCGGACCGCTCGCGGCCGGCTTCTGCACCACGTTGGTGAACGCCACGCCGGCCGAGCCGGCCTGGGCGCCGATGACGATGTCGGCCCGGTCGGCATCGTCGATCCGGACGAAGCGCAGGCTCGCGGCTTCGGACCAGAGCCTGAAGGCGGCGGCGATCTCCCGGTCGAAGCTCTGGAACGTGATGCCGGCCGGTGTCAGCAGGGTCGCGATCGGGGCCATGGCGGCACAGTTGCGAGCCCCCGGAAAGCTGCGCGTCTCCTGGAGGTAGGCGTAGGTGATCTCGGCCGGGCTGCCGTAGGCGAGCGGCCCCCACTTGACGTAGTGACCGGCGAGCTTGAGCAGGCCGCGGTCGCCCGGCGGGGCGATCTCGGCGGCTTGCGCGGCCGCGAGGCCGACGAGTAGCACGGCCAGAAGGACGGCAGGCTTGAACCGGAACCGGGGCAACCCATCGCTCCCCACAGTAGCCGTCGGTTGCGCTCGCGATCGAAGCCGGAACCATCGCGGCCGACGACCGTTTACGACAGTTTCCGTAATGGAGAGCGGGTTGCGGGCGCAAGTCGCGGCTTGTCCTGCGGCGTTAAGCGCGGGCTGCCGCCATCGAGCGAGTGTCCCGCGCGAGAGCGTCGGCTTCGAGAAGGTGCCGTGACGGGTGGATGGCTGCGGCCGAGATCCGCCGCTATGGTGCCGGCCGTTTCCTGCCGACCCGCTTAGGGTCGGGCCGTTCTGGTAGAGGTCGGTGCCGGCCCATGCACGCCGCGATGCTCGTCGATTCCTTGTGGGTGCTCCTGACCCGGCTGGTCATGCGAGCCGCCAACTTCGCCGTGTTCCTGCTGCTGGCACGGAGCCTCGGCGTCGCCGAGTTCGGCTTCTACGGCTACGTCATGTCGACCGCGCTCGTGCTCGCCGTTGCCTTCGATCTGGGCCTGCGCCAGTCCGGGGCCTGGCTGATCGGGCAGGAGCCCGAGAGCGATGCCGCCGTCACGACTCATCTCGTGGCGCTGTGGCTCGTCCTCGGCGCGCTCGGCGTGCTCGTCTGCTGGCTGATGCTGGAATCCGCCGGTTACGCCGCGAGCTACGGGCTTCTTGCGCTCGTGGGTGCCCTCAACGTGGCGCCGATGCTCTGCCTGCGCACCGGCCAGGGCGTGTTCCTCGGCCGCGGCGAGCTCGGCAAGCTCAACCGGTCCGAGCTGATCTCGCGCGCCGTGGTCCTCGTCGGCACGGTGAGCTTGTGGGCCACCGGCCTTCTCGATGTGCGAAGCGCCGTCTGGACGCTGCTCGCGGCCCACGTCGCCGCATCCCTCTATCTCCTCGTGCAGATCGGGGGCGGCATCCGGCCGAAGACGCTGTTCCAGCCCCGTCTGGTGGCGCGGATGCTGCGCTACGGCGGCGAGCTGTGGGTCGCGATGCTGCTCCTGATCCTGCTCGGCCGGATCGGCTTTTGGGTCGTGAGCTGGCAGCTCGGCGAGCAGGCGCTCGGGCTCTATTTCGGCTCGCAGCGCCTGGGCGAGATCCTGGTCGAGGTCGCGACCGCGGTCGGCATCGTGATCTTCAGCTACGGTGTCCGGGCCAAGGACATCCGCGCCTCCGCGCTGGATGCCATCCGCATCGCCCGGCTCGTGACGGCGCTCATGGCGCTCGTGGCGCTGGCCGCCATGGTCGCGGCGCGGCCGCTCCTGGGGCTGGCGCTCGGGCCCGAGTACGCGGCCGAGCCCGACGCCTTCCGCCTCGTGATGCTGGGAGCGCTCGCCAGCTCCTACACCACCATGCTCTATCCCTGCCTGTCCTCGCAGGGACTCGCGCGCTTCGGCATCCTGGCGTTCGGCCTCGGCAGCGCCGTGGCGGCACTAGCCTTCGCCGGTCTCACCCCGCTCTTCGGCCTCGCCGGCGCCGGCCTCGCTTACGCGCTGGCGCAGAGCTGCGCGGTTGCCGTGATCGCCTACGCCTATCGCTGCCGCTTCGGCTTTCCGATCGTGGCGGTCGTTCTGCCGCAGGCGGAGGATGCGCGCATGCTCCGCGACATCGCCTGGACGGCGCTCGGCCGGCTGCGTCGAGCGCGGCCGTGAGGCCGCTCAGGAGCAGCGGGCCCTCGCACCGCTCGTCGTGCCGCAGGTGGGAGCGCTGGCGCGCCGGTTGTAGGGCAGGCGGGCGAGCAGGCTCGCCATTCCACACCGGCCAGTGATCCCGGCGAAGATCAGCCCGAAGCCGACGAAGCCCGAGAGCAGGTGCCAGGCCGGGGCGACCCAGAGGCCGAGGAGGAAGCCGAGCACGATCAGGCTGCCGGCCGCGATCTGCACCTGACGCATGATCGGCAGCGGTGCCCTGGCATCGCCGGCGACGGGCAGGCCCGCGCGCTTCCAGGCCTGAAGGCCGCCCTGCAGATGCCAGACCTCGCGGGCACCGGCTTCGAGGAGCATCTGTGCCGCCTGGAGGGAGCGCGCACCGCTGTTGCACTGGAGGACGATGCGCGGCCCGCGCCGTGCTGCGAGCGCCGCAGCATCGAGACGGTCGAGCGGCATCGATTCCGCGCCCTGGATGCGCTCGCGCCGGTGCTCGTCCTCGCCCCGCACGTCCACCACCACAGCGGAACCCTCGTCCAGCCACCGCTTCAGCTCGCCCGCGGCGACCTCGTGCAGGCCGGTCGTCATCGTCGTCATCGCGTTTCTCCATGCCGTTCGGGAGCAATGATAAGGTAAGTCTAATATGATAGAATGTTGATATGATACAAGGCCCACCGGCCAAAAGGAACGGCCGCCCGAAGGCGGCCGCTCGATGGGATGACGAGATCGACCGGCAGCTTACGGCGCCTCGAGCGTCTCCGGCCGCTCGCGCAGCAGCGCGAGATCGCGGCGCAGCTCGTCCACCTCGGCCTGGCGCAGCGCTGTGCGGTCGAGGCGGTGCTGGAGCGCGGCATAGCCGCGCCCCAGAGGGGTGAGGCCCTGGTCGATCGTGGGGAGCCGTGACCCGATCAGGCTGAGCCGGGCCAGGATCTCTTCCTGCCCGGCCTCGATCCGGTCGAGCCGGCGGTTGAGCGTATCGAAAGCGCCGCGAAAGAAGTCGATCAGCGGTTAGCTCATGGTCGAAGCCCCTCTCGCATGGGACCGGGCCGGCGCCCGATAACGGCTCTCGTCACGACGAGGATCTCCCTATCGGCAAGGAGGAGCTTCGCACCTCTGCGCACCGCACGCCACATTCTTCGTCTGCGGTTTCCGGCTCGAGGCTCAGCCGAAGCGGTGGCTCTTCGGGAAGCCCGGAGGCGCCATCCGGCCGGTCGTGGCCCGGGCACCCCGCCAGGGCGTCACGTCGGCGAGCCGCTTCCCCTTCCCGTTGCCGTTGCCGGCCCAGGTGAGGCCCTGCGCCGGGTCGAAGGTCTTGAGGTCGGCAAGCTCGGCATCTTTGAGCTTCATGAGCGTCACACCTTTGCCGCGCGCCTGGACCGGCAGCTCGGCGAGCGGGAAGACCAGGAGCTTGTGGTTGCTGCCGGCGAGCGCCACGTGATCGCCCTCGACCGGAAAGGCGCCGAGCAGCGAATCACCCTCGGCGAGGTTGACGACCTGCCGGCCGGCGCGGGTCTGCGCCTCGATCTCCTTCTCCTCGGCGACGAAGCCGAAGCCCTTCCGCGTCGCGAAGACGAGGCGGCCGTCCGGGCGAACCACCCTGAGATCGAGGATCTCGACCCCCTTCTCGAGGTCGATCGAGAGCGAGATCGGCTCGCCGTGGCCGCGGCCGCTCGGCAGCTTGTCGACGGCGAGCGTGTAGACGCGACCGTTGCCGGCGACGACCATGAGCTTGTCGCTGCTCTGCGCGCGCAGGACGAAGCGCTCGCTGTCGCCCTCCTTGTACTTGATCTCGGCCGGGTTCTCGATCGTGCCCCGCATGGCGCGAATCCAGCCCAGGCGCGAGCAGACCACGGTGACGGGATAGCGCTCGACCGGCTCCTCGAGCGCTTCGAGGCTCACCACTGGCGCCTCGGCGAGCGTGGTGCGCCGTCTGCCGAGAGCACCGCCGCCGAACTGCTTTCTCGCCGCCTGGAACTCCTCCTTGAGCCTGGCACGGCGCTTGCTCTCGTCGGCGAGCAGCTCGAGCAGGTCCTGCCGCTCGGCGGCGAGGCGCTCGCGCTCGCCCCGAAGCTCCATCTCCTCGAGCTTGCGCAGGTTGCGCAAACGGAGGTTGAGGATGGCCTCGGCCTGCCGCTCGGTGAGATCGAAGCGCGCCATCAGCGCCGGCTTGGGCTCGTCCTCCTCGCGGATGATGCGGATCACCTCGTCGAGATCGAGAAAGGCCTTGAGATAGCCCTCGAGCACCTCGAGCCGGTCCTCGACCTTGGCGAGCCGGTAGCGCGAGCGCCGGACCAGCACCTCCATCCGGTGGGCGAGGTAGGCGCTCAGGACCTCGGCCAGGCTCATCACCCTGGGCGTGCCGGCGGCGTCCAGCACGTTCATGTTGAGCGGGAGCCGGACTTCGAGATCGGTCGTGCGGAAGAGCTGCTCCATCAGCAGCTCGGGCGGTACGGAGCGGCTCTTCGGCACCAGCACGAGGCGCACGGCCTCGGTGGACTCGTCGCGAAGATCGCCCAAAAGCGGCAGTTTCTTCTGGCCCAAGAGTTCCGCGATCCGCTCGACGAGGCGGCTTTTTTGCACCTGGTAGGGGATCTCGGTCACGACGATCTGGTACTGGCCGTAAGGGAGATCCTCCTTCTCCCAGCGGGCGCGCAGGCGGAAGCTGCCGCGGCCGGTGCGGTAGGCTTCGAGCAGCGTCGTTTCGGGCTCGATCAGGATGCCGCCCGTGGGCAGGTCCGGACCCTTGATGTGCTTCAGGAGCTCTTCGGCCGTGGGTTGCAGAGCAGTGGCGGCGCGGCCGGCCATCCAGGCAAGGGCGGAAAGCAGCTCGCCCGCGTTGTGCGGCGGGATGCTGGTCGCCATGCCGACGGCGATGCCGGAAGCGCCGTTCGCGAGCAGATTGGGAAAGGCGGCCGGCAGGACCACGGGCTCCCGGTCGCTGCCGTCGTAGTTGTCGCGAAAGTCGACGGCGTCCTCGTCGATGCCGTCGAGGAGTGCCATGGCGACCGTGGTGAGGCGGCTCTCGGTGTAGCGCATCGCGGCGGGGTTGTCGCCGTCGATGTTGCCGAAGTTGCCCTGACCGTCGACGAGCGGGTAGCGCTGGGCGAAGTCCTGCGCCAGGCGCACGAGCGCGTCGTAGACCGCGGCGTCGCCGTGCGGATGGAACTTGCCGATCACGTCGCCGACCACGCGGGCGCATTTCTTGAAGCCACCCTGCGGGTCGAGCCGGAGCTGCAGCATGGCGTAGAGCAGCCGGCGCTGCACGGGCTTCAGGCCGTCGCGCACGTCGGGCAGCGAGCGCGCGGTGATGGTCGAAAGGGCATAAGCGAGATAGCGCTCGCTCAGTGCGTCCTTCAGGTTGACGGGACGGACGGTATCGTTGGCGGGCTGCGTGGCTCGGCTCATTCAGGGGTCTCTTGATCCTGCTCCTGGAGGAGCGTCACGAGGCGCTCGCGGGCGGCGGGCAGCGGCCGGTCGGCCGGGGCGAAGACGTGCTTCGCCAGGAAGTGGCCGGCGAGCCGCAGGCCCGCGAGGATATCGGAGAACATAGCAGGAACGTCCTGTAAAAGGAACGGGGGCAAGGGCAGAAGGCGGGGGGCGAGGTCGCCCGCACCCTCGCGGCTCACGGCCCGGCCCGTGCGCGGCGAGACGAAGGCCAGATCCTCGGCCCGGCCGGTGGCGGCGCAGCGCTCGAGGTCGAGCGCGAAGCCCAGGTCCTGGAGCAGCAGGAGCTCGAAGCGGACATAGGTCTCGAGCCAGCGCGGATCGCCCAGCATGGCGTCGAGGAGCTTCAGGAGGCCGGCATAGAGCCGGGGATGCGGCTCGCGCTCGGCCAGGCTCTGCTCGAGCAGCGTCGTGGCGCTGGCGAGGGCCGCGAGGCGCCAAGGATCGTCGATCAGCCGGTTGCCGCAGAGCTGTACGGGCTCGAGCGTGTAGAGGCCGAGATGCTCGGGCAGCCGCGCCTTCCAGGCGAGCTCGAGCCGGTTGCCTGGCTGGAGCAGCGGCCGCGCGCGGCGTCCGATCCCGCCCTTGACCAGCCCGAGATGCCGGCCGTGCTCGAAGGTGAGCGCGCTCAGGATGGCATCCGTCTCCCCGTGGGGGCGGGCGGAAAGAACGATGCCGTCGTCGTGCCATTCCATGGGCTGGAGATAGGCTGTCCTGTGAGTGGTCGCCAGCGTTGTCCGCACGTCATCACTTGACGTTGCAAGCGGCATTGAGCAGCCTGAGCGCGCAATTATAGCAGATCGCTACAACCTGCAGCATGGAATCCGGCCCATGCGCCCAAGGGGTGAGGTGCCGCTGCCGTGCCCTCCGCCCGGGAGGGCCGAGGCCGCCTTATGACTTTGCCTTTCACGCCCGGCACGCTCGTGCGCCTCGTGGGCGACCCGCAGCAGATAGGTGCTTTCCAGGAGAGCCGGCCGCGCGGCGGCCAACCCTTCGCCCGGGTACAGTTCCCGGGCGGGCTGCGCTGGATACCGCTCGATCAGCTCGAGCCCGTCCCTGCCGCGCAGGAGGAGCCGCTCGAGTTCCTGCGCTCCGGTCGGCTCAGCGAGCCGCGCCGTCTGCGGCAGGTGCTGGCCCATATCCGCCTCACCGGCCGGCTGGCCGACATGATCTACAGCATGGAGGCGACCAACACCGAATTCCATGCCCACCAGTTCAAGCCCGTGCTCAAGATGCTGGGGTCGCCCACGAGCGGTCTCCTGATCGCCGATGAGGTGGGTCTGGGCAAGACGATCGAGGCCGGGCTGATCTGGACCGAGCTGCGCGCTCGTTTCGATTGCCGCAACCTGCTCGTGGTTTGCCCCAAGGTGCTGTGCGGCAAATGGGAGGCCGAGCTCTCGAGGAAGTTCGGCCTCGATGCCCGCGTGCTGGGGGCCGGCGACCTGCTGCGCCTTCTTCAGGACGGCGAGCGGATGCGGCGCGGCAACGTCGTCATCGGCAGCCTGCAGGGCTTGGCACCGCCGCGCGGCTGGGATGACGAGGCGGCGCCGGCCTATGGGCGCGACTCGGCCAGGCTCGCCCGGTTCCTGCGCGACCGCGAGGACGAGGAGTCCCTGTTCGACCTCGTCGTGATCGACGAGGCGCATCATCTGCGCAACCCAGGCACGCAGCGCAACCTGCTCGGGCGGCTGCTGCGGCCCGTGGCCGAGCACCGCGTCTTGCTCTCGGCGACGCCGATCCACCTGCGCAACCGTGACCTGTTCAGCCTGCTCACCCTGCTCGACCCCGAGACTTTCCGGCGCGAGCAGGACTTCGACGACATCGTCGAGGCGAACCGCCCCCTGATCCGGGGCCGCGAGGCGGCGCTGTCCGGCCGGCCCAAGGCCGCCATTGTCGAGCTGATCGAGGAGGCCGACCGCCATCCGCTGCTGTGCCACACGAAGCAGCTGGCGGCGCTGCTGGACGAGGTTGCCGGCATGGGCGAGGCGCTGTCGCGCGCCGAGCGGGCGCGTCTGGCCGACCGGCTCGAGCAGGTCAATCTCCTCGCCAACGTCGTGAACCGCACGCGGCGGCGCGATGTGCAGGAGCTGCGGGTGATCCGGCGCGTCCACGCCTACCGGGCGCCTTTGACGGAGCTCGAGCGCGAGGTCTACGAGCGCGTGACGCTCGCGGTTCACCGCTATGCCGCCGCCCGGGATGGAAGCCCCGGCTTCCTCCTGGCGATGCCGCAGCGGCTGCTCGCCTCCTGCCTGCCGGCCGCCGTGGCGCACTGGCGCGAGCGGTCGCCCGACTTCGGGGTCGAGGACGAGGAGGACCTTGAGGATGGTACGGACGAGGCGGGAAGGCCGCTGGTCGGCAGGCTCGCGGAGCTGTGCGCCTCCCTGCCCACGCCGGCCGAGCTGGCAGCCGAGGATTCCAAGTTCGGCGCGTTTCTCAGGGTGGTGCGTGCGTTCCTGACCGATCACCCCGGGGAGAAGATCGTCGTCTTCTCGACCTTCCGGGCGACCCTCCATTATCTGCGCGACCGGCTGAAGGCCGAGGGGATCGGCGTCGCCCTGATCCATGGTCAAGTCGAGGACCGCGAAGGCGAGCTCGAACGGTTCGCGGACGACGACCGGGTGCGGGTGCTCCTGTCCTCGGAGGTCGGCAGCGAGGGCATCGACCTGCAGTTCTGCCGCGCGGTCGTCAACTACGACCTGCCCTGGAACCCGATGCGGGTCGAGCAGCGGATCGGCCGCGTCGATCGCTTCGGCCAAGCCGCCGACGCGATCTCGGTGATCAACCTCCTCTCGGCCGACACGATCGACGATCGGATCTACCGCCGCCTGTACGAGCGCTTGGATCTGTGCCGGAACGCGCTTGGCGACTTCGAGGCCGTGCTGGGCGACGAGATCCGGCAGCTCACCACCGACCTGCTCGTCAAGCGCCTGACTCCCGAGGAGCAGGAGCAGCGGATCGACCAGACCTCGCAGGCCATCGAGACCCGCCGGCGCCAGGTCGAGGAGCTGGAGCAGGAAGCAGCGGCGCTGATCGCGCACGGCGATCATGTCCTGCGCTCGATCCACGAGGCGCGCGACAAGAATCGCTGGATCGGCCCCAAGGATCTTCAGGGCTACATCGTCGATACCCTGGGCACGCTCCATCCCGGCTGCGGCTTCCGCGAGCTCGAGGACGGCATCTGCGAGATCACGCTCACCCTCGATGCCCGCCGCGCCTACCGGAGCTGGCTCGACGCGCACCGTCTGCCCCAGGGTGGGCTACTCGCGCAGGAATACGGCCCCGTGCGCTGCCGGCTCGGTCGCCCCGCCACTGGCCGGTCGCGTCGACAGGCGATCGAGGCCATCACGCAGACGCACCCGTTCGTGCGCTTTCTCGCCGCCGAGCTCGAGCGTACCGAGGCCCCGAAGCTGCGCCCCGCCGTGGCGGCGCTGCTGCCTGCCTCGCGGTGCAGGATCGACCTGGCACCCGGCTGCTACGCGGTGGTGGCGGAGCTCTGGCGCTTCGGGGGGCAGGTCGAGACCGAGAAGGTGGTCTTCGGTGGCCTCGACCTGATGGCGCGACGCCCCATGGCCGAGGACGATGCCGAGCTTCTCCTGCTGGCCGCCGCCGAGCACGGGAGCCTGTGGCCGGGGGCCGAGGCCGAGATCGACACGGCCGCCGTGGCGGACGATTGCGAGACGATCCTGCTCGACGGGCTGCAGGCCCGCTTCGACGACGAGCGGCGGGCGCGCGGCGCGGAGCAGGAGGACCGTGCCTCGATCCAGCTCCGCACCCTTGAGCGCCGGGAGAAGGAGCAGGTCGGCCGGTTGCGCGAGCTGATCGGCCGGCAGCGCCGAGATCAGCGGGTGAAGGGCAGCATCATCGCGGCGAACGAGGGCAAGCTCCGCAAGCTCGAGGAAGCCATCGCGGCGCGTCGCCGGGAGATCGAGGAGCAGCGCAGCATTTCTTCACAAAGAGAATTCTTGATAGTAGCCGTCATTAGGATAATCGACAATGAAGAAAAAGGGGAGCGGTTCTTGTGACTGGAATAAAGAAGCAGGAAATCTGAGATCAGAGATTGCCTTTCTTCTCGAAAGGATCGGGGAACGAGCCGAGAAGGCGCCTCATCGGCCGAGTGTCGACCCCCGTGAGGCCATGCGAGCGGCCTTCCGCAAGGCGTTGGGCTTTGCCCGGGCAGGCAACGAGCCGTATGCCGGCCCGAGCGAGAGGCCCGATGCTCGGGCGCACGGGACGGCTCCGGGGCAGGCGAGCCACGATGGGTCCGCCTTTGCAGCGGGCTTTTCGCCGGCGGGAAGCCGGATCGCTCCGCCCACGACGTGCCCGAAGCCCGAGCTGCGAGAGGAAGGGCGCCCGTTTCGGCGGCATGCGGCACCACCCGCCACCAACACCGGCGGCGGTGGCCAGCCGGCTTCCCCGAGGCCGCCATCGCCTCCCCGAGAACCTCGTGCTGCCCCGCCGCCTCATCGCCCAACCTCCCTGACGGCCATCGAACTGCCGACCGGTGCTCTGCCGCAGCGGGTGCAGCCTGCCCGCGCCCATCGCCCGGCAGCCCAGCCGAGCGTCGAGCACCGTCTCAAGCACCGCCTGGATGCGGTGGTCGCGAACATCGAGCGGCGCAACGCGGCGCGGGCCGCCGCCTGCACCTTCACGGAGCCTGACCGGCACATGCTCATGGAGCGGCTCGCCGCCGGCGTCAGAGAGCAGGCCGAGAGCCCGCGCAGTGCGCGCAGCATTCCGGTCAATCTCGGCATCGATTTCGGCACCTCCAGCACCAAGATCGTGGCCCGGCTCCCCTACGAGGCCGGCACACCTGCCTTTGCCGTTCCGGTGCCCGCATCAGCCAGGGCGGAGGGCCATCCGCATCTCTGGGCATCCCAGCTCTGGCTCACCAGGGAGGGCGCGTTCTCCCTCGCGCCCGCGTCCGGTGCCCCCGCCTTTTGCGCCATGAAGGCTGCGCTCATGCGGGACGACGGCGACAGGGCCATCGCCCTGCACTGCGCCCCCTGGGCGGCTACCGCCATGGAGGCCGCGACGGCGTTCCTCGCGCTCCAGATCCGCCAGGCCCGCGGCTGGCTCCTGACCCGACAGCAGGCGGCGTTCGCCGCCGGCATCCTCCGCTGGTCCTACCATGTCGGCTTTCCCGCAGCCTCCCTCGACAGGGAGGATCTGCGCCGGCGCTATGCCGCCGTCTGCACGGCGGCACGCGACCTGTCCCGCATGCAAGGAGCCTTGACGATGGACCTGGTCCGGGCCGCGCTCGGTAGCGCGCCGACGACGCAGGAAGAACTCGAGCGGCGAGGGATCGCGCTGGTGCCCGAGATCTCGGCCGCGGTGGCCGGCTTCGCCAACTCGACCAAGCGCGATAACGGCCTTTACGCCTTGGTCGATGTCGGTGCCGGCACGGTCGACTGCTGCACCTTCGGCCTCGGTGATTGGCGCGAGGAGGGTGAGATCGGCTGCCCGATCTTCATGGCGGACGTGGCCATGCTGGGGGTCGAGCCGTGGCGCAGCTGCCAGGACGATGCCGAGCTCGCCGCCTTTTTCGAGAAGAAGGTGGCGGAGCAGCAGCGAGGTGTCATCTGGGATACGCGGCAGCGCCGGCATCGCTCGAGCGAACGCTGGCGCACCGGGCTGCCCGTTTTCCTGCTGGGCGGCGGCGCGGCGTCCGACATGCATCGTCGCGTCACCGCCGGCCTGGATGCCTGGCTGCGGCGCTCCATCCGTGATGGGGGCGGCGCGCGCGTGAGGGCGCTGTCGGTCCCCGAAGAAGAACTTCGCTTCGACTGCAGGAAGGAGGAAACGCATCGGCTCGCCGTCGCTTTCGGGCTGAGCTTTCCATTCGGCGAGATCCCGAAAGCGGAGCTTCCCCGCAGCATCGACGACGATGTGCCGGCGCGGAGGAGGGACATCGAGGCGAGCTACGTTTCGAAGGAGATGACGTAGTCCCTTCCAGCGCAGCTCGGCTCCTCGCCCCGAGACGACCGCCTCACCGCTCGAAGTCGAGCCCCATCTCGCGGTAGCGCTCGGGGTCGTCGAGCCAGTTCTCGCGCACCTTGACGAACAGGAACAGGTGGACGCGCTTTTCCAGGATCTTCTCGAGTTCGCGCCGCGCCGCCTCGCCGATCGCCTTGAGCTGCTGGCCGCGCCTGCCGATCAGGATGGGCTTCTGGCTCTCGCGCAGCACGTAGATGGTCTGGTCGATCCGGACCTCGCTGCCGTCCGGTGCTTCGGCCCAGCCTTCGGTCTCGACCGTGACGCTGTAGGGCAGCTCCTGGTGGAGCTGGAGGAAGATCTGCTCGCGGGTGATTTCGGCGGCGAGCGCCCTGTCGGAGAGATCCGAGAGCTGGTCCTCGGGAAACAGCCAGGGACCTTCGGGCAGCCGCTTCGCCACGGCCCGGAGCAGGTCGGCGCAGCCGTCGCCATTCAGCGCCGAGACGATCCAGGTCGCCTCGAACGGGTAGGCCTCGTTCGCCTCCTTGATCAGCGGCAGGGCCCTCTCGGGCGGCACGGCATCGATCTTGTTGACGACGAGGAAGGCCGGCCGCCGCTCGCGCCGGAGCTGCTCGATCGCGAGCCGCGCGTTGGCGTCGATGCCCTTCCTCGCATCGAGCAGCAGTAGCACGAGGTCGGCATCGGTGATTCCGACCGAGGCGGCCTTGACCATGGCGCTCTCGAGCCGGCGCTTGGGCGCGAAGATGCCGGGCGTGTCGACGAACAGGATCTGGCAGGGCCCTTCGATCGTGATACCGATGATCCGCCGGCGCGTGGTCTGCACCTTGGGCGAGACGATCGAGACCTTGGTGCCGACCAGCCGGTTGAGGAGCGTCGACTTGCCGACGTTGGGCGCGCCGATGATGGCGACGAAACCCGCACGGGTCGGCGCGGTCCCGCTGTTTTCGGCCTCAGTCATGGACAGCGTTCTCCAGCCGCTCGAGCATCAGGCCCGCCGCGGCCCGCTCGGCGGCGCGCTTCGAGGTGCCCTCGGCGACGGCGGGCTCCTGGTCGGCGAGGCCGACCTCGACGATGAAGGTCGTGGCGTGCGCCGGGCCTCTGGTGGCGACGACGCGATAGCTCGGCCGCTCCAGGCCGCGCGCCTGGGCCCATTCCTGCAGCGCCATCTTGGCATCGCGCGGCGGCGAGCGCACCGCCTCGATCAAGGGCTCCCAGTGGCGGCGGATGAAGGCGCTGGCGGCATCGAGGCCGCCGTCGAGATAGAGGGCTCCGATCAGAGCCTCGCAGGCATCGGCCAGCATCGCGGGCTTGAGCACGCCGCCGGGCAGGGCCTCCGAGGCCGCGACCTGCAGCCAGCGGCCGAGGCCGATCGCCTGCGCCACCTGGGCCAGCGCCTCCTTGCGCACGAGCGCCACGTGGCGATGGGTCAAGGCTCCCTCGGCATCGTCCGGGAAGCGTTCGATCAGAAGATGGGCGATCGCGAGCCCCAGCACCCGGTCGCCCAGGAACTCGAGGCGCTGGTAGCTGCGCCGGGGAGCGCCACGCCGCCGCGAGGTGGCCGGATGCACGGAGCTCGCATGGGTCAGCGCCTCCTCGAGCAGCGCGGGCTCGCGGAAGGCATGGCCGAGCGCCGCCTCGATCTCGCTGCGGCGCTTCTTGGAAAGGCGGGTGCTCACGCGGCGACGGGCCTACTGGATCAGGCGGAACAGGCGATCGTAGCGAATGCCCCAGGGCCAGGTCCAGGGTTCCCAGAAGCTGGCATGGCCGTTCACCGAGAAGAACAGGAGCTCGGCCCGGCCGATCAGGTTCTCGACCGGGATGAAGCCGACATTCTCGACCCGGCTGTCGAGCGAGTTGTCGCGGTTGTCGCCCATGGCGAAGATGTGGCCGGGAGGAACATGGAACACACCCGTGTTGTCGAGGCTGCCCGTGGGCGTGAGGTCCATGATCAGATGGGTGCGTCCGCCGGGCAGCTTCTCGCGGTACTGCGGCACCGGCACGGCGCGCCCGTCGAACTCTTCGTCGAACTCGCCCGCGGGCTCGAGCTTCACCGCCTCGCCGTTGATGTAGAGCACGCCGTCGCGCACCTGCACGCGATCGCCCGGCAGGCCCACGACCCGCTTGATGTAGTCGGTCTTGTTGTCGCTCGGCAGCTTGAACACGACCACGTCGCCGCGTTCGGGCAGGCGCTCGAGCACGCGGCCCGAGAACAGGGGCAGGCCCAACGGCAGCGAGAAGCGGCTGTAGCCATAGGCGAACTTGGAGACGAACAGGTAATCGCCCACCAGGAGGGTCGGCTTCATCGAGCCCGAAGGAATGTTGAACGGCTCGAACGCGAAGGTGCGGACCACGAGCGCGATACCGACGGCATAGACCAGGGTCTTGAGGGTTTCCCTGATTCCGCCACTCTTCCGATCCGGCATCACCAACGACTCGCGCATGCTCTTTCTGGTCCGACGGGTTTCTGCCGGCAACCTCACCGACGGTTCTTGCACGTCATTCATCGCCGCAATTGCCATGAGGCGGCCAGCCGACCCGGCCACGAATGCCGCGCAACGTAGCCGAGGGTGGAATCGAGGTAAAGCCGAGGTCGCTCACCAGAGCGTCATCCGGTAGGCAGAGCCGTGATGATCACGATGGCCTGCGCCAGCGGCGGCTCGTCGGTGAGGCTGACGTCGATCTGAGCGCGCATGCCGGGCGGGGTCAACGCCGCGAGCCGCTCGGCGGCACCCCCGGTGAGCTGGATCGTCGGCTTGCCGCCCGGCAGGTTGACCACGCCGATGTCGCGCCAGAACACGCCCCGGTTCAGCCCGGTGCCGAGCGCCTTGGCGCAGGCCTCCTTGGCGGCGTAGCGCCGCGCGTAAGATTCTGCCCGGTTGGCGCGGCGGTCCGACTTCTCGCGCTCCACAGGGGTGAACACGCGCTGGACGAAGCGGTCGCCGAAACGGTCCAGCGTGCGCTGGATGCGCCTCGTGTCGATGAGATCGCTGCCGATGCCGATGATCATGGGCGAGAGGAGAACCGACCGAAGGAGGATGATCATCCATCGCACGATCCTGCCCGAGCGTCGAGCCCTGCCGTGGCGGAACGGGCTTGCGCGCCGCGCTCAGGAGCGGGCGCGAACGGCCCGGCGAAACGCGATCGCCTCGGCGATGTGCGGCTTTCGGATCGTCTCGCTGCCGTCGAGGTCGGCGATGGTGCGTCCGACCCGAAGCACGCGGTGATAGCCGCGGGCGCTGAGATGAAGCTGATGCGCGGCGCGCCGCAGGAGGCCGTGTGCCGGCTCGTCGCACAGCGCCACCTGCTCCAGCAGCTCGCCGTCGGCCTCGCCGTTGACGCGCAGCTCGGGGCGTCCCAGCGCCGCGAAGCGGTCGGCCTGGAGCTGCCGCGCCGCTGCCACCCGTGCCGCGACCTCGGCCGAGCCCTCGCGCGGTGGCGGCAGCGCCATGTCGGCGACGCTCAGCGCCGGCACCTCGACGTGAAGGTCGATCCGGTCGAGCAGCGGCCCCGAAAGCCGTGCCTGGTAGTCCGCGCCGCAGCGCGGGGCGCGCGGGCAGGCCTGGACCGGATCGTCGAGATGGCCGCAGCGGCAGGGGTTCATGGCGGCGACGAGCTGGAAGCGCGCCGGGTAGGTGACGTGCACCTGGGCACGGGCCACCGTGACCGTGCCGGTCTCGAGCGGCTGGCGCAGCGCCTCCAGCACCTGCCGGCCGAACTCCGGCAGCTCGTCCAGGAAGAGCACGCCGCGATGGGCGAGGCTCACCTCGCCGGGGCGCGCCTCCTTGCCGCCGCCCACCATCGCCGCCATCGAGGCCGCATGGTGCGGGCTGCGGAACGGCCGGCGGCGCGACAGGCGCCCGTCGCTCAGGCGGCCGCCCGCGCTCGCGATCATGCTGACCTCGAGCACCTCGCTCGGGTCGAGCGGTGGCAGCAGCCCGACGAGGCGGGACGCGAGCATCGACTTCCCCGCTCCAGGAGGGCCTACCAAGAGCAGGTTGTGTCCGCCGGCCGCAGCGATCTCGAGCGCGCGCTTGGCGGTCTCCTGGCCCTTGATGTCCTTGAGGTCGGGATAGGAGCCATCCTCGTCCGGAAGCGCAGGCTCGGGTGGGCTCAGGATCTGGGCGCCCCTGGCATGGTTGATGAGGGCCACCAGGCTCGATGGCGCCAGAATCTCGATCTGGTCCTTGAGCCATGCGGCCTCCACGCCGCAGACGGCCGGGCAGATCAGGCCGAGCCCGCGCTCGGCGGCGGCGATGGCGGCCGGCAGCACGCCGGTCACCCCGCGGATGCCGCCGTCCAGCGCCAGCTCGCCCAGGACCAGATGCTGCTCGACCGTATCGGTCGGAAGCACGCCCATCACGATCAGGAGACCGAGCGCGATGGGTAGGTCGAAGTGGCTGCCCTCCTTGGCGAGGTCGGCCGGCGCCAGATTGACGGTGATCCGCCGCGGCGGAAGCGTGAGCCCCATGGCCCCCAGCGCGGCGCGGACCCGCTCGCGGCTCTCCGCGACCGCCTTGTCGGCCAGTCCCACGATCGTGAAGCTCGGCAGGCCGTTGCCGAGCTGCACCTCGACGTCGACATCGGCCACGTCGAGCCCGAGCAGGGCGACGCTGCGAACCCGGGCGATGGTGAGGGTTCCCGTCGGAGCCGGCATGGCGCGCCCTTGCTGCTTTCGGTCGAGCGCATTCTACTAAAGGTAGATGAAGCGGCAAGAGTTTTCGCCGAAAATATTGGGATGTCGCCGCTACGGAAGCCGGCCTCGCTCGGAACTCGTCTCGGCGCGCGTCGTTGAATGGCCCGATGCGAAGAGAGGAGTCTTCGCGATGGGCGACCAGGCTGGACAGGGTGAAGGTGGCCATGCTCGCCACCGACGGGTTCGAGCAGGTCGAGCTCACCCGGCCCGTCGAGGCGCTTGAGGTGGCCGGTGCCACGGTGCACGTCGTGGCGTCCGGGGGTGACGGGATCCAGGGCTGGAATCACCACGATAAGGGCGACCGGGTGCCGGTCGACCGTGAGCTGAAGGAAGTCCGGCCCGACGATCTCGACGCGTTCTGCCGCAAGATGATCGAGGAATTCGCCGAGGGCCGGCACACGGCACGGGTGGCCGCGTAGGTGGGAAGAACCGGGGCGGGTCCTCGCATCCGCTCCCGGCATGTCCTGTCCTTCAGGCCGACTGTGCCGCCTGGCGTGCGTCGAGACCGCGCGAGCCCGGCTTGACCGCCGGGATCGCAGCGAGCTCGGGCGGCAGCTTGTGCTGCGGGTAGGTCGGAAGGTCGAGGGTCGCGAGACAGACGAGCGGCACCCCGAGCTCGGCTTTGCCGGCACTGCGGTCCACGAGGCACGCGGCACCGACGATCTCGCCGCCTTCCGCGCGACAGCAGGCCATGCACTCGCGGGTCGAGAGGCCGGTGGTGATCACGTCCTCGGCGACGACGATTCGGCTACCCTTGGGGATGTCGAAGCCGCGGCGGAGCGTGAAGGTGCCCTCCACCCGCTCGACGAAGATCGAGTTCTTGCCGAGCTGTCGGGCGAGCTCGTAGCCGAGAATGATGCCACCCAAGGCCGGTGCGACGACGAGGTCGGGCTCGAGCGCCCTCACCTTCGGCGCCAGCGCGCTCACGAGACGGGCGGCCCGGCGCGGGTCCATCAGCACCCGCGCGCACTGGAGGTAGAACGGGCTGTGCAGCCCCGACGTCAGCACGAAATGCCCCTGGAGCAGGGCTCCTGCTGCGCGGAATTCCGCCAGCACCTCCGCTTCGCTCATCTCTGTCATGGAACTTACCCGAGATTCCGTTCGACCGACGTCACGCAGGCCGTGGCGCGCAGCGCCGCCTGCACGCGCATGAGCTGGTCGAGGCTGTCCACCTCGACGTCGAGCAGGAGCTCGTAGATCTCGGGTGTGCGCCGCCCGATCTTGAGATCGACGATGTTCCCGCCCTGCTTGCCGACCACGGTGCTGATCGAGCCCAGCGAGCCCGGTCGGTTGAGGGTGGTGACGCTGAGCCGCGCCGAGACCTTGGGCAGGGTCTCGCGCTCGTTCCAGCCGAGCTCGAGCAGCCGGTGCTCGGGTGTCCTGCTGCGGCTCAGGACCGTGCATTCGGCCCGGTGGATGCTCACCGGGCGGCCGGTACGGATGAGGCCCACGATGGCGTCGCCCGGCACGGGCCGGCAGCAGCCGGCATAGTGGAAGGCAACGCCCGTCGGCAGACCGACGATCGGCGAGCCTGCCGCCGGAAGCGCGGGCGGGCTCGGCCGGCGGAGCGGGATCACCCGCGCGCCGATCTCGCCCTTCCGGCCGTCCTGGCGCTTGAGCTCGGGATGGAGCGTCTCCAGGACGGTGCGCACCGAGAGCGTGCCTTCGCCGATGGCGACCAGAAGATCCTCGACCGTCTTCTGGTGCAGAGGCTCGAGCACCTTCTCGAGCTGCTTTTCGGCGATCGAGAGCTGCTCCTGGCGCGCCGCCTTCGCGAGGGCCTCCCGGCCGTGGGCGAGATGCTCGTCGCGCTGCTGGGTACGCAAATAGCGCCGGATGCGGGCGCGCGCCCTGCCGGTGACGACGAACCGCTCCCACTCGGGCGAAGGCGAGCCGTTCTTGCTCGTGATGATCTCGACCTGATCGCCGTTCTGGAGCTGGGTGCGGAGCTGCACCATGCGCCCGTCGATCTTGGCGCCCACGCAACGGTCGCCCACCTGCGAATGGACGGCGTAGGCGAAATCGACGGGCGTGGCGCCCCGTGGCAGCGCTATCAGGTCGCCCTTGGGCGTGAAGCAGAACACCTGATCCTGGAACAGGTCGAGCTTGGTGTTCTCGAGGAAGTCCTCCGGGTCCGCCGCGTGCTCGAGAATGTCGAGGAGCTCGCGGATCCACCGATACTGCTTGCCGTCGGTGATCCGGGAGTCCTGCTTGTAGGCCCAGTGTGCCGCGACGCCGAGCTCCGCCACCTCGTGCATGTCGCGCGTGCGGATCTGCACCTCGATCTTGCGCCGCTCGGGCCCGATGATCGTGGTGTGCAGCGAGCGGTAGCCGTTGGGCTTGGGCGTGCTGATGAAGTCCTTGAAGCGCCCCGGCAGCATGTGGTAGGCGCCGTGAATCACGCCCAAGGCCGCGTAGCAGGCGGGCACGCTGTCCACGAGGACGCGGAACGCCATGATGTCCGAGAGCTGCTCGAAGCTGATGTTCTTGCGCTCCATCTTCTGCCAGATGGAGTAGGGCGTCTTCTCGCGGCCGTAGATCTCGGCCTCGATCCCGGCGACCTGGAGCACGTGTTTGAGCTCGGCGACCACCCGGTCGACGAGGTCGACGTCGCCCTGGCGCAAGTGGCGCAGCCGGTGCAAGATGCTCTCGCGCGCGTCCGGCCAGAGTTCGGCGAAGGCGAGATCCTGCAGCTCCGCCTTCAGTCCCTCCATGCCGATGCGCTCGGCCAGAGGTGCATAGATCTCCATGGTCTCGACGGCGATGCGCCGGCGCTTCTCCGGGTTCTTGATGAAGTGGAGCGTGCGCATGTTGTGCAGGCGGTCGGCGAGCTTCACGAGCAGCACCCGGATGTCCTCGGACATCGCGAGCAGGAGCTTCCGGAAGTTCTCGGCCTGCGCAGTCTGCGCCGATTGCAGCTCGAGCCGGTTGAGCTTGGTCACGCCGTCGACGAGGCGTGCCACGGTGCGGCCGAACAGGCGCTCGATCTCTTCGAGCGTGGCGCCGGTGTCCTCGACCGTGTCGTGCAGGAGAGCGGTCGCGATCGAGGCGCTGTCGAGCCTGAAGCCGGTCAGGATGCCGGCGACCTCGACGGGATGGTGGAAGTAGGGGTCGCCCGAGGCGCGGAGCTGCGAGCCGTGCGCCTTCATGGCGAAGACGTAGGCGCGGTTGAGGAGATCCTCGTCCGCGTCCGGATCGTAGGACTTGACCCGCTCGACCAGCTCGTACTGCCGCATCACCGGCCGGCGCGGCTTGGGGGGCGGCGCCGGCGGTGCTGGCACGGGCGCCGGGGCAGCGGCCTCCGTCACGAGCTCGGCGGCTTCCCCAGGCGTCATCAGCGGATCTCTTCTTCGCTCCCGGTGTTCCGGACCATGTGCGCTAGCGGCGGCTCAGTCCCCGTCCGGGACGTTGAACTCGCCGTAGTTCACCCCTTCGGGCATGGGTGCCACGATGCCCGCGTCCTGCGGCGGGATCAGCGCCTCGAGCTCCTCGGCGAGATCCATGGGCGCCTCGGGCTCGAGGTCGACGTGGCGGCGCAGGCCATGGACCAGCTCGTAGCGCAGATGATCCAGGTCGACCGTGCCCTCGGCGATCTCGCGCAGGGCCACGACCGGGTTCTTGTCGTTGTCGCGGTCCACGGTGAGCGCGGCGCCGGCGGAGATGTCACGGGCGCGCTGTGCCGCGAGCATCACGAGCTCGAAGCGGCTCGGCACGCGCAGGACGCAATCTTCGACCGTGATACGAGCCATAAGGGAGAACTCCAGGAGGGCAGGAGAGGAAGGCTTCCCGTTCGTTTATCCGAACTCGCGGATGCAGGCAAACGGCCTCGTGGCCGCACGAGGCGAAAACCCATCGGGCAGAAGATGGTCACGACGGCCGGCCGGGAAAAGGGGAGGCGCATCCGGACACGCGGAGGCGACCCTGCGGCCGGTTGAGGAGCGCAGGAGGTAATCATACCTGCCCGCTCGCGCGGGCGTTGTTTCTACGCGCTCGCGTCAACAGCCTGTTGCGGCCGCTGACGAGCGGGATTAACTTGTCCTTAGTCCTTTTGGATTACGTTTGATGGCATGGAGTTCATCGAAATGGGCCTAGCTGCCCCGGAGCGGCTATTCCACCCCGAGGATCGGGTGGCCGTCTTCATCGACGGTGCCAATCTATATCAGGCTGCCAAAGCTCTCGGCTTCGATATCGATTACAAGCGGTTGCTCAAGACCCTGTCGTCCGACTGCCGGTTCCTGCGCGCTTATTACTACACCGCTCTCCTGGATGAACAGGAATATTCCCCGATAAGACCGCTGGTCGATTGGCTGGACTACAACGGCTACACGATGGTGACCAAGCCGCTGAAGGAGTTCGCTCAATCTACCGGAAGGCGGAAATATAAGGGCAACATGGACGTCGAGATAGCCGTCGACGTCATGGAGGTCTCGACGCACGTCAACCACATCGTCCTGATTTCGGGCGATGGCGACTTCCGCCGCCTGGTCGAGGCGGTGCAGCGCCGGGGTGTCAGGGTCACGGTGATCAGCACCATCCGCACCCAGCCGCCCATGGTGGCCGACGAGCTGCGCCGGCAGGCGGACTTCTTCCTCGACCTCGCCGACCTGCAGAGCCGGATCGCCCGCGAGTACCAGGTGCGGCAAGAGGAGGCGCGGGCCGCCAACGAGCTGCCCGAGGACGAGGTGGAGTTTGACGACGAGGCCCACTGATCCGGCCCGCCCCGAACCCGATCACGACTGCCCGCTCTGCCCCAGGCTCGCGGCGTTCCGCAACGCCCAGCGCGCGGCCGAGCCGGGCTGGTTCAACGCGCCCGTGCCCGCATTCGGGCCGGAGGACGCGCGCCTTCTCGTGGTCGGCCTGGCACCCGGCCTGCGCGGTGCCAACCGCACTGGCCGGCCGTTCACGGGCGATTATGCCGGCGAGGTGCTCTACCCGGCACTGACGCGCCACGGCTTCGCCAAAGGCCGGTTCGCGGCACGGGTCGACGACGGGTTCGAGCTCGTCGACTGCCGCGTCACCAACGCCGTGCGCTGCGTGCCGCCGGCCAACAAGCCCACGCCGGCCGAGATCGCGACCTGCCGGCGCTTCCTCGAAGGTCAGCTCGGCGGGACGGTCCCGCCGCGGGTGATCCTGACCCTCGGCCGGATCGCGCACGAATCGGTACTGCGGGCGCTGGGCGTCGCGCCCGTCCGCCATCCATTCGCGCACGGCGCGGTGCACGTCCTGCCGAACGGCCGCAGGCTCGTCGCGAGCTATCACACCTCGCGCTACAACGTGAACACGGGCGTTCTGACCGAAGCGATGTTCGACGCGGTCGTGGCCGAGGCCGCCCGCCTCGTCCGCATGGGCGCGGAGACCGTCAGCGCCGGCGCGTGACTTCGTCGGCGAATGCGCCGAACGCTTTCAGGAACTGCTGCCGGATCGGGTCGCGCTCGCGCAGGAGTTCGTGGCGGGCCTCGGGCAGGACGAGAAGGCGCCCGCGCGGCAGGCGCCGCGTGATCTCGGTCATGGCGCGGTTGGAGACGATACGCTCGCGGCCGGCCTGGCAGACCAGCACCGGCGTGGTGATCGCCTCGACGAAGCCCGGCTGCCGGAGCAGCGCGATCGAGCGGAGGCTCGCGGCGAGCCAGCCATAGGTCACCCCGCCCAGCGCCAGCTCGGGCATGCGCTCGAGACGCCGGCACAGGTCCTGAAAGCGCATCTCGCAGGAGGTCAGCCGGTGGAACTCGCGGGCGAGGCGCTCGGGATGGAAATCGCCTTGCCCCGGCGCGTAGCAGTGCGCGGCGCCGAGCCGGATCGCGACCGTGCAGATCGCATGCGCTATGGCCGCCGGCATCGGCAGGCGGATGCCGAGCATCGGCGCCGACAGCACCGCACCCGCGAAGCGCTCGGGTTCGAGCCGCAAGTAGCGCAGGCCGACGTGACCGCCCATGGAGTGGCCCAGCATCAGGAACGGGCGCGGCAGCCGCCGCCGCTCGAGATGCTCGAGCACGGCGGCGAGATCGGCGAGATAGTCCTCGATCCGGACGACGTGGCCGCGGTGGCGGCGATCGAGGAAGCGATCCGACCCGCCCTGGCCCCGCCAGTCGAACACGGCGACGGCGAAGCCTTCGGTGGCGAGCTCGCCGATCGTCTCCTCGTACTTCTCGATGAACTCGGCCCGACCGGTCAGGACGACGACCGTGCCGCGGGCCGCTCCTGCCAGCGGGCCGCGATGGCCCAGCCGCAGCCTCATGCCGTCGACGAGGATCCGCTCGAGCTCGACGGACACGGCCCCATCGGGAGCGCTCGCCTCGTCGCTCGGGCACAGCGCCGGGTCGGCCATGCGTCGCCCTCGTCATGCCTCGATCGACCGGACGGTTAGGCGCTCCACGGCCGATCGTCAATCGTGCCGCGACGCTTCGGCCGGGTGATCGGGTGAGCAGGGACGACGGGCTTTCCGCAGGTGCGGAATTCAGGTCGAACGGATGCTTCCGAGGGAAGCGCCACATCCGCGCTCACCTGCAGGCTCTCCCGGCCACGGATCGCCGAGACGCCCCTGGACGCTGACGCGTCAGCCCGGTCGGACTGCCGCTGCGCGGATGATGGCGGCGCGCATCTGCGCGGCGAGCCAGCCCGAGACCAGGGCCAGGGCCGGGTCGGCGAGGAGCGTGGCCGCAGCGGTGATGCCGATCACCGGCCAGCAGGACGGGCGCGCGTCGAACAGGCGGCGCGAGAGGGCGGGATCGCCGCCCGCGACCAGAAGGAGGGCACCCACGGCGCCGGACGGGATCGCGGCGAGAAGGGCGGCAGCGCTGCCGGAGAAGCCCAACGCCAGCACGAGGAGCACCGTGCCGAGCACGATCGACGCCAGCCCGGTCCTGGCGCCGAAGCGGTGCTGCGCCTGCACCCCGCCGGCACCGTGGCACATCGGCATGGCACCGAAAGGGGCGAGGAGAAGGTTGGCGAGACCGGTCGAGAGCAGGAGGTTGCGCTCGCTCGCCCGTGCGGCCTGCGCCGGGTAGAGCGCGCGGCACAGGGCGGCGGTCACGAGCACGGCGTTCGTGGGGGTCAAAGGAAGCTGCGGCACGGCGCCTTGGGCGAGCCCGCGCCAGAACTCGGCCGGGTCGGGCAGGGAGAAGACGGGAAGGGTGAGCGCGACGTGGATGGAGGAAGGAGGTGCTGCCTCGCCCGTGCTCCAGGCCGCGAATGTCGCCGCGAGCAGCATCAGAGGTGCCGAGGGGAGCGCCTCGGCCGCATGAGCAGGAGGAGCAGCACGAGCGAGCCCAACCCCAGCCAGGGCGTCTTCAGGACGAGGCCGAGCCCGAGCATCGCCATCGACAGACCGAGCCCGAGCTGGAGCCCGGCCGTCACCGACTGCGGAATCATCCGCGCCAGCCGCCCGATGGCGCCGATGGCACCCAGAACCAGGAGAACGGCCCCGATGACGATGCCGGCGGCCGCCACCTCGCCGGGTGCGAGGCCACCGGTCAGCATGACGGCCGAGACCGCCTTCATGGGCTGAACGGCCATGGGCAGCCGGTAGAACAGGCCGCTGCCGAGGAGGAAGGTGCCGAAACCGAACAGCACGCCCGTGGGCGAGAGGCCGGCCACGGTCATGGCACCGACCGCGTGCGGCAGGATGGTGCCGAGATCGCCGCAGGCGCCCGCACCTTCCCGCGCCAACCGCACGCGCCCGCCTTCGTCCGTCACGTCGGCATCCGCCACCTCTGCCGAGGGATGGTGCCAGCACCGCCCGGGCGCGCCTGTCACGCGCCGGAGAGCGGATCGCCGCGGCTCAGGCTGACGGAAGCTCCCGCCGGCGCACCGTCTCCGCCATCGGCCCGCGATCGAGCGAGGCGAGGCCGACATCGTCGAGCAGGTGCCAGATCGCGAACAGGTCGCGCTTGCGCACGTGCGGCAGGACGAGGCTCCGCGCTCTCGTCACCCGGAGCTCGCCGTGGCCGAACTCCTCGGCCAGCTCGGCCAGCGCCCGCATCGCCTCGGCCGTGGCTTCGCCGGGCACGCCGCCCGCAGGCTGCAGCGGCACCGTGACGATGCTGTAGCCCGGCACCTTGTGGCGCGCTGTGCTGTGCCACACCCAGCGCCCGAACGCCTCGACCGCGAGCACGCGCTGGTCGTGGAGTGCATCGACGTCGGCAAGCGCCTCCCAGGGCGGCGGCGCGAACCGGTCACGGCTGCGAGCCAGCTCCTCGGCCCATGGCGCGGGATTCCCGACCGGCTCGCCCGCGGCGTGCTCGGCCTCGACCAGGCGGGCGAACCCGGCGGCGCCCAGCTCATGGGCGAGAATTCTGATCCGCGCCTTGTGATCCCGACCCCATCGGGTGAAGCGATCATAGACCCGCACGAGCGCGGCCGCATAGGCGAGCAGCTCGTCGGCGGGAAGGAAAGCCCGGATCGTGCCGCCCGCACCCGAGGTGCCGCCGAGGAGCGCCGTGAAACCCAATGTACCGGCCTCGTCCCGCTTCAGAACGAGGACGAGATCCTGCGACCGCATCGCCGTGCCGGCCGGGAGCGGGCTCGCCGTCACCATGATCCGGAGCCCGCGCGGCAGCCGGGCGAGCGCCGGCTGGACGGCGAGCCACCGGCGCACGAGCGCGCACCAGGGGCGAGGGTCCTCGACCTCGCCATGGGCCGCGCCGGCATGGGGATCGGTCGTGACGACGTGGAGGTCGCCACCTTCGGCCGCGAGAGGCCCCAGACCGACCTCGGCGAGCGCGGCGAGGATGGCCGGCGCTGCCGCGGGGCTCGCCGCCTCGAACCGCACGTCCTGCCGGGCCGTGAACCGGGCGCGACCCTCGCCGTGCCGCTCGGCGATCTCGGCGAGCGCCATGAGCTGCCGCACGCTCAACGTGCCGTAAGGGATGGTGATCCTCGACCTCTCCGCCTCTTCCCGATGGTGGTCGTCGACGATCCCGAGCACCCTCTCCGGCCGCAACGGCACCACACGCTCCGACGTGAAGAGGCCGCTCATGCCGCCTGCTCCCCGATCGGACGGGACGACGCGAGGGCTCGGACCGCACGGCCTCGCTCCTCGCCCGCCGCTGCCGTCCGGGCAGGGCAGGGATGCGCCCCGACATAGATGATCGCCGGCCCCTTGATGCCGGCGTCGATGACGAGCTCGGCGAGGCCGACGATGACGCCCGTCGCCACCTTCTGCCCCGGCAGTGTGCCGTTCTCGACCACCGTGACCGGCGTGGCGGGATCGATTCCGCCGGCGAGGAGCCGGCTCTGGACATGGCCGGCGGCGCCTGTGCCCATGTAGATCGCGAGCATCCGGCCGGGCCGGGCGAGGGCCTGCCAGTCGTGCTCGGCGGGGCCGTCGCTGGCACGGCCCGTCAGCAGCGTCAGGCTGCGACGCTGCTCCCGCTCGGTGAGAGCGAGTCCGACCGCTGCAGCGCAGCCGATGGCGGCAGTGATGCCGGGGATCACCTCGACCGGGATGCCGGCCTCGGCGAGGGCGGCGAGCTCCTCGCCGCCGCGGCCGAAGACGAAGGGATCGCCGCCCTTGAGCCGGACCACGTGCTTGCCGGCCTCGGCCTCACGCACCAGGATGGCGTTGATCGCCGACTGGCTCGGCGAGGGCTTGCCCGGCGCCTTGCCGACATGGATGCGCGCGGCGTCGCGGCGGGCGCAGTCGAGGATCGCCTGCGGCACGAGCCGGTCGACGACGATGACGTCCGCGGTCTGGAGTGCTCGCATCGCCTTGAAGGTGAGAAGATCGGGGTCGCCCGGACCGGCGCCGACCAGCGTGACGGAACCCGTAGGTGCCGGCTCCGCGCCGGCGCCGTCCAGCTCCGTCTCGACCAGACGGGCGGCGGCTTCGTGCCGGCCGGCCAGATAGGCGCGTGCGATCGGCCCGTCGAAGAAGCCGTCCCAGAACCGGCGGCGTGCGGCTCCGGCCCGGATGGCCTCGGCCACGCGGCCACGCAGCGAGGCAGCCCAGCGGGCGAGCCCGCCCAGCCGTGCCGGCAGCATCGCCTCGAGCTGCGCCTTGATCCGGCGCGCCAGCACCGGGGCGGCCCCCTCGGTGCCGATGGCGACGACGACCGGATCGCGGTCGACGATGGCAGGCGTGAGAAAATCGCAGAGCTCCTGCCGGTCCACGACGTTGACCGGCACGCCCGCGGCCCGCGCCATCTGCACCGCGCGGGCGGCCTCGCCGCCGTCCTCGAGCGCCACGTAGGCGAGCCGCACGCCGACGAGGTCGCGCGCCGCCACCCGGCGCCGCTCGAGGGCGAGATCGCCGGCCGTGGCCAGCGCTGCGATCTCCGGGCCCGGCTCTTCCGCCAGCACCGTGATCCGTGCGCCGGTCCTGCGCAGGAGCCGGACCTTCTGCGCGGCCTGCTCGCCGCCGCCGATCACGAGCACCGGCTGATGCTCGAGATCGAGGAAGATGGGGAAGAAGCGCATCCTCGTGCCCATTCACGGCCGAAAGAGGTGGGATGGTCTATCCCACATCCGGCAGGGCGATCATCTCTTTTTACACAAAATAGTCAAGCAATGTTATAAATAACATATATTTTTCGTTATATAGCCTGCCGTTCCATCGGCTTCCTGCTGAAGGTGTCTTCCCGGTCTCGGCTCGAGAAGCGCCATGGCGGTCGTTTCCATGGAACGGCGGCTCGCTGCCATTGTGCTCGCCAGCTACGCTCGCCCGACCTCGAGCGTGCGGCCATGCCCGGATGCTGGTCTCGCGATTTCCGTTAAGGGCAACGTACCAGAAAATGACTTTACCATATCGGCCATGCGTCGAAATCTCTGCGACCAATTATACCTAGAGGCGAAATATCTGCTCCCTCATACCATGCAGTTGAGTTAGCGCGAATGGCGATCGCTTGCTGAGGCAAGCAGGAACGCAATAGCTTCGATGGGGACGGAAACGATGACAGGCATGGTGCGCAGGGGAGGTCAGCTCGGCTGGCGAGGTCACCGTCGTGCTCTTGCTCTCGTATCGGGCCTGGCTCTGGCCACCGTCGCCGGCGCCACGCGGGCGGCGCCGGTGAACGTGCCGGGTCTGCTCGATCCGCTGCCGGCGACGATGACGTCGCCGGCAGCGGAAGGCCTGCTCCTCGGCAGCGAGTCACCGGCAGTGGCCCGGCCGACCCCGACCATGGTCGCCCTGACGACCACGGCCACGAGCACGGCGCCGGTGCTGCGCAAGGCCGCCTGGGGCGGCCAGCGTTCCGGCCTGCCGTGGGCGTCGGGTGCCTCCAGCGGCTCGAGCGACCTCGAGAGCTGGCGCGGCCGCAGGCTCGACGTGCGCACCGGCTTCCTCGCCATCCGCCAGGGCTGGGCGGAGCTGACCCAGGTCTCCTGGTTGAGGGATTGGGTCGCGGCGGGCGGCTATCCGGTGGTCGCGGTGGGTCTCCTGCCCGAGAGCGCGCGCGGCCAGCTCGCCCAGTGCGCCAACGGCGCCTTCGACGCCCACATCCGCGAGATCGGCCGGGACCTCGTCGCCGTCGGCGCAGGCAACGCCATCCTGCGGCTGGGCTGGGAGGCCAACCGCATGGGCGGCTTTCCCTGGTCCATCACCGGTGACCCCGGCCCTTACAAGGGCTGCTTCCGCCGCTGGGTCCAAGTCCTGCGCACGGTGCCGGGGCAGCTCTTCACCTTCGATTGGAACATGGGTTCGCGCGGCTCGCTTCCTTACCATGTCGATCAGGCCTATCCCGGTGCAGAGTATGTCGACGTGATCGGCGTGCAGTACTACGACCGCTGCCCGCCGGCTTTGACCCAGGCCGACTGGGACAAGCGCTACAACTCGTACAACACCACGACCGGCAGCCCGTACGGGCTCGGCAAGTGGCTGGCCTACGCCAGGTCCAAGGGCAAGCGCCTCTCCGTGCCCGAGTGGGGTATCGGCGGTCCGACCGATGCCTGCGCCAGGCCCGGCGTCGACAATCCGCTGTTCGTCGAGAACATGTTCCGGTTCTTCCGGGTCAATGCCGCCTCGATCGCCTACGAGGCCTACTTCAACGGCGCCCTGCCGACCGGCTCGCACGTGATAGCCCCGCCCGACGACAATCCCTTGTCCTGGGCCAAGTACAACGCGCTCTGGGGCCGCCGCTGAGCCGTGCCCGGCGATGATAGGCGCTTTCGCCGAAGACCTCTTGCGCGCCGCCGCCGGCGGCGCCAGATGCTGCCGGCGGCGGCCGGGTGCCGCTTCGGCGAGGAGCGAACACGTGCACGATGCCGCCATCGAGGGCTTCTTCCTCGGCCTCAGCCTCATTCTGGCGATCGGTGCCCAGAATGCGTTCGTGCTGCGTCAGGGCCTGCTGCGGCGGCACGTCTTTGTCATCTGCTGCCTGTGCGCGCTCTCGGATGCCATCCTGATCGCGGCTGGGGTCGCCGGCTTCGGTGCTCTCATCGAGCGCCTGCCGGTGCTGCCGCGGATCATGACCTGGCTGGGTGCCGCCTTCCTTCTCTGGTACGGCTTCGGCCGCTTCCGCGAGGCGCTGCACCCCCAAGCCCTGCACGCCGCCGAGCGGGCCGCCGGCTCGCTGCGCGCCGCCGTCACCACCTGCCTCGCCTTCACCTGGCTCAACCCGCACGTCTACCTCGATACGGTGGTGCTCCTGGGTGGCATCGCCAGCCGCTTCGCCGGCACGGCGCGCGTCGCTTTCGGCACGGGCGCCGCCGCGGCCTCGTTCCTGTTCTTCTTCGTGCTGGGTTACGGTGCGCGCCTGCTGGCGCCCTGGTTCGCGCGTCCGAACGCCTGGCGCGCGCTCGACGTCGGCGTGGGTGCTACGATGTGGCTCCTCGCGGGCAAGCTCGTGCTCGGCTGAGCACCACGCCGCCCACACCGCGCCCGTGTGCTACACTCGCTGCGGCTCCGCCTCGTCGGCGCGGGCCCAGGGAGGACGACACATGCGCAAGGACATCGCGTTCCGGACGGAAGACGGCGTCACGCTCCGCGGCTGGCACTACCTGCCCGACGGCCGTGCCGGCAGGGTGCCCACCATCGTCATGGCGCACGGCTTCTCGGCCGTGAAGGAGATGTATCTCGACCGGTTCGCCGAAGCTTTCGCCGCGGCCGGCCTCGGCGTCCTCGTCTTCGACAACCGCAACTTCGGCGCCTCGGACGGCGAGCCGCGCCAGGAGATCGATCCCTGGCGGCAGGTGCGCGACTATCGCGACGCGATCACCTTCGCCGAGACCCTGGACGAGACCGATCCCGAGCGCATCGGCATCTGGGGCTCGAGCTACAGCGGCGGGCACGTCGTCGTGGTGGGCGCCATCGACCGGCGCGTGCGGTGCCTCGTCTCGCAGGTGCCGCTGATCAGCGGCCACGCCAACGCCCGCCGCCTGATCCGGGCCGACCGGATCGCCGCCGTCCAGGCGGCCTTCGCGGCCGACCGCCGCGACCGCATGCGGGGTGCCGCGCCCGCCATGATCCCGGTCGTGGCCGAGGACCCGGCTGCGGTCTGTGCCCTGCCGACGCCCGACTCCTGGCGCTGGTTCACGGCCACCCACGAGGCCCGCGCCCCTGCCTGGCGCAACGAGGTGACGCTGCGCTCGGTGGAGATGTTCATGGAGTACGAGCCCGGCGCCTACATCGCCCACGTCAGCCCCACGCCGCTCCTGCTCGTCGTGGCGCTCGGCGATCATCTCACCGTGGCCGACGAGGCGCTTGGAGCTTACGAGCGGGCACTGCACCCGAAGCAGCTCGTCTGCCTGAAAGGCGGCCACTTCGACGCTTATGTCGACGGCTTCGCCGAAGCTGCCGGTGCCGCCAGGGACTGGTTCGCCCGGCATCTTCTGCAGGCCTGAGTCCGAGACGCATTGCTGCCGATGCGCCTTCGAGGTTTCTTTTACGTTTTCGTGTTGATATCGGTGGGTGAGATAAAGCAGGCTGCTGCCGTGCGGATGTCTGTTCTCCGCTCGCACATCGCAAGAAACCGCCATGGCCCGAACCAGCCTCACCCACCCGCTCGAGATCGCGACCGTGCCGCTCGCAGGCGGCGGTGCGGTCGGTGACGCCTTCGGCTATACGGTGGAGTTCCTGCCGCTGGCTGCCATCCGCCGCCGCTTCGGGCCCGGGGGGCCTGGAAGAGCCGGTCTGCGAGGACGGCCGGCTCGACGTCGGCGACGAGATCGCGACGCTCGTGCAGGTGTTCGCTGCCCTCGCTTCCGTCCGCCGATCCTGATCGGAGCCATCAGCTCGCGGAACCATCGCCTCTTGCACCTCGATGCGTGCGACGGGCGGCCGATCGTGTATGATGGGCTTCGATACCCCGGTGGCGATGCCGATGGCCGGCACCGGGAGGTGAGGGGACGTAGGCCGCGGATCGGAGCACGTCCCGCCGTCCGGCGGGTCGGGCTCTCCCGAGACCGGTGGCTGGACCCGCCGAGCCGAGGGGTGGCCTACGACCTCTTGAACCAACGGTTCGGGAGAAGCGACCATGGCCGCCAGCGATCACATCCGAAACCCGATCGAGTGGAGCGCGGATCAGATCAAGAACGCGAGCCTCGCGGTGGCGCATGCGGGCCAGCACGTCCGAGGCGACGAGGTCGTCCGATCTACGGCACTGCCCGAGGTCCGGAGGATCACGGTGGCCGATCTCAAGGACGTCCTGGCCAAGGGTCTCGACGACTTCATGGCCTATCGCACCGACGTGATCTTCGTCTGCCTCATCTATCCGATAGCGGGCTTGATCCTGTGGCGGCTGGCTTTCGGCTACGAGATGGTGCCACTCCTGTTCCCGCTCGCGTCCGGCTTCGCGCTGATCGGCCCCGCGGCCGCGGTGGGCCTCTACGAGATCAGCCGGCGGCACGAGCAGGGGCTCGAGAGCACCTGGGCCGATGCCTTCGGCGTGGTCCGCTCGCCGGCACTCGGTGCCATGATCGTGCTGGCCCTCATCCTGCTCGGCATCTTCCTGCTCTGGCTCGTGGTCGCCAACACGATCTATCTCGCGACCCTCGGCCCCGAGGCGCCGGCTTCCCTGAGCTCGTTCTTCCACGACGTGTTCACGGCACGGGAAGGCTGGGCGCTCATGATCATCGGCGTGGGCGTGGGCTTCCTGTTCGCGCTTCTCGTGCTCATGATCAGCGTCGTGTCGTTCCCGCTGCTGCTCGACCGCGATGTCGGGCTCTGGACGGCGATGGCGACCTCGATCCGCGCCGTCGTCACCAACCCGGTGCCGATGGCGGCCTGGGGCCTGATCGTGGCGCTCGGCCTCGTGCTCGGCTCGATCCCAGCATTGCTCGGCCTGATCATCGTCCTGCCGGTGCTCGGCCACGCCACCTGGCATCTCTACCGCAAGGTGGTGGTGTCCTGATCCACGGGCCGCGGGAGCCGGTGCGCCGCGCCGGCTCCCGTGCACGCCGGTCTTGGGGGAAGGCGGGTCCCCGGTGCGACCGAAGCGGCAGCTCTTCGTGCTGCAATGTCCTGTGGTACTCGAGAGCCGGTTTCGGCTAAACTGACCTCTTGCCCGGCCGAGCCGGGCGGAAGCTGTCGATCAGGGAGAAGAGTCATGTCCGTCGCCCGTGTCACCGAGATCTCTTCCACCTCCGAGCAGAGCTTCGAGGACGCCATCCGCAGGGGGCTGGAGCGCGCCACGAAGACCCTGCGTGGCGTCACCTCCGCCTGGATCAAGGAGCAGCGCGTGGCGCTGCAGGACGGCAAGATCAAGCACTACCAGGTCAACATGCAGGTCACCTTCGTCCTCGACGAGTGAGCCCGGCGCGAGCCGGCAAGAGGCGGGCGGCGCAGGTGGACCGTTGCCGCCCGCCTCTTTCGATCCGCAGGGACGACCCTCGAGCAGCGACGAGCTTCGAGGAGTCCCGCACGCCATAGCGACCCCGGGCGCCGCGCCGAGGTTGAAACGTTCGCCCGGCCGATTCTCTTGCCCTTCGCCCGGCGGACGCTGCCGGCGCGGCTAGGATGCGCCGCCGAAGAACACGAGCCGTGTGAGGAGCGTGTAGTCCGACTCGAGCATCATGATCGCGACGAACACCAAGACCACGAGCGGCGGAACGAGGATGGCGTAGACGAGAGCCAGCCGCTCCCAGGCCATGTGCATGAAGACCGCGACGATGAGGCCGGCCTTCAGGATCATGAACAGAAGGATCAAGGACCAGCGCAGATAGCCGTGCAGGCCGAAATAGTCGACGAGATAGGAGCCCGTGCTGAGGATGAACAGCCATCCCCAGACCACGAGATAGAGCCTGATCGGGTGCTGCTGCCCTTCCTCGTGAGTCCGCTCTCCGACAGACAGGGTGGTCGCGTGCGCCATGCCGCTCCTCCTCACCACAGATAGAAGAAGGCAAAGATGAACACCCAGACCAGATCGACGAAGTGCCAGTAGAGGCCCATGATCTCGACGATCTCGTAGCGTCCCTTGCGGCTGGTGAAGAAGCCCGGCCGCTCCTGGTCGAAGTCGCCGCGCCATACCTTGCGGGCGATCGCCAGCAGGAAGATCACGCCGATCGTGACGTGGGTGCCGTGAAAGCCTGTGATCATGAAGAAGCACGAGCCGAACTGCGCAGCCCCCCAGGGATTGCCCCAGGGCCGCACCCCTTCCATGATCAGCTTGGTCCACTCGAAGGCCTGCATGCCGACGAAGGTGGCGCCGAAGGCCGCGGTCACGAGCATGAGGGCCGCCGTCCTGACACGGTCGCGGCGATAGCCGAAATTGACCGCCATCGCCATCGTGCCGCTGCTGCTGATCAGGACGAAGGTCATGATGGCGATGAGGATGAGAGGGATGCTGCGGCCACCGATCTCGAGTGCGAACACCTCGCTGGGATTGGGCCACGGCACGGTCGTCGACGACCGCACCGTCATGTAGGAGAGCAGGAAGCAGCTGAAGACGAAGGTGTCGCTCAGGAGGAAGATCCACATCATGGCCTTCCCCCAGGACACGTTCTTGAACGCCCGCTGGTCCGAGGCCCAGTCGGCGACGACGCCTCGCCAGCCCGAGGGCTGCGCGGCGGCCATCTCCTGCATGCCCACGAGCGCCTGCCGAGCCATCGCCGTCGTCCTCCCTAGCTGAGCAGCAGCACGAACAGGGCGAGCCAGACCACGAGCAGAAAGTGCCAGTAGAGCGCGCACAGATCCACGCTCAGCCGCACCTTGCCCGCCTCGTCGTGGCGCCATGCCCTGGTCGTGGTCACGCCGAGCGCGACGAGGCCGCCCAGGACGTGCAGCCCGTGCACCGCGGTGACGAGATAGAAGAAGGAATTGGCCGGGTTGGCGGCGAGAAAGTAGCCGGCGGCAACGAGCTGACGCCAGGCCAGGAGCTGCCCGGCCAGGAACGCGAGGGCCAGGCTGCCGCCGGCGAGCAGGCCGGTCCGCGTCTCGTCGATCCGCTCCCGGCGCGCGGCAACCAGCGACCATTGCAGCGCCGCGCTGCTCGCGACCAGAACGCCCGTGTTGAGCCAGAGCAGCCTCGGCACGGGCGGCGCGCTCCAGTCGCCCATGTGCATGCGCATGTGATAGGCGCTGATGAACAGCGCGAACAGCGAGCCGGCGACGGCGAGGAGCACGCCCAGGCCCAGCTTCGCCGCCGGCAGCGAGGGTGCGCCAGCGCCCGCGAGATCGGCCGGCGCCCCTTCCTCGAGCCAGGGCTTCGTGGCGAGGCCCTGCTGCGAGAGCCACCAGGCGATGATCGCCCCGACCCCGAGGAGGAACAGGAGGGTGACACTCACCGTGCCGCGGCCCTTGCGAGCGGCGGCTGGTTCTGCGGCAGGAAGTCCTGCTCCGCACCCGGCACGCTGTAATCATAGGCCCAGCGATAGACGACGGGCAGCTCCTTGCCCCAGTTGCCGTGCGCCGGCGGGGTCTCGGGCGTCTGCCATTCCAGCGTGGTCGCCCGCCAGGGGTTGGGGCCGGCGGGCCGGCCTTTGAACAGGCTCCAGACCAGGTTGAACAGGAACACGAGCTGGGCGAAGCCGACGATCAGCGCGGCGATGGTGATGAAGACGTTGAGCGAGTGGGCCGAGGGCGGGACGAAGGCGGTCTCGCCGAGCTCGTAATAGCGGCGCGGTACGCCCAGGAGCCCCAGATAGTGCATCGGGAAGAAGATCGCATAGGCGCCGAGGAAGGTGACCCAGAAGTGGAACTTGCCCAGCGTCTCGTCGAGCATCCGCCCGGTGACCTTCGGATACCAGTGATAGATACCGCCGAAGATGACGAGGATGGGGGCAATGCCCATCACCATGTGGAAGTGGGCGACGACGAACATGGTGTCCGAGAGCGGGACATCGACGACCACGTTGCCGAGGAACAGGCCGGTGAGGCCGCCGTTCACGAAGGCGACGATGAAGCCCAGCGCGAACAGCATCGGCACGGTCAGATGGATGTCGCCACGCCACAAGGTCAGGATCCAGTTGTAGACCTTGATCGCGGTCGGGATGGCGATGATGAGCGTGGTGGTGGCGAAGAAGAACCCGAAATAGGGGTACATGCCGCTCACGTACATGTGGTGCGCCCAGACGATGAAGCTCAAGGCGCCGATCGCCACGATCGCCCACACCATCATGCGGTAGCCGAAGATGTTCCGGCGTGCGTGCGTGGCGATCAGATCGGAGACGATGCCGAAGGCCGGCAGCGCCACGATATAGACCTCGGGGTGGCCGAAGAACCAGAACAGATGCTGGAACAGAAGCGGGCTGCCGCCGGTGTAGGCGAGGCGCTCGCCCATGGCGACGATGCTCGGCATGAAGAAGCTCGTGCCCAGAAGGCGGTCGCACAAGAGCATCACCGCCGCCACGAACAGAGCCGGGAAGGCCAAAAGCGCCATCACCGTGGCGGTGATGATGCCCCACACCGTCAAGGGCAGGCGCATCAGCGTCATGCCGCGCGCGCGCCCCTGCAGCACGGTCACGACGTAGTTGAGGCCGCCCATGGTGAAGCCGATGATGAACAGGATCAGGGAGGAGAGCATCAGGATGATGCCCCAGTCCTGCCCCGGCGTGCCGGAAAGGATCGCCTGCGGCGGGTAGAGGGTCCAGCCGGCGCCCGTGGGGCCACCGGGCACGAAGAAGCTCGCCGCCAGCACCAGCACGGCCAGAAGATAGACCCAGTAGCTCAGCATGTTGACGTAGGGGAACACCATGTCCCGCGCTCCCACCATCAGCGGGATCAGGTAGTTGCCGAAGCCGCCGAGGAAGAGAGCCGTGAGCAGGTAGACCACCATGATCATGCCGTGCATGGTGATGTACTGGTAATAGCCGTCGGGCGAGACGAGCGAGAACGTTCCCGGAAAGGCGAGTTGCAGCCGCATCAGCCACGACAGGACGAGGGCCACGAACCCGATCGCAAGAGCCGTGACCGAATACTGGACGGCGATGACCTTGGCGTCCTGCGAGAAGACGTACTTCGTCACCCAGCTTTTCGGATGATAGAGCTCGACGTCCTCGACTTCGGCAGGCGGGACGGCGCCGGCGGCGCCCAGTGCGATGTCGCCCATCAGCTCTTCTCCCCTTGCCCGAGACGGGTCTCGGCTCGCCCGCTCGCTCGCCCCGGCCCCGAGAGCTGGGCGAAGGTCCGCTGCTTCTCGAGCCAGGCCTGGTAATCGGCCGCCTCCTCGACCACGACCCGGCCGCGCATGTGCGGATGCTCGAGGCCGCAATACTCGGCGCAGAGCACCTCGAACGTCCCGGTCCGGGTCGGCGTGAGCCAGAAATAGGTGACGGCGCCCGGCACCATGTCCATCTTGGCGCGGAACTGCGGCACGTAGAAATCGTGCAGGACGTCGATCGCGCGCAGCAGCACCTTGACCGGCCTGCCGACCGGCAGGTGCAGGTCGTCGGCCTCGATCACCACGTCGTCCCGGCCGTTCGGATCGTCCGGGTCGAGGCCCAAAGGGTTGTCGGAGCCGATATGCGCGACATCGGCCCTGCCGAGCCGGCCGTCCTTGCCCGGCAGGCGGAAGCTCCACTGCCATTGCTGGCCCACGACCTCGATCTCGGACGCCTCTGCCGGGACCGTGACGAACTGATGCCAGACCACGAGACCAGGTGCCAGCATGGCCGCGACACCCACCCCGGTCACGACCGCGAGCCACCACTCGAGCCGCTTGCTCTCCGGCTGGTAGGCCGCCCGCACGCCCTCGCGGTGACGGAAGCGGTAGACGCAGTAGGCCATGAACAGGAGAACGGCCGTGAACACCACACCGGTGATCCAGAACGTGATCTCGATGGTGTGGTCGATGTACGCCCAGTTCGAGGCGATCGGCGTCCACCACCACGGGCTCAGGAAGTGGAACAGCACCGAGCCGATCACCACGAGGGCCAGTACGAGCGCTATAGCCATTCCTGGTTCATCCTTGCCTCGAAGGCTGCGGGAACAACGATCTTCAGGCGGTGTTCTGGTCCCTATCTCGGCAGGGAAGGGGCCGCCCACCGGCTGCGGAGCGGTGCCTGCCCGGCGCTCCAGGAGCGCGTCACGTCGTGCAGGTGCACGTTCCGGGCCGCGTGGCGCTCGAGGATGCCGAGCGCCGTCCGCTCCTGCTCCGGTCCATGCGTCTCCACCCAGAGCAGGAGCCCGCCGTGCAGGAGCTGCATCTCGATCGCGCGCGCCCGGCGGCGACCGATGAAGCGGGCGAGCCAGACGCCCAAGGCACCGCCGGCACCGCCCGCGGCCGCCGTGGCCGCGACCACCGCCGGAAGCTCGCCGCCGGCCGCGACCACCGTGCCGATCGCGGCGAAACTGCCGACATAGGCCAGACCCGCGACGAGGGCGGCCTTGCCTTCCGCCAGCTCGTGGCGGTCGACCCAGGTGCCGAGCGGTATGCGTGCTTCGTGCTCGAGCTCGCGGATGTCGGCCACCGTGTGGCCGAGCCTCCGCTCGACGCCTTTCCAGCTCGAGATCAGGTTGATCTGGGCCCGGTCGAAGCCGGCGAGCTCCAGATCCTCGATGGCAGCGACGAGGCCGTCGTGATCGTCGAAGACCGCGACCGCCTCGCGAGCCTTGTAGCGAAGAACCGATCCGCCGGCACGACCATTCGCTGCCGCCATAGCGGGCCCCCCAGGCACGAGCGCCTTGCAAGCGGCGGAGCTCCACCATCGGTCCGAACCGGCCCCGCCGTCGCCCGATCCCGGACGGCGACGTGCCGGCAGCCCTCGGGCCCGATCATGGGCTGCGTCTAATTTTTCATATTACCGAAAACCAAGTGTTGCGACAGCAGGAATAATCGGCGTGAACGGACGTCTCATGGCCTGCGCCATCGGAGCTGCATCGCACCGGTCGGGAAAAGACTCCGGGAACCGGCGTGCCTTTGACATGGATCAAGGCATGCGGCCGCCCTTCGGGCGAGCATGACGGGCTGTCACGGTCAGGGGGGAGTCCGGCTCATGCAGAAGCCTGTCCCGTCCGGCGTATCGCTATCGTCCGGCTGGGATCTCGAGCGTCGTGTTCGGGCCCTCGGGGCCGACACTGCAACGGCCCGCTGGATAGGCACGCGCGTGGATGCCTATCTCACGGCGATGCTGCGCCGCTTCGGGCTGAGCCATGCGCGCATGCAGCGTCTGTTCCCGCTCGAGCTGCTGACCGCCGAAGCGCGCTGTGCCGCCTGCACCGAGGTCGGGCGCTGTCGCCGTTTCCTCGCCGAGGCGGCCGGGAGGAAGGAACGGCCCAGCGCGTTCTGCCCGAACGCGCTGCTGCTCCGCCAGCTCCGCCGCCGGATCGGGACGATGCACGAGGACGGCTGCGGCGGGCCCTAGCCGCCCACCATGAGCTTCACGATCTCGTCGCCGCTGGTCTCGTGCGGGCGGCGCTCGCCGGCCTTGATGCCACGGCGCAGCACCAGGATGCGGTCGGCGACGGCGAAGATGTCCTGGAGATTGTGGCTGATGAAGATGATGGCGACGTTCTGCCGCTTCAGGCGCTGAATGAGCTCGCGGACTTTCCGCTGCTCGGGCACGCCCAAGGCCGCGGTCGGCTCGTCCATGATCAAAAGCTCGGCCTTCCAGTAGATGGCGCGCCCGATCGCCACGGCCTGGCGCTGCCCGCCCGAGAGGTTGCGGACGGGCTGGTTCAGCTTTCTGGCCGGAATGTCGATGTCGAGCGTCTCCAGAACCTCGTGCGCGGCGCGGCGCATGGCGGCGCGATCCAGGCGCGGCAGGAGGCCCAGAAAGCGCGTCTCGGGCTCGCGGCCCAGGAACACGTTCTCGCCGACGTCGAGATTATCGGCCAGCGCCAGATCCTGGTAGATGGTCTCGATCCCCCGCTCGCGCGCGGCTCTCGGGTTGGCAAAGCGCACGGGCTCGCCGTCGTAGAGGATCTCGCCCTCGTCCGGCTGGTGCACGCCCGAGATCGTCTTGATGAGGGTGGACTTGCCGGCCCCGTTGTCGCCGGCCAAGGCCAGGACCTCGCCGCGATGCAGCTCGAAGGAGACGCGCTCCAGCGCGTGCACGCCGCCGAAGCGCTTGCTGACCTCGACACAGCGCAGGATGGGCTGCGCCATCAGCCTTCCTCCTTCTTCTCGCCGGTGAGCCGGTGGCGCGACTGGTCGATCAGCACCGAGACGATGATGACGATGCCGACGGCGACGAACTGCCAGAACGGCTCGACATTGATGAAGACGAGGCCGTACTGGATGACAGCGATGATCAGCGCCCCGATGACGGTGCCGGCGATGGTGCCGGAGCCGCCGAACAGCGACGCCCCGCCGATGACGACGGCGGCGATGGAATCGAGCAGCAAGGGCTCGCCGGCCTGGGCGGCGCCGGCCGAGAAGCGGGCGGTGTAGAGCATGCCGGCGACGGCGGCACAGGCGCTCGAGATCATGTAGAGATAGAGCGTGTGCCGGCGGACGTTGATGCCGGCACGGATGGCGGCGGTGCGGTTGCCGCCGATGGCGTAGGTGTACTGGCCGAAGCGGGTCTGGCCGAGCGTCCAGTGCATCCCGAGCACCACCAGCACCGTGACCAGGACCGGGATCGGAATGCCGAGCACGGTGCCGTTGCCCATGACGAACAGGAGCGGGTTGTTGACCGGCACCGTGGTGCCGCCGGCCGAGAGGAAGCCGACACCGCGCGCGACGCCGTACATGCCGAGCGTGCCGATGAAGGCGGGAACGCCGAGGCGCGAGATCAGCGTGCCGTTGATGAGGCCCGGCACGATCCCGGCCGCGAAGGCGGCGATCAGGCCCGCAGCCAGGGCGAGCGCCGGGTCGACGGGGGTGAGGACCTGCATCGCCCGCGCCATGACGACGGCGGCGAGGCCCATGACGAAGCCGACCGAAAGGTCGATGCCGCCCGCGATGATGACGAAGGTCTGGCCCAGGCCCAGAAGGAGCGGCAGGGCGGCGAAGAGGGCGATGCTCTTCAGGTTGTAGGGATTGAGCAGGAACGAGGTGGAAAAGGCCGCGCGCGCCCAGAGCTCGAAGAAGGCGAGCAGGAGGACGAGGAACAGCCAGGGCCAGGCCGCCATCAGGAAAGCGAGCGCCGGGTGGCGCCTGGGCTCGGTATCCGCGCCGGTCGCGGCGATGGTGGAGGTGGAGGGGGGCATGGATCACCGCAGGGTGCCGGGAAGCCGACCCCGGCACCCCTCATGGGAGGTCAGTCGGAATAGACGAACTTCGCGATCGCGGGATCGTCGATGTTGGCCTTGGTCATGATCGTGCTGCCGGTGCCGATGTGTGGCGGCACGGACTGGCCGTTGATGACGGCGAACGCGGTCATCACACCGTAATAGCCGATCTCGGCCGGGTGCTGCGCCACCGCCATGTCGATGACGCCGGATTTGAGATCGCCCACGATCCGGCTCGGCGCGTCGAAGGCGACCACACGGATCTGGCCGGTCTTGCCGAGCGCCTTCACACCGTCGGCAGCACCGATGGCCGAGAACAGGTTGGCACCGAACACGCCGGCGAGGTCGGGGTTGCGGGCGTAGACCGCCTGGACCTGCGCCGCCGCCTTGTTGGCGTCGTCCTCGTTGAACTGGGTCTCGAGCACGGTGATGCCGGGATGGTTCTTCATCGCGAGCTTGAAGCCCTCCTCCCGCTGGTCCGTGGTCGAGATGCCGGGCTTGACGTTGCTGACGTAGACCTTGCCCTTCTCGCCGATCGCCTTGGCCAGCGCCTCGCCGGCCATGTAGCCGCCCATGACGTTGTCGGTGGCGATGTAGGCGAGCGGGAAATCGCCGTTGCCCTGTCCGTCCTGGTACTTGCCGTCGTCGATGAAGGTGTCGACCGTGATCACCGGGATGCCGGCATCATGCGCCTGCTTCAGGGGGGCTATGAGCTGCTGCTTGTCGGTAGGGGCGATCAGGATGGCGCCGGGCTTTCTCGCGATCACCGCCTGCAGCACCGGCACCTGCACGGTCGGGTTGAACTCGGGTCCGCCCTGGAACAGGAGCTGGCAGCCGACTGCCTTCGCGGCCATCTCGGCGCCCTTGCGCATGGTGATGTAGAAGGCGTCGGTGGTGAGCCCCGGAATCAGGGCGATGGTGCAGGAGCCTTGCGCCTTTGCTTCGGGTGCGGGCGAGACCGCCAGCGCAGCGACGGCGCCAAGCAGCGCCGCGACGAGCCTCTTCATGATGACCTCCCTGGTCCTCGGTACCGCCGGTTGCGGCTTGCCGTCCGGCGTTCGGTGGCCGACCCTAACGAGCCCGCCGATTGCCGGCAAGCATGGTCTCGATCGGGTCGATGTCGCCCGCCCGGCTCTCCGAAAAGAAAGCGCCGGGCATGCTCTTTCGAGCGGCCCGGCGTATCGGCTCGATCCTGTCCGATGCGTCTCAGCCCGCGGTGGCGGCCCGGATCGCCTCGGAGCTCGCCTCGGGCTTGGCCGGACGGGTGGCCTCCCGTTCCGGCTTGGTCTCGGGAGCCGCCGGCGTCGTCTCCTCGTGCGGCACGATGTAGGTCGTCTGCTCCGTGCCCAGGAGCGTCGCCACGCGTGGCGGCGTGCCCCAGTGCACGGCATCGAACCGGCCGCTCGGCCCGAACGGCTGCCAGGCCGGCAGGACCTCGCCGGTGTCCTCGCAGATCCACGCCTTGTCGGGCTGGGCGTCGATCGCCTTGACCAGCCACTCCTGCGCCCGCGCGTTGTTGCCGTGCGCCGAGCGCTCGAGCTCGGCGAGCAGGCGGTAGACGCGGGCGGTGTGCTCCTTGGTCAGCGCCGTCTCGAGCCGGCTGCGCGCCACGTCCCACTGATGCGCCTGCATGGCGAGCTCGGCCTGCAGGATCAGCGTCTCGACGTGGTCGCGGTTGAGCGGGGCGAGGCGGGTATCGACCCGCTGCAGACGCTGGGCCGGGGTCTCGCTGGGATCGAGCTGGGCATAGGCGCGCCCGACCTCGGGATGGGGCTCGATCCGCCAGCACTCCTCCAGCATCGAGAGCGCGAGCCGCCGCCGGCCCTGCTGCATCGCGAGCTCGGCCGCGAGCACGGCCGCCGGGGCGAAGCTCGGGCAGGCCCTGACCGCCTTTCTGGCCTGGGACAGGGCCTCGGCGTTCCGGTCCTGCTGCCGCAGGCGGCCGGCCAGGAGATGGTGCAGGATGCCGCGCTTGCGGCGCGCCTCGCCCTCGTCGAGCAGCTTCTGGGTCTGCATCTCGCTTAAGAGCGAGAGCGCCTCGTCCCACTTCTCGGCGCGGGTCAGAAGATCGAACAGGGTCGTGAGCACCCAGGGCGTGGTCGGGCTGCGTCGGTAGGCGCGCCGGGCGAGCTCCAGCGCCTCGTCGAAGTCGCCGGCCTTCATGGTCTGGCCGAGGAGGCCACGCAGGCCCACGAACTCGCCGTCGCGCCGCTCGAGCATCTGGCGGAACCTGAGATGCGCCACCTCTTCCCGGCCCTCGAGCTGAGCGGTCTGCGCTTCGAGCAGGAGAAGTCCGGCATTGGCGGGCAGGCAACGCTCGGCCTCGCGCGCATGGATGCGGGCCCCGCGCAGGTCGCCGGCGGCAGCCGCCATGAGGCCTTGCGTGAGAGCCCGGTAGCCGCGCAGCTCGCGCCGGCGGCTGCGCGAGATCCGCCAGCGCGACGGCAGGCCTACGAGCCAGCGCAGAAGCTCGAACAGGACGATGACGACGGCGATGAAGACGAGGGTGAGCGCTAGCACCGTGCCGACGTTCAAGATCAGCTCCTGGCCCAGCCACTGGACCGTGACCGTACCGGGATGCTCGGCGACCCAGACCGCTGCCCAGGCGAGCACGGCCGAGACCGCGAGGAAGAGGACGAGGCGAAGCATGATGGTCGTTTCCTCCGCTTGTCTCGGGCTCAGCCCTGCTGCGCCAGCAGCGTCTTGACGTGCTGCTGCAGCGCTTCCAGCGCCTCGCGCGCCGCGAGCCGCTGGCGCGCCGCGTCGATCCACGCGACGGCGTCCCGGTTGCCCGCTTGTGCCAGCGGCTCGAGCGCGCTCACGGCACCCGGCAGGTCCTGCGCCTCCAGCGCTCGGGTCGCGGCCCGAACCGCGTTCAGGCCGGGCACGGCCTCCTCGCCCTCGGGATGAATGCTGACGAGGCCCGTGAGGTTCTGGCGCGTCCGCTCCAGCCAGTCCTTGGGCTGCTCCTTGGGCGTGGGCTTCAGCTTCGCCTCGATTTCGGCCAGGCGCCTCGCGAGTTCGGCCGAACTCACGACACCGCTGTCGGCCACCGGCTGCAGCTTCCGGATCGCCGCAGCGACCACGTCGTCGCCTTGGCCGAGCTGGGTCAGGGTCTCGAGCGCCGGCTCGAAGGGCTGACCGTTCTGGATCGCCGTTTCGATGTCGTGCACGGCGATCGAGAGGCCCACGCTGCGCTCGCGCTGGGCGTCGAGCGTCGTCAGGTGGTCGGTCACGTCGCGGAGCTGCCGCTCGAGATCGCCGCGCACGGCCGCGATCCGCTGGCCCAGCTCCTCGAATGCCGCCTGGTTCTTCCGGATCGCCTCACCCTGCTGCGCCATCTGGTCCTTGAGGGCCATCAGCTCGCGCTGGCCCGCGACCAGCTCGTCGAGGCGCGAGCGGGTGGCGTCCACCACGGTCCTGAGCGCCGCCGCCTGCTGGTTGCCGGCCTCGAGTCCCTGCGCCACGAGCTGCTCGAGGCGCGAGAGAGCGCCCTCGAGCTTCGCCTGCGACTGGTCGATGGCGGCCTGCTTCTGCGCCACGGCGGCGACCGTGCCCTTGTCGACGACGTCCGCCGGCTGGTGCTGCTCGACCTCGACCAGCTTGGCGTTCACGGCCTCGAGCCGGCCGATCACCTCCTCGCTCGCCTTGCGGAAGCTGGTGCTCGCCTGCTCGACCGTGGCGGCGAGATCGCTGCGCGCCTTCTCGGACGCGGCGGCGAGGTCGCTCGTGGCCTTCTCCGAAGCCGCGACACGATCGTTCAGGGCCGCGATCGCGGCGTTCGTTTTCTGCAGATCGGCGTTGGTGCCCTGGAGCGCCGTCTTCAGCCCGTCGAGATCGCCGCGGAGCTGGCCGAGCTGGTCGCCGAGCCGACCGACGCCGGCCTCGGCGTTGCGGGCCGCGGTTTCGGCCGCCTCGAACCGACCGAGCGCCGGCTTCAGGGGCCCGTACTCGTACGCGTACCAGCCGCCGCCGGCGAGGACGGCGGCGGTGCCGAGCAGGCCGCCGATGAGGCCAGCGAGGAAGCCGGTGCCGCCGCGGCGACGCGGCGCGGTGCTATCTGCAGCCCGCAGATCGGGCGAGGAGCCACCCTCCGCCGCGGTCGGGGTGGCCGGACTCGTGTCTTCGGGCTGGCTCATCGCATGGTTCCTCCTGTCCGCAGCCACATCGTCGGCGCCGGCAGCGGGCGCAGTCCGGGCACGCACGCCACCAGCACCGCCCGGCTCGTCGATCTCCTCGAACTCGACCGTCTCGTACCGGGCGAGCTCGACCCGGCGCCCCTTCGCCTCGTTCTCGGGCGCGCTCCCATGGCCGGAAGGATCGGCCGGCCTGCTCCGCCCGGATGGGGCGGCCGATCTCGAGCGGTCGTTGTTCCTGCCGCGCGCCATCTGGCGAGCTCTCCCTATGTGTCTTCTTCAGGCGAACGCCCTTGCCGGTGACGATCCGGCCGGTCGGCACGCCGTCGGCCATCGGGCTGCCGATGGCGACCGTCGGCTACCATCTTCACTGCGGTGCTTCAAGGCAACCCAAAAGCACGGCCTGGTCCGGCGCCGCCGCGACCCGGATCTCCCGGAAGGGCAGGGTGCGCAAGGGGACGGCCACGGCCTCGCTCAGGCAGACGGCGACGACGGGCCGAAGACGGCCCGCGAGGCCCGTCCGGGTCGCGGCTTCGGCCCAGAGCCGGGCCGTGCGCGGCGAATAGAACAGGATGGCGCCGAGGCGACCGTCGCGTAGCGCCGCCTCGGTTTCCGACATCGGGCCACGGGTCGGCACGGCCTCGTAGACGACCGCACGGCGGCAGGCGAAGCCGGCCGCTGCCAGGTCTTCCGCGAGACCCTCGCCGACCTCGGCACCGGAAAGGTGCAGGATGGCGCCGCTCTCGGGCGGGAGCGCCTGCGCGATCAAGGCCGCGAGCGCGCGCCCGTCGCCCCGTGCCACCCGGATCGCGCGGTCGCCCGCGGCTCTGGCGGCGGCAGCGGTGGCGCCGCCGACGGCGAAGACCGGCAGGTCCTCGGGCAGGGCCGCGAGCGCGTGCGCCGCGTTGGCGCTCGTGATCGCGACCGCGGCGATCCCGGCGAGGTCGAGCTTCGGCACGGGCAGAGGCCGGATCTCCAGCACCGGCTCGACGATCGCCTCGTGGCCCATCGTCGCCAGCAGCCGCGCCGTCTTCTCCCCCTGCTCGCGCGGTCGGGTCACCAGGACCAGCATCGCCCCTCTCCCGTTCTCAGCCGGCTCGGCCGGCGAAGAAATCGGCATCCAGCCTTACCCGGATGCGCGCGCCGGCCTCGGCACCGAGCGCTCGCGCATCGGCCGCCGCACCTTCCGCCTCGATCCGCTCGATCCGCCGCCCGTCCGGGCTCGCGACGAGGCCTCGCAGGCGGAGCCGGTCGCCGTCGAGCTCGGCGAGTGCCGCGATCGGCGTGCGGCACGAGCCGTCGAGGGCAGCGAGGAAGGCCCGCTCGGCGGTGATCCGGGTCATGGTCGGGACGTGGTTGATCCGGGCGAGCAGCTCCGTCACCGGCGCGTTGCCGGCGTGACACTCGATCCCGATCGCACCCTGCGCCACCGCCGGCAGCATCTCCTCGGGTGAGAGCGGGACCGAGACCACCTCGGCGAGGCCGAGCCGCACCAAGCCCGCCATGGCGAGGAAGGTCGCCCCCACCTCGCCGGCATCGAGCTTTTTAAGCCGGGTCTGCACGTTGCCGCGCAGCGGCACCACCACGAGATCGGGCCGCAGCGCTCGGAGCTGGGCCGCGCGCCGCAAGGAGGCGGTGCCCACCGTGAGCCCGTGCGGCAGTTCGGCGATGCGCCGCGGTCCGCGTGCGATCAGAGCGTCGCGCGGATCCTCGCGCGGCAGGACGGCGTCGATGACGAGCCCTGCGGGCAGGACGGTCGGCATGTCCTTCATGGAATGGACGGCGATGTCGAGGCTGCCCGCGACGAGGCCGTCTTCGATCTCCTTCGTGAACAGACCCTTGCCACCGATCTCGGCCAGGGGCCGGTCGAGGACCTTGTCGCCCGTGGTCTTGATCACCACGATCTCGACGGCGTCGTCGGCGGCGAGCATGGGCTCGACGGCGGCGAGCGCGGCCTTGACCATCCGCGCCTGGGCAAGCGCCAAGGGCGAGCCGCGCGTGCCGAGGCGCAGGGGCAGACGGAGCGTCATGGCCGGTTCTCGCGTTTCGGGTTAGACATCGGGCTCGTCGGTCGAAGCTGGCATGGAGCGGAGCGGTGCAGGACAGCGCGATCGTGCTCGGGATCGAGACGAGCTGTGACGAGACGGCGGCAGCGCTCGTGCGCGCCGACCGGCAGGTCCTCTCGGCTCCTCTCTTCTCCCAGCTCGCCGAGCATGCGCCCTATGGCGGCGTGGTGCCGGAGATAGCAGCAAGGGCGCACGTCGAGAAGCTCGACCTCCTCGTCGCCGAGGCGATGGCGGCGGTCGGGATCGGCTTCGCGGACCTCGCCGGTGTGGCCGCCACCGCCGGGCCCGGGCTCATCGGCGGCGTCATGGTGGGCCTGCTCACGGCGAAGACCATCGCGCTGGTCAACGACCTGCCGCTGGTTGCGGTCAACCATCTGGAGGCGCATGCGCTCACCGCGCGCTTTGTCGCACCCGAGCTGGACTTCCCCTATCTCCTGCTTCTGGTCTCGGGCGGGCACTGCCAGCTCGTCGCGGTCGAAGGTGTCGGACGCTACCGTCAGCTCGGCACGACGATCGACGACGCGCTCGGCGAAGCCTTCGACAAGGTCGCGAAGATGCTGGGCCTGGGCTATCCGGGCGGCCCCGCGGTCGAGGCGCTGGCGGCGGAAGGCGATCCGGAGCGCTTCCCGCTGCCGCGGCCGCTCATCGGCACGAAGGGCTGCGATTTCTCCTTCTCCGGCCTCAAGACCGCCGTACGCCACCAGATCCTGGCGCTGGGCCGGGAGGCCGGCAGAGAGGCCACGATGCGCGATCTCTGCGCCAGCTTCCAGGCCGCCGTCGGCGACGTGCTCGTGGATCGGGCGGCGCGCGCCATGCGGTCGTTCCGTGCCGATCATCCGGATGGCCGCACGCTGGTGCTGGCCGGCGGGGTCGCCGCCAACCGCTATCTCCGCCAGCGCCTCGAGGCGGCCGCGGCGGGTCTCGGCTTTCGTCTCGTGGCCCCGCCACTCGCCCTTTGCACCGACAACGCGGTCATGGTCGCCTGGGCCGGGATCGAGCGGCTGCGGCTGGCATCCGTGAACGACCAGGCCGTGCCGGCGCGCGCACGCTGGCCCTTGGAGGAGCTCACGCCGCCCTGACCCGCTCCGCGCGCGGGGTCTTGCCGAACATCTGCCGGTAGCAGGTCGTGAAGTGCGAGGCCGAGACGAAGCCCGTGGCGCAGGCCACGCTCATGATCGGCATGTCGGTCTGGTAGAGGAGATGCCGCGCGCGCTCGAGCCGGGTCTCGAGATAGTACTGCGCGGGCGTGCGGCCGAGATGGCGCCGGAACAGCCGCTCGAGCTGGCGTCGCGACAGGCCGATGTAGCGGGCGAGCGATTCCTGGCTCAACGGCTCCTCGATATTGGCCTCCATGATCTCGACCGCCTGGATCAGCTTCGGGTGGTGCACGCCGAGCCTCACCCGGAGCGGCATGCGCTGCCGGTCGTGCGGGCCTCTGATCCGGTCGACGATGCACTGCTCGGAGACCTTGGTCGCGAGCTCGTCGCCGTGCGCCAGCGCTATCCGGTTCAGCATGAGATCGAGCGCCGCCGTACCGCCCGAGCAGGTGAACCGGTTGCGGTCGATCTCGTAGAGATCCGACGTGACCTGGATGTCCGGGAAGGCCTCCATGAAGCCCGGCAGGTTCTCCCAGTGGATCGTGCAGCGGTGCCCGTCGAGGAGGCCGGCCCGGGCCAGAACGTGGGCGCCGGTGCACAAGGCTCCCACCTGCGCACCCCGCCGGTCCCAGCGGCGCAGCCAAGCGAACACCTCCTTGTCCTGGTAGTGCTCGGAGCCGAGGCCGCCGCACAGGACGATCACCGGCATGGAACCGCTGCTGCCGGGCTCGCATTCGCCGATCGCGGCATCCACCTGGATCGCGATACCGTTGCTCGCCGCCACCGGCTTGCCGTCGCGCGAGACGAGCCGCCAGGTATAGAGCTGCTTGCCGGAGAGCCGGTTGGCGATCCGCAACGGCTCGATGGCGCTCGTGAAGGCGATCATCGAGAAGTCGGGAATCAGAAGGAAGAGGATGGTCTCGGCTGCGACGTCGGCGGCTGAGGCAGGACGCTCGCTCATCGTGATTTCCAAGAAGAAAAGGCGGGACTCGTGTTGCTTCCCCGTCGCGACCGTGCGACTTTACCACAATCGTCGGGCGATCCATATCCCTCCTGCTTTCGTGACGACGGGGTCGCCTCGGTGCGACCTTGTCGCGCACGGCGGCGGGTTTCCGCCGGCGCCGCTCGCCCTGGCGAGGTCCTTGACCGGCGAGCGCCGCTATGCTGGCGGTGGTGGCCCGAACCGATCATCCTTGTCTGGCAGCATCGAATTCCGTGGACGCGATCGACGCACAAGAGGCTTTCCGGCGTGGCATCCGAGGGGTCGCTTTCGCCCCCACGGTCGCGTTCAGCAGCCTTGCCGAGATCGAGGCGGCGTTCACGGGCGGTGTGAACGAGACGCTTCTTCTGACGCTGACCCGGCTGCCGGGGCTCGTGGAGCCGCGCGCGGCCTACGAAACCGGCCGGGCGCTGCGCATGATCATCCGCCTGTTCGACCAGGCCGGGGCGCCGGAAGCCGTCGGCCGCCAGTTCATCGACAATCTCGGCTTGGCGGTGATGGCCGCGCACATGCGCGGCTCCCGCCCTTGGGGCGCTGCCGACACGGTCGAGATGTTCATCGAGATGTACAGCCGCGTGCTCGGCGGTCGGCCCAGCGAGCTCGAGCGCGTGCGGCGCACGGTGATGGACTACGCCGTCGCCGAGCCGAAACGCGTGCCGCGAGCCGGAGGCGGGCTTGTGGGCATGCTGCGCCGCCGGCGCACGGCCGGCGCGGGCTGAGAGGCCGTGGACCGGATCAGAACTGCGAGAGCGCCTGGCGCAGGCCTTCGGTGCCCGGAACCGCCGGGGCAATGCGCTGGCGCACGATCTGCTCCGCCGTGAGCGGCTGGCCGTAATAGGCCTGGTTCAGGTCGTTCCTGGGCTTGGCATAGGTGCCATCGAGCGCCAGTCCGCCATAGACGCCCATGTTGCGGGCGAAGGCATAGACGTCTTCGCCGAACTGGACGGTGGTGCCCGCACCCACGCCCGCCCCGAGCTCGCCGACCGCCACGCTGGCGTCCGCCCCGAGCTGGAAGCGGGCGGAGAGCAGCTTCTGGATCGCACCCTGGTTCATGATGGTGAAGATCGCATCCGAGCTCTGGCCGCCGAACTGCAGACCGAAGCTGCCGCCCCAGATCTCGAAGAAGGCGGGCTGGCTCCAGGCGCCGGACTGCGGATCGCGTCCGAGGAGAACGCCCGTGCCGTGCTCGACGCCGATGAAGAAGCCGCCCTTGAGGAGGTCCGGGATCACGAGCACGCCATAGGCGTTCTGGACATAGACCCGCATCTTCGCGAACTGCGGGTCGTTGAGGAACGACTCCACGACGATGCGCGCCTTGTCGACGATGAGCTGCTGCTTCTCCCCGGCGCGGGCGAGGGTGGGACAGGCCACGGCGCCCGCAAGGGCGGAAGCCGAAAGAAGGAAGGTCCGCCGCGTCCGGTCGCCCATCATCGTCCTCTCGTCGTGCTGCCCAGGACCTGAGAATTCACGTTCGCAGGCGTCGCTAACCTACTGGATACGCGGCCTTGGTCAAGGCAGCCACCGCTCCGCACGTCTTCGCGAGCAGCACGCCCGCACGATTCCCTCGTTCCGATGCAGCATCCGATCGCGTCGGCCGGTGCGGTGAGCACGGGGCAGGTCTCCGGCGGGCGGTGCCGCCCGGACCCTGCTCTCGACGCGAGCCTTTCTCCGCGAAAGCTGCGGGACGCCGCTCGGGGCTTCTCCATCGCGGGAGGCGATCACCCCTATGGCTGCGTCGGCGCGCTGACCCTGGTCTCGCCGAACAGGCACTGATAGTCGACGAGGCAGTAGGCGTACTCGACCGCCGCCTCGACCGGTTTGCCGTCCCCGCCCGAGAACGGGACGCGGAGCGTGGGCGGCGTCGCGAAATAATCCCGGTTCGGATCGACCTCGCTCACCGGCGCATCGGCCGACCAGGCGATGCCTTCGCGCGGCAGCGGCGTCACCGTGACCCCCGGATCGGCCACGAGCTTGACCTGTCCCTTGGGCACGAGCTGGACCACGAGCTCCGAGCCGCCGTCACCGCGCTCGATCCAGCTCGTCACCTCGACCGAGCCTTGCGGCGTCTTTCTGGGAGCGAGCCGGTCGAGAAGCGCGTCCAAAGGCTCCGCTGCCCGTGCGGCGCTGCCTACGGCGCTCGTCGCCACGAGGGCCAGAACGGCGACGGAACGGGCAGGACGGAACCTCGTCACGGTTCTCCTCCTAGAGAATGCGCTGGCCGGTTTTCTCCCAGTCCTTGAGGAACGCCGCCAATCCCTTGTCCGTGAGCGGGTGCTGCACGAGATCGCGCAGCACCTTGGGCGGCAGGGTGGCGACGTGGGCACCGAGGCGCGCCGCCTCGATCACGTGGTTGGGCGTGCGGACGGAAGCGACCAGCACCTCGGTGCGGATCGTGTCGGGATAGTTGCGGAAGATCTCGACGATGTCCGAGATGAGCTGCATCCCCTCGTGGCCGATATCGTCGAGCCGCCCGACGAAAGGCGAGACGAAGGTAGCCCCGGCCTTGGCAGCGAGCAGCGCCTGGCCGGCCGAGAAGCACAAGGTGACGTTGACCTGAGTCCCCTCGCTCGAGAGGGCCTTGCAGGCCTTGAGCCCGTCCCAGGTGAGCGGCAGCTTCACGCACACGTTGGGGGCGAGCTTCGCGAGCTTCCGGCCCTCGGCGAGCATCCCCTCGTAGTGGACCGCGGTCACCTCCGCGCTCACCGGGCCCGGCACGAGCTCGCAGATCTCGCGCACGACCTCGAGGAAGTTGCGGCCGGTCTTGGCGACCAGGGATGGGTTGGTGGTGACACCGTCGACCAGGCCCGAGGCGGCAAGATCGGCGATCTCGGCCACGTCGGCCGTGTCGATGAAGAACCTCATGTCTCTACTCGCGTGCAGGCAGGATGGGCACGATCTTACGCCCGTCGCGCCGGGACGGGAAGGTACGGCGGCCACCGCCCGCGCCTACCGCGATCCGGGCGGCGGCCGGCCGTCAGTTGGCGTAGGTCGAGCGCGGCTCGTAGCGCCCGCCTTTCAGCTCACCGAAGAGCTGCGGGATCTGCGGGTGCCCGACCGGCTCGCCGCTCGTGTCGGGCAGGAGGTTCTGCTCGGACACGTAGGCGACGTAGTAGCTTTCCGCGTTCTCGGCCAGGAGATGATAGAAAGGCTGATCCTTGGCCGGACGCACCTCCTTCGGAATGGATTCGTACCACTCTTCGGTATTGCTGAACTCGGGGTCGACATCGAAGATCACGCCACGGAACGGGAACATCCGATGCCTGACCACCTGACCGATCGTGAACTTAGCCCGTTTCGGCTCCATGGCCTTTCGCCTCATCCGTCCGGCGCCCGCTTCAGCGGCGCGCCATCCTGAAACGCTTCACGGACCCTGAAGTTGGCATCCGTTTCGCCCTGCAATATGGGAACGCGCAGCCGTTTCCGCTACGGAGCTTCTTCGAATGGCCATACGGTGTGGCAGCCTTGCCGAAGGGGGTCAGGGCTCGCGCAGGTTGACGATCAGGCTCGAGGTGTCGAAGCGCCCGCCACCCTTCTGCTGCACCTGCCGGTAGAACTGATCGACCAGCGCCGTCACCGGCAGTGCCGCCCCGTTGCGGCGCGCTTCGTCCAGCACGATCGCGAGATCCTTTCTCATCCAGTCCACGGCGAAGCCGAAGTCGAACTTCCCCTCGGCCATCGTCTTCCAGCGGTTCTCCATCTGCCAGGACTGCGCGGCCCCCTTGGAGATCGTGGCCAGCACCTTGTCGGTATCGAGCCCGGCCTTCTGCGCGAAGTTGACCGCCTCGGCCAGGGCCTGGACGAGGCCGCCGATGCAGATCTGGTTCACCATCTTGGTGAGCTGGCCCGAGCCTGCCGGCCCCATCAGCGTCACCGCCCGGCCGTAAGCGCGCATCACGGGCTCGGCCCGCGCGAATGCCGCTTCCTCGCCACCGCACATGATGGTGAGCACACCGTTCTCCGCCCCGGCCTGACCGCCCGAAACCGGCGCATCGATGAAGTGCCGTCCGCGCTCGCCGCAGGCCCTGGCCAGTTCGCGCGCCACGTCGGCCGAGGCGGTGGTATGGTCGACGAGGATCGCGTCTTCCGCGAGCCCGGCCAGGATGCCCGCCTCGCCGTAGACGACCGAGCGCAGATCGTCGTCGTTGCCGACACAGGCGAAGACGAGCTCGGCCCCTTGCACCGCCTCGCGCGGGGTCGGCGCCGTCCTGCCGCCGAAGCGCTCGGCCCAGGCCGCCGCCTTCTGCGGCGTGCGGTTGTAGACCGTGACCTCGTGGCCCTTCGCCTTGAGATGCCCGGCCATGGGAAAGCCCATGACGCCGAGCCCGATGAACGCCGTCCTGGCCATTCGTCTCCTCGCCTTCTTGCCAGCGGCGCCGGACGCTAGTCGCTGCGCTCCCGGTCTTCAAGGGCCACGGCACCCCGTGCACCTCGCGTTGCCAAGCGCCGGGCCGCGCGCGATAAGGCCCGCATCCCTTTCGATCTTTCCGAGGACGCTGCCGATGAGCCAGGCCCCGACCCGCGAGCCCGTCTATCTGAAGGACTACCGGCCGCCGGCCTTCCTGACCCCCGAGATCGAGCTCGACTTCGTCCTCGAGCCCGAGGCCACCCTCGTCACCTCGCGCCAGACCTTCCGCCGCAACCCGAAAGGCGAGGGGCGGGAGCTCGTCCTCTTCGGGGAGAACCAGGACCTCCTCGCCCTGACCCTGAACGGAGCGCCTCTGCCGCCGGAGCGCTGGCGCAAGGAGAGCGACCGGATCGTGCTCCTCGACCCGCCGGACGAGTTCACGCTCGAGGTCAGAAGCCGGATCGATCCTGCAGCCAACACCGCGCTCATGGGGCTCTACATCAGCAACGGCGTGTTCTGCACCCAGTGCGAGCCCGAGGGCTTCCGCCGCATCACCTACTTCCAGGACCGCCCGGACGTCATGGCGCGCTACCGGGTGCGCATCGAGGCCGACCGCAGCGCCTGCCCCGTCCTGCTCTCGAACGGCAACCCGATCGACCGCGGTGACCTTCCCGGCGGGCGCCACTGGGCCTTGTGGGAGGACCCGTTCCCGAAGCCCTCCTATCTCTTCGCCCTGGTCGCGGGCGACCTCGCCTGCCTCGAGGACGAGTTCACCACCCGCTCCGGCCGCAAGGTCCAGCTCCGGCTCTACTCCGAGGCCGCCAACATCGGCCAGTGCCACCATGCTTTGGCCTCGCTCAAGAAGGCCATGAAGTGGGACGAGGACCGCTACGGGCTCGAGTACGACCTGGATCTGTTCCAGATCGTCGCGGTCAACGACTTCAACTTCGGCGCCATGGAGAACAAGGGCCTCAACATCTTCAACACCTCGGCCACGCTCGCCCGCGCCGACACCTCGACCGACTTCGACTTCATGAACGTGGAGCGGGTCATCGCCCACGAATATTTCCACAACTGGACCGGCGATCGCGTCACCTGCCGCGACTGGTTCCAGCTCACCCTCAAGGAAGGCCTCACCGTCTTCCGCGACCAGCAGTTCTCGGCCGACATGCACTCGCCCGGTGTGAAGCGCATCGGCGACGTCGTGTTCATCCGCGACGTGCAGTTCGCCGAGGACGCGGGCCCGCTGGCGCATCCGATCCGCCCCGACCGCTACATCGAGATCAACAATTTCTACACCGCGACCGTGTACCAGAAGGGTGCGGAGGTGATCCGCATGCTGCACACGCTGCTCGGCGAGGAGACCTACCGCAAGGGCATCGACCTCTATTTCCAGCGCCACGACGGGCAGGCCGTCACCTGCGAGGACTTCGTGCAGGCCATGGCCGACGCTTCCGGCCGCGACCTCGGGCAGTTCATGCGCTGGTACAGCCAGGCCGGCACGCCCGAGCTCGAGGTCCGGCGCCGCTTCGACCCCGACCGGCAGGCGCTGACGCTGGAGATCGCCCAGCGCACCCCGCCCACGCCGGGGCAGGAGGAGAAGCTGCCCTTCCACATCCCGATCCGCATGGGCCTGATCGGCCGCGACGGGACGCCCCGTCGGCTCCAGCTCGAGGGCGAGAACGAGCCGAAAGGAACGGAGCGCGTGCTCGAGCTCACGGAGCCCGCACAGCGCTTCACTTTCATCGGCCTCGAGGGCGGCGAGCCCGTGCCGTCGCTCCTTCGCGGCTTCTCGGCCCCGGTCAAGCTCGACGCCGGCTACAGCGACGACGAGCTGGCGCACCTCATGGCCCACGACACCGACGATTTCGTGCGCTGGGACGCGGGCCAGCGCCTCGCGAGCAACGTGCTCCTTGCCCTGGTCGGTGATCACGCCGCCGGCCGCGCACCCTCGACTCTGGACCGCCGCCTGATCGACGCCTTCGCGAAGAGCCTCGACCGTGCCGGCGAGGACCCGGCCTTCGCCGCCCGGATGCTGTCGCTGCCGAGCAGCTCCTATCTCGGCCAGCAGATGCAGGTGATCGACGTCGAGGGCATCCGCTTCGCCCTCGACCTCGCCCGCCGCGAGCTCGGCCGCAGCTTGCACGGCGCCTGGCTCGCCGCCTACCGTGCCAACACCGACGAGGGCCCGTTCTCGATCGACACCGCCGCGATCGCCAGGCGCTCCCTCAAGAACCTGGCACTCGCCTATCTCGCCTACGCCCGGGACGAGGAGGGGCAGGCGCTCGTGCGCACGCAGTATGCCCGCGCCGACAACATGACCGACTGCCTGTCGGCGCTGCGCCTCATCACCGAGACCGGCATGCCGGAGAGCGAAGCGGCGCTGGCGAGCTTCTACGAGAAGTGGGAGAAGGAGCCGCTCGTCGTCAACAAATGGTTCTCGCTCCAGGCCATGATCGAGGACGAGGCGGCGCCGGAGCGCGTCGAGCACCTCATGGCGCATCCCGCCTTCACCTGGTCCAACCCCAACCGGGTGCGGGCACTCCTCGGCTCCTTCGCCATGATGAACCTCGTCGGCTTCCACCGCCGCGACGGTGCCGGCTACCGTCTCCTCACCGACAAGGTCCTCGAGCTCGACCGCCGCAACCCGCAGGTCGCCGCCCGCCTGCTCTCGGCCCTGGGCCGCTGGCGTCGCTTCGACGAGCACCGCCAGTCCCTGATGCGCGCCGAACTCGAGCGCGTGGTGGCGACCCCGGGCCTGTCGCGCGATTCTTACGAGATCGCGAGCAAGAGCCTGGCGTGACGGACGATCGGCCGGCTGCTAGCTTCCTTCCGGGCTTTACCGGAGGTCCAGCATGGAGCAGCCGGCGCCGCGCGGCATGACCGTGGCCGAGTTCTTCGCGTGGGACGACGGCACGGATACCCGCTACGAGCTGGTTCACGGCGCGCCTGTCGCGATGAACCCGCCGCTTCGGCGGCACGTCGTGATCACGATGAATCTCGTCCGAGCGCTCGATGCGCGACTTCGGCCACCTTGCCGCGCCTACGCCGGTGGAGGCGTTGCCCGGAGCGACGACGACGACGAGTACCGCATCCCCGATGTTCTCGTATCGTGCGTCGGCTCAGGTGAGCGGACCTTCGACGAGCCGCGCCTGGTTGCCGAGGTCCTTTCCTCGTCCACCGAGAAGGAGGACCGCACGGCGAAGCTCGACTTCTACCGCTCGCTCCCTTCGGTCGAGATCATCCTCTTGATCTGGCAGGACGCCCGCCGCGTCGAGGCCCACACGCGCCATGGCGAGGTCTGGGAGGTCCGCAGCGCGATCGGCAGCGGCGCTGTCCCATTGGAGTCTTTTGACACCTCCCTCCCGCTCGATGAGATTTACGCCGAGGTCTGAGCGATATTGACAGCAGTGGCAGCTTTCGCCGGTTTCGGTGGCACCATATGAAGTCAACCTGTCCACCCTACGCTCGCCGGACCTCCCCATCATAGAGCAAGGCTCAGCCTACCCGCTTGGCCTCCAGCTGTGCCCAGGCGAGCACGGCCACGTAGCCCCCAAACGCTACGAAGAAGCGTGATTTCGTATAGTCCTCGAAACCGAGAGGGGGCTTAAAGCCCCCTTTCCCTCCTGATGATGCCGAACGCCTGCTCCGCATCTTTGAACAGCCGCTCGGCTCGGGCCTGCTCCTCCAGATTGCCGACAAACCGATCAGGATGATGGTTGCGCCTGAAGCTGGCCTGAGCCGCCCCGACGAGGAAGTCGGGGCAATGCGGGTCGAGCCCGACCGTCTTGTATGCCGCATCGACCGGACGCTGCCGTCTCTTCGATGCGCTACGGGAGCGTACCGTTTCTCGCGCCAGAGCTACTTGCAGCTCTGTAACCCGCTCGTTCAGCTTGGCTCGCTCATCCATCAGCCAAGCGATCTGCACCTCCTGCTCCTCGAGCCGTGCAAGCAGGCTGGCCTTCTCTGCAGCCTCCTTCGCCGCCTGTTCCCTTGCCTCCTGCCCAGGCTTTGGCATCAGGGACCAGATGCGACTCACGAAGCGAGATAGGAACCTCTCAAGGGGCAGACCCTCCGGCGTGGGGTCAGCATCAGGCGTGTTGATGAACAGCGGCTTCCGTTTCTCCTGCAGACGCATGCCAAACGCCAGCACCGCCCAGATCAGGAGCCACCACAACACGCCAAGCTGGCCTACCCAGCCAACGGCGACCATCAGAATGGCCGCCATCGACGCAATGGTGATCGGATACGACGCGAAGCGCTTGAAACGCTTTCGCCGCTCACCCGATTGCCCGGAGAGGCAAGTCACGATCCCGACCACCAGCATGACCGGAATCACGAACGCATAAAGCATTCCAAGAACTACGCCGAGCCCGATGGCAGCTCCGGTAGGAACGGCGATGATGAATGGAATATCTAAATTGGTCAGCGATGACGAGCCGCCATAAACCAGTACAGCCAGTACAGCAAACAGCGGCAAAAATGGCTGAAATTTCAGGAACTTATTATTGCTATTCATCTGCTTGGTAACCATGACAGGAGTGTCAGCGGCCTGGTCGTATCACGGAGAACAGGGCAGAGAAGCTCCCGGTTATTATGCATTGAGGAAAAGGGGTGGGGCGAATTTGGCAAACCACGCGCCCCTCTATGCCAAGTACGAGGTGCTCACCTCACAACCCAGCCTTCTCCAGCCGCTTCTCGATCTGCTGGATCTTCAAGCGGACCTTCTCGTAGTTCCGGTCCAAGTCCCGCAGGAACCCGTGCGCCGCATCGTGCCGCTGCAGCATGTGGCCCATGACCGTCCGATCGTTCCGGATCTGGTCCAGCCGTTCGAGGATCTCGAAGGTGCGCTTGCCCGGCAGGTCGAGCGAGACGTTCTCATCGGCTACAGGGGGCAGGGTCAGCGGCTCCTCCCGGAAAACGCCTTTCGCCGTGATCTTCGTTCGGATCACGGCAACAACGCGAGAGATATGCGAGAGCTGTAAAAGCGCCGTTAGCGTTCGCCCATATGTCGAGCGTCCCCGATGCTCTTGTCGCCCGACCACGCCCCCGATAGGCTCGTAGGCGAAGGAGGGGCGAGCCTTGGCGCAGCCACAGCCGATCTATCCCGAGATCCGGGATATCCACGAATTTCGCGACTGGCTGCACGGCCGGGAAGGTCGCTTCGAGTTCGTCGACGGGCGCATCGTCCCCATGGCCGGGGCGAGCCGCGCTCACAACGACATCCAGGTCAATCTCATCCTGGCCATCGGCCCGCAGCTACGCGGTGGGCCCTGCCGCGTGAACGGTCCCGACCTTCTCGTCAGGACGGCCGCGAGTGGTCGTCGCGGGCGGCTGCCCGATGCCAGCATCACCTGCGAGCCCGAGATCGATCCCTATTTCGTCTCCAGGCCCGTTGCCCTGTTCGAGATCCTCTCGCCCGAGACCGAGGCCAGGGACCGCGGCGAGAAGTGGCAGGAATACCAGAGCCTGCCATCCTTGCAGCACTATGTGCTGATCGCCCAGGACCACGTACGGGTCGAGCATTATCGCCGTATCGCGAACGGCTGGCATTATCAGGAGCTGTGCGGCCGCGACGCCGTCTTGCAGCTCGACCCGCCCGGCATCGAGCTGCGCTTGGCCGACCTCTACGAAGCCGTGAGCTTGGTAGGTCCGGAACCCTCCCCCTGAAAGCAGAGGCTCCGTCCTTTGGCCCACGAGGATGCCGGAACCGCACCTCCATTCGCTTGTCGTCGTGCATGTCTTAGGATAACATTCCCGGTCGACCCGCCTCCGGCTTTCAGGCGGAAGCATGCGCACGACGCATCGGAATTGCACGAACGAATTCGGAATTCTCCTTTATTACGATGTCCAAGCCAAAAAGCGTTGACGCTGCTGCCGTCGTTCCGCCGGCCGCTCCAAACACCTCGTTTCTGCCCGGCTGTCCGGCCGCGCGGCACCCCTCTTTTCCCGACGGCTCCGCGTGGCGGCCGCGCGAATGCGCCTTGAGGCCGGGGCGGAACTGGTGCACCGTGCCAGGATGGCTCACCACGCGGGAGAAGTCCTGAAAAAGCCTTCGCTTACGCTCGGTGATCGCGTTAGTTTCGCCCGCGCGGAGCGTGTGGGCGGGAACGGGGTTGCGGGGAGCGCCCTTAGGATGTCATGTCGGCGCCGGGACGGGGCTCGCCGTCGCGCGTGGGTGCGGCGTCGAGCTGCGATTGGGTCGGGATCTCACAAGGTTGGAGACATGCGGGCGCATTGGTCACGGCGTCAGGCCCTGAGTGCTGGGCTCCTCGTTCCGGCGGCCGGTCTCCTGGTGCCGTCGGTGACCTCCGCGCAGGTCCCGGTGGAGCTGGGGCCGCCGGAGCCGTTCTCGTTCGAGCGGCTGATCGTGCAGGCCAAGGAGCTGGCCCAGCAGCCCTACCAGCGCCGGCCGACGGTCCCGTCGTGGCTGACCGACCTGCCGCCGCAGCAGTGGCGCGCGATCCGCTACCGGCCCGATCGTGCGGTGCCGCTCGGCAACAGCCTCTACTCGCTGCAGCTCTTCCACCTGGGTTCCGTCCACCGCTCGCCGGTCCGGATCCATCTGGTCGAGGAGGGCAACGCGCGGGAGGTGCTCTACGATCCCGGCCTGTTCGACTTCGGCACCGTCAAGATGCAGGAGACGCTGCCCAAGGACGCCGGGTTCGCCGGCTTTCGCATCCATTACGTCTTCGATCAGGGCAGCGAGCCGCGCGAGCTTCTGACCTTCCTGGGGGCGAGCTACTTCCGTGCGGTCGGGCGTAACACGCGTTTTGGCATCTCCGCGCGCGGCCTCGCACTCGAGACGGGCCTGGGCAAGCCCGAGGAGTTCCCGGCCTTCACGAAGTTCTGGATCTTCCGCCCGAACGATCCGCGCGATCCTTTGCAGATCTGCGCGCTCCTCGACAGCCCGAGCGTGGCGGGTGCCTATCGCTTCGACGTGACGCCGAGGGACGGCACCATGGTGGCGGTCGACGCCAGCCTGTTCTTTCGGGCCGATGTGAGCCAGGTTGGCCTCGCCCCTTTGACCAGCATGTTCTTCTTCGGGCCCAACGACCGGGCCGGCATCGACGACAGCCGGCTGCAGGTACACGATTCCGACGGGCTCGCGATCTGGCGTGCCAACGGCGAGGCCTTGTGGCGGCCGCTCGTCAATCCCGACCAGCTCCGCATCAGCGTGTTCGGCGACGAAAATCCGCGTGGCTTCGGCCTTTTGCAGCGCGAGCGCGCCTTCGGCGACTACGGCGATCTCGACGCCCGCTTCGAGCAGCGGCCCAATCTCTGGGTCGAGCCCAAAGGGGCCTGGGGCAAAGGTTCGATCCGGCTGATCGAGATCCCGATCCTGGACGAGACCCACGACAACATCGTGGCGTTCTGGACGCCCGAGGAGCCGGTCAACGCCGGCCGCGAGCTGCGCGTCGCCTACAGCCTGCTCTGGTCGCTGCAGTCGCCGATCGAGACCGGACTCGTGGTCGTGCTCGCCACCCGGATCGGCCAGGGCGGCGAGCCCGGCGGGGAGCGTCCGCCGAGATTGCGCCGCGTGGTGGTCGAGTTCGGCCCACCAGGTCCCGACTTCCCGACGGACGCCTTGCCCGAGGCCGTGGTCGAATGCCACAATGGCAAGTGCTCTCCCCCGATCGTCCGCCGCAACGACGTGACCGGCGGCTGGCAGGTGAGCTTCGACGTCGATCTGGGCGAGGGGGCGGTCGAGCTGCGCTGCTTTCTTTCGCAGGCGGGCAAGCCCATATCGGAGACTTGGCTCTATCGCCTGGATCACAGTTGAGCGGCCTTCCCGGCCGGTGAGAACGAGAGATGAGCGCAGCCTCCTCAGCCAATCCCGCCGTGTCGGACGATGCTCTCGGCCCGCCCTGGCCGACGGCGACGGCCCGTGTGCGCGCCTATCTCGAAGCGGCCGGCCTCGAGCACGATACGGCGCGGGATCTGGCGCGCGAGATCGTCGCGCGCTGCGCCGCCGACAAGCCTGCGGCGGCGGAGGAGGAAGCCGTGCTCGCGGCCTTGCGCGCTGCGCGCCTGCTCCTCATTCAGCAGACGGCACGCGAGGACGGGGCCGAGGGCGAGGCCGCAGCGCTGGCACCGCGCGACCAGCCGCTCAGCATCCGGCGGCGCGCCTTCCGCTCGGTCATGGACTGGCGCCTCGCCACCTCGCGGATACGTCGCCTCCTGCCGGCCCGGGCACCCCAGCGGGTCCGCCGCATGGCGGGCGGCGGCGATCAGGCGCTGGCCCCTCTGACCCGGAGCGCCCGCAACCGGCGGGCCGCGTTCGGCTTCTTGATTCTCGCCACCACCGTCTGGGGTGTCGCCACCTTCGTCGAGATCCTGGGCACGGACGGCCTCAGCTATCTCGACATCACGCACACGGCGATCTTCACCGTCCTCCTGCTCTGGCTGGCCCAGTCCTTCTGGACGCTCGCCGCCGGTGCCGCCGTGCTCCTCGCCCGTCTCCTGCGGACGACGCCCCCTGCGCCACCCGGATCCGCGCCGGCTGGTCCGCTGCCGCGAGTCGCGGTGATAGCGCCCATCTACAACGAGGATACCGAGCGCGTGTTCGCCGGCGTGCAGGCGATGTGGGAGGATCTGCAGGCGCAGCCCGGCAGCGGGCGCGTCGACCTGTTCGTGCTCAGCGACACGACCGATCCCGACATCTGGCTCGCCGAGCTCGACAGCTGGCAGCGCCTGCGCCAGGAAGTGCCGGGTGGCGAGCGGATCTTCTACCGGCGACGCTTGCGCAACGTGAAGCGCAAGACCGGCAACATCGAGGACTTCGTCACCCGCTGGGGCGGCGCCTACGGCTACATGGTGGTGCTCGACGCCGACAGCCTGATGTCGGGCCGGGCGATCATGGGCCTGATCGAGCGCATGGACGCCAATCCCGCCGTCGGCCTGATCCAGGCGCCGCCCAAGCTCGTGCGCGGCCGGACCGTGTTCGCCCGCATGCTGCAGTTCGCAGGCGAGCTCTATGGGCCGCTTTCGGCCTCGGGCATCAGCTACTGGGCGCTCGGCGAGGGGAACTACTGGGGACACAACGCGATCATCCGCATCGTCCCCTTCGCCGAGCTGTGCGGCCTGCCGTTGCTGCCGGGCCGCGCCCCCCTGGGCGGCGAGATCCTGAGCCACGATTTCGTGGAAGCGGCGCTCCTGCGCCGTGGCGGTTGGCAGGTCTGGATCGCCGACGACCTCGGCGACTCTTACGAGGAGCCGCCGCCCTCGCTCGCCGACTTCGCCACCCGCGACCGGCGCTGGTGCCAGGGCAACATGCAGCACATCAAGGTGCTGTTCGTGCGCAACCTGCACTGGGTGAGCCGGCTGCATCTCGGCATCGGCATCATGTCGTACCTGACCTCGCCGCTTTGGCTCCTGTTCCTCCTGCTCTCGGCGGCGCAGGCCTGGGAGCTGACCTACGGCCGGCCGGTCTACTTCGTCGAGGGCTGGCCGTTCCCGACCCTGCCGGTCTCGGTCTCCTCCGAGGCGACGCTGCTGCTCGTCGTGACCTTGGGCCTCCTGTTCCTGCCGAAGCTGTTCGGCCTTTTCCTGGCACTGATCGACGGCCCGCGACGGCGCGCTCTGGGTGGGAGCCTGCGCCTGACGCTGAGTGCTCTCCTCGAGACGCTGCTCTCGGCGCTGCTCGCCCCCATCATGATGCTGTTCCACACCGGCTTCGTACTCAACATCCTCCTGGGCTCGGCGATCGAGTGGCAGCCGCAGCGGCGGCAGATGAGCGGCGGCCTCGTCGCCGAGACCGTGCGGCGGTTCGGCTGGGTGACCGTGCTGGGGAGCGCTGCCGCGATCGCGACCTTCGTTCTCACGCCGACGCTGTTCTACTGGCTGATCCCGGTGCTGGCGGGCCTCGTCCTCGCCATTCCACTCGCACTCTGGAGCAGCTCGGAACGGTGGGGCGAGCGGCTGCGGGCGCTCGGACTCTTGCGGATCGTCGAGGAGACGGAGCCGCCGCCCGTGATGCGCCGGCTCGAGGAGCTCCTGGCCCATCCCGAGCCCGTGCCCGCGGACCGGTTCGCCGAGGTCGTGCTCCATCCCGGCTTCAACGCGCTCCACATCGCGATGCTGCAGGCGATCGGCGGCCAGTCGGCAACACCGTCCGATGCGCTGCGCCCGATCGAGCGCAAGGCGGTCTATCTGGGGGCGGCGGCACTGAGCAAGCCGGAGCGGCGAGCATTGCTCGAGCATGCCGGCACCATGGCACGGCTCCACCTCGCCGCCTGGCTCCACTGGCGCAGCGAGCACGGCCTGCCCTGGGAGACGGACGAGCCCCTGCCGCCGGCGCCGCGAGGCTGGCGTCCCGGCCAGTCCGACCGGCCGGTCTCGTCGGCGGCCGCCTGACGCTGGTCGATCGGCGGTGCCGGTCAGCCGCCGTTCGCGGCGACCCCGGATCCCGTCGAGCGCTCGGCCGAGGCGTGCTGCAGGGGTTCGGGTGCTCCGATCGCGGCCGCGCAGGAGCTCGCTACCCCGACCGCACGCCAGGTGAGATCGTGGTGCATGGGGCCGCCACCCCAGCCGCGCCGGACGAGATGCTCGACCGCGAGGCCGCGCCCGCTTGCCTCGTCGACCCACGGCTGCTGGACGGCGAGCGGCACCAGGCTGTCGAGCTCGTCGGAGAGCACGAACACGCGGCGCAGCCGATCCGGGGCGATCGAGCCCACGTGCGTCAGCGGATCGTCGAGATCGGGCAGGACCACGGCACTGTCCGCGCCTTGGGAGCTCAGTTGAGCGGCGAGCGACAGCGGGCCCGAGCCCAGCGCCGCGCAGGCCACGTCCCGACGATGTGCCAAGAGGTTCGCGGCTGCGGCCGCACCGCCGGACTGGCCGGCGATCGCCCATTGCCGCACCCCGTAGCGCCTGGCCAAAACGTCGAGTGCTGCATTGAGGAGCGCCGTCTCCTCGAGCGTCTTGCCGTTGCGCCACTGATTGCCGGACGAGCCGCCGGTTCCCGGACGCTTGAGGACGACGAAGGGCAGCCCGGCCCCTTCGGCGATCGCCGCCATCCGCGCCGCGATCCAGGCATCGCGCTCCACCGGCGCGGTGCCGATGGCGGCGACCCCGGTGATCATCGACCGGTTCCGGCCGTAGAGCGGATAGACCTCGTCGCCGTCGAGCAGGAGAAACATCGTCGGGTTGCTCGGCCCGAGCCCGCCCGCATGGTAGCGAAGGCAGGCCTGCCGACCGGCGGCCTCGACCCAGACCGTGTCCGGCCGCCCGGCGCAGCGTGCGGCATCCGCGAATGCGCCCGTGAACAGGCCTTCGAGCGTTCCGGTGTCGGCTTCCGGTCCGGGCGGCGGAACGAGCGCCGCCGGGACGGGATCGGAGCGCCGCGGCCGCCAGACCACCTCGTCCCGGTCGAGATAGAGGCGGCAGCCGCTCGCCACGCCGCCGCAGGCGCGCAAGGCCTCTTCGGCGGTGCCGGATCGGCCCCAGGAGCCGCCGATCCGCATCGTCGCGGTGCTGATGGCCACACTGTGCGGGCCGGGAAAGCTCAGCAGGCGGCGATACCAGGCTCCCTGATCGAGAGCCTGCAGGATGTAGGTGTCGGCGTCGGTGGGGGCTGCGATCAGCCGGCCCGCTGCATCGAGCGAGGCTGCGACGAAGGGAGGCAGTACCGCCGGCGGCTCCGCTCTCGCCGGCGCTCCGGTGAGGAGAGCCACGGCCAGGAGCGCAGCCGCCTGCGCCCATCGTCCGACGACGTTCTGCCCTTGCATGGGCTCGTTCCCCGCAGCGCCCAGGCGATGTCATTCCCGCCTGTGGATCGCTCGTCTCCTCCCTAGCAGCCCGTCGGGATCGGCACAGCCCGCCGCATGGTCGCAGCGGGGCCGTTCATCGTGGCGCCGACCTCAGACCGGCCAGGTTTCGAGCCGCCAGGCGCTGTCCCAGAACATCCATTCGTAGCGGGCGGCCTTGAGATAGGCCTCGCGCATGGCGCGGCGATCGGCCGCCGTCGCGGCCTCGAAGGCGCGGTCGGTGTGGTCCAGCACCTCGCGGACCGAATCCCCGAACGACTCGTCCTTGTAGGTGTCGATCCACCGCTGGTACGGGTTGTCGGGGGCCGCGATCGTCGCGAGATGCTTGCCGACCTCGTAATAAATCTGAAAGCAGGGCAGCAGCGCCGCGGTGCTCACGGCAAAAGGCTGGCCGTAGGCCGTCGCGAGCAGGAAGTCGCCGTAGCCGGCGCAGGTGGGCGAGGGCGGGGTCGCCGCGAAGTGCTCCGGCGGCACGTCGAACGTGCGAAAGAAGCCCTCGTGCAGCGCCCGCTCGACCACGATCGCATCGTGAGCGCTCTTCGCGAACTTGATCTGGGCGTCGGCGTAAGGGGCTTTGGCCGCGGTAGCGGCGAGCGCACGGCTGAACATGCCGAGATAGTGCGCGTCCTGGATCATGTAGAACACGAACCGCTCGCGGCCGAGAGTGCCCGCCGCGAGCTCACGATTGAACGGTAAGTCGAGGATCGCCCGGTAGATCGGTGCTATCTCCTGCCACATGCTGTCCGTGAAGCTGCTCATGTCCCTGTTCCGTTGCTCTTTCCGATCCGGTGTCGCTCAGGCTGGCCCCGAAGGGCGGAGGAAGGCGAAGTCGCACCCTTCCGGCGCCTGCAGGATCTGCTCGGCCCAGAGCCGCGCATAACCGCGCTCGGGCAGCGCCGGCGGACGCCAGACCGCCCGCCGGCGCCCGAGCTCCGCCTCGGGCACCAGAAGATCGAGCCGCCGCTCGCGTACGCTGAGCCTGATCCGGTCGCCATTCTGCACCAGCGCGAGCGGGCCGCCCGAGGCCGCATCGGGGGCGACGTGGAGGACGACGGTGCCGAACGCCGTGCCGCTCATCCGTGCGTCCGAGATCCGGACCATGTCCTTCACCCCGGCGCGCGCGAGCTTGGTCGGGATCGGCAGATAGCCGGCTTCGGGCATGGCGGCAGGGCTCGCCGGGCCCGCGTTCTTGAGCACCAGCACGTCCGCAGGCGTCACGTCGAGCGTGGGATCGTCGATGCGTCGCGCCAGATCCTCGAGCCCCTCGAACACGACGGCCCGGCCCTCGTGCTCGAGCAGCGCAAGGGTGGCGGCCGCCCGCTTGAGGATGGCTCCTCGGGGGGCGAGAGAGCCGAACAGCGCCACGAGCCCGCCCGCCGGCGCCAGCGGCGATTCCAGTGGCCGGATCACGGCCCGGTCCACGGGCTCGGCCGGTGGGCGGGCGAGGCGTTCGCGCAGGCTCTCGCCGGTGATGGTCGGCACGTCGAGGTGGAGGAGGGGAGCGAGCTCGCGCAGGACGGCCTCGAGCCCGCCCGCGGCATGAAAGTCCTCCATGTAGCCGGCACCGGTGGGCTTCAGATCGACCAGCACCGGCGTCGTGTCCGAAAGCTCGTTCAGCCGGTGGAGGTCGATCCCGATGCCGCGCCGGCCCGCGATCGCCGTGAGGTGGACGAGCGCGTTCGTCGAGCCCGAGAGAGCGAGGAGCACGCGGAGCGCGTTCTCGACCGTCTCGGGCGTGATGATCGTGGAAGGCCGGGGCCCGCCCGCGACCGCCATCCGGGCGGCGAGAAAGCCACTCGCTTCGGCGCAGCGCAGGCGGTCGGCATGGACGGCCGGAATCGCGGCCGAGCCGGGGAGCGCCATGCCGAGCGCCTCGGCGATGCAGGCCATGGTGGAAGCCGTGCCCATGACGGCGCAGGTGCCGGCGGTCACAGCGAGCCGGCCCTCGATCCGGTCGATCGCCGCGCGATCGATGTCGCCTGCCCGGTAGCGGGCCCAGAAGCGGCGGCAGTCGGTGCAGGCGCCCAGCCGCTCGCCCGCGAGCCGGCCCGTCATCATCGGTCCCGCCACGAGCTGGACAGCCGGGATGTCGGCCGAGACCGCCCCCATGAGCTGGGCGGGAACGGTCTTGTCGCAGCCGCCCACGAGCACCGCGGCATCGAGCGGCTGAGCGCGCAGCATCTCCTCTACGTCCATGCTCATGAGGTTGCGCAAGAACATGCTGGTCGGCGAGAGGAAGACCTCGCCCAGCGAGATGGTAGGGAACGCCATCGGCAGGGCGCCGCCCGCGAGCACGCCGCGCTTCACGGCCTCGATCAGCTCCGGGAAGTGACGGTGGCAGTTGTTGAGGTCGCTGGGTGAGGTGCAGATCCCGACCACCGGCCGGTCCAGCATCGCATCCGAAAGCCCCATCGACTTCGCGAACGACTTCCTGAGGTAGAGCGCGAAGTCGGGATCGCCGTAGTTGGTGAGGCCGCGCGCCAAGCCGTGGCGGCCGCCTTTCGAGCTGCCCATCCTGTCCTCCCGTCGTCCTTTACGGCACCTTGGGTCTTCCGGTCACGCCTCGGCGACGTCCGGCACCGCCGCCTCCTCCCCGAACAGCACCTCGAGATAGCGACGCACGGCGCGCTCGACCGAGAACGCACGGGCCCGTCCCTTCAGCACCTCGCGCGGCAGAGGATGATCCAGCACCTGCTCGATCGCGGCCGCGATTCCCTCGACGTCGCCGACCGGCACGAGCGGCCCGAAGCGGCCGTTGTCGAGGATCTCCATGGGCCCGCTCGGGCAGTCGGTGCTCACCACCGGGCAACCCGTGGCCATGGCCTGGATCAGCACACCGGGCAGACCCTCGTAGCGCGAGGACAGCACGAACAGGGCCGCACGCGCCATGTAGGCGAACGGGTTGGCGGTGAAGCCGGGTGCGTCCACGTCCGTGCCGACGCCGAGCCTTTCCGCCAGCGCCTTGATCTCGCCGCGGCGCAGCTCGGTCTTGGCCGCGTCCTTGGCCGAGCCGAAGATGACGAGCCGCGCCCGGCGCCGGGCGCGCACCTTGGCGAAGGCTCGGATCAGCGTCGGGAAGTCCTTCTGGTCGGACAGGCGTCCCATACCCAGGATCACCGGCGGCTGATCCGGCGCGAACCAGGGATGGTCGACCGGCTCGGCGACGAGCCGCTCGATCTCGGGCCCCACCACGGGATTGTAGATCGCGGTGATACGCTGCCGCGGGATGCCGGTGAGCTTGGCCAGATCGTCGCCCAAGGCTTCCGAGACGGACACGATCACGTCGGCCTGCTGGTAGGTGCGGTGCATCAAGGGTGGAAGGAAGCGGTTCCGCCAGAGATCCGAGGTCGGCAGGACCTGCGACGGCACGGTGCGCTCGCTGATCAGGAGCCTGGTCGGGACCCCGGCGAGCCGCTTGGCCCAGACCGCCTCGAGGTTCTGATGCGGCGCTGCGGCGAGGAGCGCGTCGGGGCGCCGCTCGCGCAGATAGCGGGCGAGGTCGGCGAGATAGACGAGCGTGCGCGCCGGGCGGCGGGTCAGCAGCACGGGCAGCAGCAGGCGCGGCAGCCCCAGAGGATCGGCGAGCAGCGGCAGGAGCCGTGCCACGAGGCGCGAGTTCGGCCGGAGCGGGTGGACGCCGAGCTGCGGCGGCACCATCGCCTCGAGCTCGCCCTCGACGTGGTAGACCACGAGATCGACCTCGTGCCCGTGAGCGCTGAAGGCGGCGGCCAGCGCCAACGTCATCTTCTGCACGCCCCCGCCGCCGAGGTCGGGCATGAGCACGGCGATCCGCCGCCGCGAGGCCGTGCGCACGGCACCGGGTCGGCGCACGTGCGCCACGGGGACGGCGCCATCGGTCGCGGTCAGGGCCGCAGCCTTCAGGGTCATGGTCGGGGGCTGGTCCGACCGGCTCGGGATCCGGTCCTCACCGCGCATCTCATCTCACTACGGCCGCGTATCCGTTCTCGATTCGGGGCAACGATCCGCCACACCGTGTACCTGCCGGGTGTGGGGTCTTACGGCCACCAGTGATGCCGACCTGTAGGAGTAAGGTCCAGCCCAAATCCGAAGCGGCCTCCTTCAACGCGCACGAGCTTCCGCCGTTTCCGGGCCACCCTCGCGTTCGGCCTTCCGTCCCGCTAGAAGAAGTGCAGCCTCGAACCATGCGCTCGGAAGCCTGTCATGAAGCTGCACTCGAACCCAGCCTCGCCCTTCGGCCGCAAGGTCAAGGTGACGGCGATCGAAACCGGTCTGTTCGACCGGCTCGAGATCAACAACGTCCAGACCAGCGCGGTCGGCCCCGATCTCGGCCTCGTCGCCGACAACCCGCTCGGCAAGATTCCCTGCCTCGTCCTGGACGATGGCAGCGCTCTCTACGATTCCCGCGTCATCTGCGAGTATCTCGACACGCTGCACGGTGGCGCGCGCCTGTTCCCGGCCGAGGGGCCCGCGCGCTGGACGGCGCTGCGTCTGCAGGCCCTGGGCGACGGGATCATGGATGCTGCGATTCTCGCCCGCTACGAGACCTTCCTGCGGCCCGAGAACCTGCGCTGGCCGGCCTGGGTCGACGGGCAGCTCGACAAGGTCGTCCGTGCCCTCGACCGACTCGAGGCCGAGGCCGACGAGCTGGGCAAGCGCCTCGACATCGGCACGATCGCCCTGGCTTGCGCTCTGGGATATCTGGATTTCCGCTTTGCGGCCATGAGCTGGCGCAGCACCCGGCCGAGGCTCGCCGCCTGGTTCGAGCTGTTCGCCGCGCGCGAGTCGATGCTGCGCACCCTGCCTTCTGCCTGAACGAAACAGGATGAGCGCCGGCCCGGGATCGAGAAACCGGGCCGACGCCAATCTTTCCATTACCTGGGATGGATCCCTGCCAAGAGCAGGGCAATGAACATTCGGCTGCTCGAAATAACGGCCTCGCGTCTGCGTGGCCCACTATTGCTCACCATCAATGTGCCGCCATCAAACCATCGGGCAGCCTGCTCCGCTGTGAGAAAACTCACAAAGCTGCCATCCTCCATCCGGCCATGGTTGGCTGTGGCAGATGTGCAACGCTGGCCTCAGCGCCCGCGGGGCTCGCGGTGGACCTCGATCACCTCGTAGCGACCCTCGATCACGTCGGGCCGCCCGCGTGGTGCAGGCGCAGGTCGTCTGGTGCTCGTGCCGAGGAGCAGCTTGGCGACGAGCCCGCCGACGAGCGCCACCGGCACCAGGATCACGAGGAGGCTCGCCATCGCGATCAGGACGGTGAGCACGAAAACGGCCCCTACGGCCGCGAGCGCCCAAACCTTCCAGGGCTGCAGCCGGACCATGCGGACATCGAAGCTTCCGCGCCGAAAGCGCTCGTGCATGGCGTCATCTCCTTTGCCGCCCAAGAAGTGGGGAAAGGGCTCCCGAGCGCAAGCGGGAGCGCCGTCACACCTGCGTCAGACCGGCGCGGTCCTCGACCACGCCGGTGTCGGGCTCCTATCCGGGGCGCATCCTGCGCCTGAGAACGACCTCATGGCTCCCGCGATGATCGGCGGGGACGATCCCGTCTCGCGACGAGCCCGCCACGGCAGCGCGTCTCGTCTGCATCGGCCTTGGCGGCATCGTCGGGCTCAAGCGCGTGGGGCAGGGGTGAGATAGGGCCCGCCGCCTCGTGACCCTTTACTGCTTGCTGCTCTGCGAGGCGTCGGTATCCGAGATGGTTCGGGCACCGGTCGGCGGATGCTCGTGGGAGCGTGGCGCCGTCGGACCCCGCCCACGCTTGCGGTAGTGCATCGTTCCGTAGATCAGGATGACCGCCAGGATGATCGTGCCCAGCACGATCACGATGTTCAAGGCGGCACCGCCGGTCCCGTCGTCCATGCCCGTCTCCATCGAGGTCGCCGTTCCCGAGCGATCAACGCGCCCTGAAAGCGACAGTTCCTCGGGCCGGGCTCAGTCCGGCGAGGCGGTCGCCGCGAGCCATGCCACGGCGGCATCCAGGCCACCCGGCCCGTAGGGGATGCCGCAGACGCGCATCGCCACCTCGATCCCGGCGAGAGCGCCCAGAACGGTAGGCGCGTTGAGGTCGCCGAGATGGCCGATGCGGAATGCCTTGCCCGCGAGTTCGCCGAGACCGGCGCCGAGCGAGATCGCGAGCGAGTCGCGGCAGACCCGGCGCAGCCGGTCGGGATAGGTCCCGGCCGCCGTCAGGACGGTGGTGACCGCGTTGGCCCGCTCGGCCGGGTTCACCGCGTTGAGCGCGAGCGTCCCGGGCGCGGACCAGGCCTCGACACAGCGCCGCACCGCCTCGGCAAGGCGCCGATGGCGGGCGATCACCTGCTCGAGCCCTTCCTCGAGCAGCATGTCGAGCGCCTCGCGCAGACCCCAGATCATCTGCACGGGCGGGGTACCGTGCCACCACATGTAGGACTCCGGGCCGCGCCGGAACTGCAGGTCCCAGTAGCGCCGCGGATAGCGGCAGCGCTCGGCCACCGCCATGGCTTTCCGGCCGACCGCGAGAAAGGCCAGCCCTGGTGGCAGCATCAGCCCTTTCTGCGAGGCGGCGAGTGCCACGTCGATGCCCCAGTCGTCCATCGCGAACGGCTCGACCGCGAGCGAAGCGATGGCGTCGGCGAAGAAGAGAGCCGGATGCGCCGTCCGGTCGAGAGCGCCACGGATCGCCACGAGGTCGCTGCGCGTTCCGGTCGCGGTCTCGGTGTGCACCGCGAGCACCGCCTTGATCCGACGCTCGCGGTCCTCGGCGAGCGCCTGCTCCACCGCGGCGACGTCGGCGGCCCGCCGCCAGTCGGCCGGCAGCTCGATCACCGAAAAGCCCAGCCGCCGCGCCATCTCGGCCCAGGAGCGGGAGAACTGGCCGGTACCCGGCACCAGCACCGTGTCGCCCGGCTCGAGAAAGTTGACGAGCGCCAGCTCCCAGGCACCGTGGCCGTTGGCGGAGAAGGCGAACACCTCGCCCTCGGTCGCGAACACCCGGCCGAGATCGTGCAGGCACGAGCGCGTCAGCGCCGCGAACCGCGGCTCCGCGAAATCGTTGCCCGCCCGTTGCATCGCGCGCAAGACCCGCTCGGGCACGGGTGTCGGTCCCGGCAGTTGCAGAAAATGGCGGCCACGCTCGATACGGCCCGGCTTGTCCGGCATCGTTTCCCTACTCGATCCTGTTCGTGGAGGGGTTGGGCCACCCGTTCAGCGTACGGCCGGGCAGGCCTCGAGCTTCAGACCCTGCTCGCGGTAATAGCGCTGTGCGCCCGCATGGATCGGCGCGAACACGCAGTAGCGGACGATATCCGCCTTCTCGATCGGTGCGAAGGCCAGATGCAGGGTCTTGAGCTCGGCCAGGTTGTCGAACACCGCTCTGGTCACCTCGTACACCACCTCGTCCGGCGTGCCGGCGGGGGCCACGAGCGTCGCGCGCACGCCGACCGTCTCGGTCGGATTCGGGTTGTTCGGGTAGAGGCCACCCGGAATGAGCGCCGAGACGTAGTAGGGATGCCGCTCGATCATGGCCTGTGCGAACGCGAAGCTGATCGGCACGAAACGCGCGTTGCAGGCATGTGTCGCCTCCTGCAGGCTGGGCGAGGGATTGGCGCCGACGACGGCGATGGCGTCGACATCGCCCCGGCAGAGCGCTGCGGCCTGGAGCGAGCTCTTGATGTCGGGGAAGGCCCGGAAGTCCCCGGCCGACCAGCCGCGTGCCGCCATCAGCCGCCGGAAGGTCACGTCGGTACCCGAGGCTGGGGGGCCGATGCTGAGCCGCTTGCCCTTGAGCTCGGCCAGCGACGGCACCGGGCTGTCGCCGCGCGTCATCACCACGAACGCCTCGGTCACGAGCGAGAACAGCGCCCGAACGCTCCTGTCCGGCCCGGTGCCCGCGAACGGGCCGGTGCCGGTGACGGCGTAGTAGAGCGAATCGCTCTGCGCGATTGCGAGGGGAACGTGGTCCCAGCGCATGTCGATCAGGTTGCGCACCGAGCCGTTGCTGCCTTCCGTCGTGCAGTCGATCGGGTGCTGCGGCGGGTGGTCCTTGAGCAGCCGGCAGATCGCTGCTCCGATCTGGTAGTAGACGCCGGTGACGCCGCCGGTCGCGATCGCGAGTGGGTAGGGTTGGGTTTCGGCGGCCCGCCCATGGCTCACGAGACCGAGAGCTGCCAGCGAGGCGAGAAGAAGGCGGCGGAGCGTGACATCCATTCCCGTCGTTCCTCGGTGATGCCAGCGCCGACGATACCGGCCGCGAAGCTCAGGCACGGCCGGGTCGCGCTACCGCGGCCGGCGTTCCCAGGGTGGCGGGGGCACGCTCGAGCCGACGCTGCAGCCAGAGCAGGAGCAGGAGCCCCGGCACCGCTGCGAGCGTGGTGAGGACGAAGAATCCGACCCAGCTTGTGCTGTCGGCGAGCAGGCCGCTGCCGGCCGCTAGCGTGGTGCGGGCCTGCGCCATGAAGGAGGAGAGGAGCGCGTACTGGGTCGCCGTGTAACTCAGGTTGCAGAGCGAGCCGAGATAGGCGACGAACGCCGCCGTCCCCATGCCGCCCGCGAGGTTCTCGGCCGAGATGGTGAAGGTGAGCATGGCGAGGTCGTGCCCGATCCAGGCTTGTGCCACGAACACGAGGTTCGAGAGCATCTGGATCAGGCCGCAGATCCACAGGCCCTGGATCACGCCGCGCCGGTTGACGACGATGCCGCCGAGAAAGCCGCCCAGAAGCGTGGCGACCAGCCCGTAGCCTTTCACGATCGTCGCCACCTCGGTCTTGGTGAAGCCGAGCTCGACGTAGAACGGGTTGGTCATGGTGCCGAGCAGCGCATCGCCCAGCTTGTAGAGCATGATGAACAGGAGGATGAGGAGTGCCGTGGCGATGCCATTGCGGCGAAAGAAGTCCGCAAAGGGCTCCACCACGGCCTCCTTCATCCAGTCGGCCAGCCGGCTCCGGCTCCCGGTCGCGGCCATGTCCGATCCTCTGGGCTCGGGCGAGAGCAGCACGGTGATCATGCCGATGGCCATGCACGCCGCCATGGCGGCATAGGCCCAGAACCAGCCGACATGCTCGGCGATGACGAGAGCGCCCGCACCCGAGACCAGCATGGCGATGCGGTAGCCGATCACCACGACGGCGGCACCCGCACCCTGCTGCCGCTCCTCGAGCAGCTCGACGCGATAGGCATCGACGACGATGTCCTGGCTGGCCGAGAGGAAGGCCACGAGCACCGCGAACACCGCCATCCGACCGAGATCGTGCTGCGGATCGCATGCGCCGAGGCCCAGGATCGCGAGCATCAGGAGGGACTGGACGAGAACGAGCCAGCCGCGCCGCCGGCCGAGCAGGGAGCCCAGCACCGGCAGCCGTACGCGGTCCATCACCGGCGACCAGAGAAACTTCCAAGTGTAGGGCAGCCCCGCCAGGGCGAACAGGCCGATCTGAGCCTTGTCCACCTGTGCCTCGGCCAGCCAGAAGGTGAGGGTGGAAAGGGTGAGGAGGAGCGGCAGCCCGCTCGCGAAGCCCAGGAACAGGACGGCAATGACCCTGGGCTCCAGATAGACCCGAGACGCGCCGAGCCAGCTCTCCATGCCACCTCCCGTCCTCACGGCCGCCCGCCTGCGGCTCGTTCCTCGTGTGCCCCGATCTTAGGATCCACCCCCGCCGATCCTCAAAGCAAAAAGGCCGGCATCGCGGTGGATGCCGGCCCCGGCCGTCATGGTTCGTGACGAACCGTTGCCTAGAAGAACCGCTCCTGCACGGTGACGATGTCGCCCGGCAGGAGCGGCGTGTCGCCGCTGACCTCGCGGGTCTGCGAGTTGCTGCCGCCGCGCTGCAGGAGGAAGTTGCTCTGCTTGGCGCGGTAGGTGAAGCCGCCCGCCAGCGCCACCGCGTTCAGGACGGTCATGCCGTTGACGTACTGATAGGAACCCGGCTGCTTCACCTCGCCCAGGATGTAGAACGGCCGGTAGTTCAGCACCTCGACGCTCACCTGCGGATCGACGAGGTAGCCGTCCTTCAGCTTGTCCGCGATCTTCTGTTCGAGCTCGCGCGTGGTAAGATTGTAGGCTTGGACCTCGCCGATGAGCGGCATGGCGAAATTGCCGGCGCCATCCAGCGTGAACTCGCCCGAGAGATCCTCGTGACGGAACACGACGAGGCGGATCTTGTCGCCCGAGCCCAGCCGATAGGCCGAGCTGAGCTCCTGAGCCGCGGCCGCAGCGGCTGCCGGAGATGGCGACGCCATAGATGCTGCCGGCGGTGGCGGTGGTGAGCTCTGACATGCGGCCAGGCTCAGAGCCAGCACCAGGAAGGCCGCCACGCGTCTCAACGTTGGTCCGAACATGCTCGACCTCCACGCTTCTGCCCCGCCGGCGGCAGCATCGGGTTCCTGCTGCCGCCCGAGATGGCGTGCTTAGTAGGGGGATCGCAGGTGTCGGGCAAGGGAGCGCCACGACACCTGCGGCTATGTTGCTCGGCGGCCCGGCTCAGAGGCGGGCCGTGATGCCGAGCCGGACGAGGCTCCGGCTGTAATCGGCATCCGTGCTCTCGGAGTCGCGGGTCGAGAAGCGGTAGGTCGCATCGAGCGACAGGTGTCGGTTGATGAGGTAGGTGACACCGGCACCGGCCTGGAACGTGTTGTCCGTGCGATCGGTGCCTTCGAAGTCGTCGCGGATGAAGGCCGCATTGGCGTTCAAGAGCACGTTGCGCAGGAGCTCGTGCGTGACGTCGATGCTGACCGCCTTCTCGAAGTCGGCCGTGGCCGGATCGCCGTCGACGACGACGGTAGTCTCCTGGACTTCGCCGCGGGCCTCGAAGATGATCGAGGTGAGCGGGGTCACGTTCCAGGTGAGCTTGCCGCTGCCGCCCAGACCCCCCACCGAGTTCAGGCTGTCGTCGTCGTACGTGCGGTGGGTGTAGCCCGCCGCCAGCTCGCCGAACAGGATGCCGGTGATGTCGATCTCGGTGCCGGCCCGCAGCGCGTAGCCTTGCGAGTTGCGGTCGACACCGGCGTCGTTCGGGGTGTTGTCGTAGCGCCGGACGTCGTAAGCGCCCTCGAAGAAGCCGGAGAAGCGCTCGGAGATGTTGTAGCCGAGCCGCAGCCGGCCGCGATACTGGTTGCGGTCGCGATCGTCCTCGTTGATGTCGCCGTTGTCCTCGAAGTCGAACCGGGTAATGTCGCCGCCGATCAGGCCGTAGAACCGGTTGAAGTTGTGGCGGTAGTTCAGCCGCAGCACGTCCTGCCAATATTTCGTGACGTCCTCGCCACGGCCGGTGGAATCGGGAGACGAGCGGTCCTCGTGCAGGCGACTGACACCGAGCGCGCCCGAGAGCGTATCGTCGCGGGTGATGTCGAGCCGTCCGTTGGCGTCGGTGAAGAAGTCGAGATAGTTGTTGCTGTCGTACTGATCGTAGGCCGCACCTTCCGCACCGACCGTGAAGTTCAGCTGATGGCGGCTGAAGTCGGACTGCGCGGCGATGCGCGGCGCGATGGTCGCGAAGAAGTCGTCCTTTTCGTCCCGCTTCGTCGCGAACACGTTGGAGTCGTAGGCACCCTCGACCGTCAGCGAGGGATAGATGAAGTAGCTGCCGGCATGGATGCCGATCGGATCGTAATCGGGGCGGCTGCGCTCCTGCACCGTCACGTTCGGGCTGGGCTCCTCGCCGGACTGTGCGGCGACGATGGAGGGCGTGCACAGCGCCGTCGTCAGCGCCAGCCAGATCGGCAATCTATTCAGCTTGGAGTTCATGCTACCTCCGAACGCGACATCCCTTGGGACCCAGCACAGCGCACGAGCAGATTTGCTTTTCACGCCGACCCTGCGACGGCGTGCCGCCTACTTGCCCACGCCGTCGCATGCCCAGTTGATAGAAACTATGATAGGCGAATTTCGCCTCTATGGCGAGCCCGACCGGCTCGGGGCACGTGACGTGAGTGATAATCGAGAGCGCGCAGTTGTGACAACAGGCCCAGCATCGATGCCGCACCCACCTCTGGCGCGTGTCGAACTTCCGCGGCATATGTCGCGCAGATGCAACATGAGAAGGCACAGTTGCCATAAGGCGGCTAGGACTCAACTCCAAGAAGCTGTCAGGGCAGCCTAGGCGATGTTGAAGCGCCTGTTCCAGCGGTCCCGGGCGAGCCTGCCGAGCGAGCCGACCATAGCGGGGCGACCACCGGCCGTGCCGCGCGGCCTTCGCGCCTACGTGGTCGGCGACATCCACGGCCGGCACGATCTGCTCCAGATGATGGAGCGGATGATCGTGGACGACGTGCGCGAGACCGGCCGTCATCTCGACTGCATCGTGGTACATCTGGGCGACTATGTCGATCGCGGTTTCGAGAGCAGCAAGGTCGTCGAGCACCTGCTGCAGGTGCCGGCCGATGGTCTCCCTCGGGTCCATCTGCTCGGCAACCACGATCTGTGGCTGCGCGAGTTCCTGAACGCTTCCGACCAGAGCCCCGAGGCGGCGGCGAGCTGGCTGCGCTTCGGCGGCGACGCCACGCTCCTGAGCTACGGGGTCAAGCTCGATCTCAAGAAGCCCGAGCCCGAGCGCTTCGTCGATGCGCGGCTGCAGCTCGAGAACCGCCTGCCGCCCGAGCACGAGGCCTTCCTCGCCGAGCTCGAGCTCGCCTTCAGCCTGGGCGACTATTTCTTCTGCCATGCCGGGATTCGGCCCGACCTGCCGCTCGAGCGCCAGAGCGAGGCCGAGCTCTTGTGGATCCGCGAGCCGTTCCTGAGCTGGACCGGGGATTGCGGCAAGATCATCGTTCACGGGCACACGGTCGAGGAGACGCCGGTGGTGCGCTCCAACCGCATCGGCATCGACACCGGCGCCTGCTGGACCGGCCGGCTCACCTGTCTCGTTCTCGAAGGCACCGGCCGGCGCTTCCTGCACACGGGCCGCTGACCATTCTTGCTGTCCTCCGGGTCTCCTTTCCGGCAATTCAGCCGGATTTCACCGGGGCTCCGGTTGCCCGCGAGCGTGCCGTGACGTAAACCCCCGTCCATGGCGACTTCGGTCCGTCAGGGAGGACGTGAAGCTGTCCTACGGCGCACTGCGGGGACTGACGGCGGCAGGAATATTCTGCCTGCTCGGGTGGGCGGCCGTAGCGCAGCCTGCCGTCTCCCCGACCGACCCGGCGATGTCCGCGGCACCGCCCGCATCGCCCGTCCCGGCTCCTTCCGTAGCGCCTCCGCCTGCCGACGCCGCGTCGATGCTGCCCAAGCCGCCATCGGCCGCAGCACCGGCGCCGCCGGCGCCCGCCGACATCGAGGCGCTGATCGCGGTGCTCCAGGATCCGGCGGCGCGCGACCGGCTGGTCGCTCAGCTCAGGGCGCTGAGCGCGGCAGCGCCAGCGGAGAAGGGCGAGGATGCGATCGGCGATGCGCTGGCGTCGGTGAACCAGGCGATCGAGCAGCGGGTCGATGTCGTGAGCAGCGCTCTGGTCGACCTGGTCACCTCGGTCCGGCAGATCCCGATCCTCGTCCGCTGGACCTGGCTGCAGCTCAGCGAGCCGATCAGCCGGGAGCTCTGGTGGTCGATAACGCTCCAGGCGGGTACTGCGGTGCTCGCGGGCTTCGCGGCGAGCCTCGTGGTCCGGCGTCTCCTGCGCGGTTGGCGCGACCGGCTCGGTGCTTTGCCACTCGCTGCCCGGTCGGCAACCAAGGTGAAGGCGTCCCTGGCCTGCCTCGCCGTCGATCTCGCGGCGCTGCTGACCTTCCTCGTGGTCACTTACCTCGCCCTCGCCTACGGCGACGTCTCCCTCCTGGCCCGGCGGGTGGCCGGCGACGTCCTGATCGCCATCGCCTGCGCGCGCTCGCTCACCGCGCTCGGCAGAGCGCTGCTCGCCGCGAAGGACGCCCGCCGTCGTCTGCTGCCGCTCGCCGACGCCGCGGCACGGCGCGCCGAGCGCTGGGTGTCGCTGCTGACGGGCCTCAGCTTCTACGGCTATTTCGGCCTGCGGGTGGCGCGGACGCTGGGCCTGCCCTGGACGGTGCACGGCTTTCTCCTGCACGTCCTGCTGTTCACGCTGGTCGTGCTCGTGATCACCCTGATCTACCGCCTGCGCACGCACGTCGCCGGAACGATCGAGCGGTGGGGCCGCTCCTCCACCTCGGTCTTCGCCCGTTTCCTGCCTTGGCAGATGCTCGCCGCCGCGGGCCATCATCTCCTCGCGGTCTGGGTGGCCCTCGTCTTCGTGGTCTGGGCCGTGGGCGTGCAGGATGGCGCGATGCTGCTCACGCGCGGGCTCGCGGTCACCGTCGCCGCCATTCTCGCCGTGCGCGCGTTCAATCTCTGGCTCGACTGGACGATTCTGCCGCCTCGGCCGGAGGCCGTCGAGGAAGGCGAGGAGATCGAGACGCGCCCGGCGGCACAGATGGCCCTCGTGACGCTGCTCCGCTCCGGCGTCGGTCTCGTGGCGCTGGCGCTCGTCCTGCAGGCCTGGGGCATCGACGTCGCCGGCTGGCTGCAGACCCAGGCCGGGCGGGCGGTGCTGGGCAGCATCGGCCGGATCGGCATCATCGTCGCCGTCGTGGCGGTGGCGGCGAAATCCGTCCAGGTCGTCGCGGCACGCTACATCGAGGCGACCGACGCAGAAGGCAACCTGATCTACTCCAACCGCACGCGCACCCTCGTGAGCATGGCGCGGAACCTCGCGGTGACGCTGCTGTTTGCCGTAGGGATCGTGGAGGTTCTGGCGGAGCTGGGCGTGAACACGAATGCGCTCCTCGCCGGTGCCGGCGTCGTCGGTCTCGCCATCGGCTTCGGCTCGCAGAAGCTGGTGCAGGATCTGATCACCGGCCTCTTCATCCTGGTGGGCGACACGGTGCGGGTCGGCGACGTGGTCGATCTCGGCGGCAAGGCGGGGGTGATCGAGGCGATCTCCATGCGGACGATCACGCTGCGCGACTACAACGGCAACGTCCATACCATTCCCTACAGCTCGATCGACGTCGTGACCAACATGACGAAGGACTTCTCCTTCGCCGTGTTCGACGTCGGCGTGGCCTACAAGGAGGACACCGACCAGGTGGTCGAGGTCTTACGCGAGATCGACAGCCAGCTCCGCCGCGAATGGCCCTACCGCCGCCTGATCCTCGAGCCCATCGAGATCGCGGGCGTGGACGCGTTCCGGGAATCGGCGGTGATCGTCAAGGCGCGCTCCAAGGTGCGCGCGGGCGAGCAGTGGAAAGTCGCGCGCGAGTTCAACCGCCGCCTGAAGAAGCGTTTCGACGAGCTCGGGATCGAGATTCCGTTCCCGCACCGGACCGTCTATTTCGGCGGCAGCCGCTCCGACAGGATTCCGCCCGAGCCGATCGAGGCGCTGCGGAACGAGCTCCTGGCCCGCCGCGCCAGTGCCGAGGGCTGATGCGGGCCCGCCGCTTCCGTGCCGCCCTGGCGTTCCTGGCCCTTCTTCCGGTCGTGGCCTGCGGTCCCAGCCGGTCCGAGCAGCAGCCGCTCGGCGCCGAGGGCGAGCCTTCGCCGACAGCACCGCCCGTGCCCTACGCGGTGCGCTTTCCTTCCGATCTGCCGCCCGATCTCGCGAAGCTGCTGCCGCAGGTCGCGGAGAGCGCTCGCGGCGTCGGCGAGCCGCCGACGAGCCGGCTCGCCATCCGCCAGCGCGCCGAGAAGGACGTGGGCCTCCTGCAGCAGGCCCTGCGCGCCGAAGGTTATTTCGACGCCACGGTGGACTTTCGCCTCGAGGATGCGAAGGAGGCCCCGCCCGAAGGCGTCGTCCAGAAGCTGGAGCGGGCCGGCGAGGCGGCACCCCAGGTCGTCCTCGTGTTCGAGGTGAGGCCGGGGCCGCGCTACCGTTTCGGGGGGATACGCGTCGAACTCGTCGACAACCCGGACGGCTATCCGGCACCGACTCCGGCCAGCCTCGGCCTCGTCACGGGCGAGCCCGCGCGCACGCAGGCCGTGCTCGACGCCGAGAGGACCATGCTCGATGCCGCCCGCAAGGCCGGGTTCGCGCTCGCGAAGCTGGGCGAGCGCGACGCCGTGGTCGACCACGCGGCGCGGACCATGGACGTGGCCTTGCGCCTCGATCCCGGTGCGCGCGCCACCTTCGGCGAGGTGAGCTTCACCGGTGCCGAAGGGATCGAGATCGGCTTTCTGCGCGGCCGTGTGCCCTTCCGGACCGGCGAGCGCTTCGATCCGGCGCTGCTCGACGAGAGCCAGACCAACCTCTTCGACACGAACCTGTTCTCGACCATCATCGTCAAGCCGGCAGAGCAGCTCGGCCCCGACAGGTCTCTCGACGTCACGTACGAGCTCCACCAGCGGCCGCCGCGCTCGATCGGCGCCGAGCTCGGCTACCAGACCGACATCGGGCCGAGTGCCCGCCTGTTCTGGGAGCACCGCAACCTCTTCGGCGGCGGGGAGCTGTTCCGGGCCGAGACCAATCTTTCGCAGCCGGACCAGAAGGCGAGCGTGGCGCTGACCAAACCGGACTTCCTGCGCACGCGACAGAACCTGCTCGCGAACGGTGCTGTCGAGCGCCAGGATCTCAAGGCCTACAAGTCGACCTCGATCGGGGCGGGGCTAGGGCTCGAGCGGGAGTTCAGCCGGCAGCTCAAGGGCTCCTTGGGCGTAGCGTTCCGCTATGCCGCGATCCAGGACCGGAACAAGCCCGAGGAGGTCTTCGGGCTCGTGTCCCTTCCGGGCTCGCTCGACTGGAACTTCGCCGACGACCGCTTCAATCCTACGCGAGGCGGAACCCTCCTGCTGACGGCGGCTCCCTATATCGACGTGCTCGGTCCTTCGCGCCGCTTCTTCAAGACGCGGTTCACCACGACGCGCTACCTCGAGCTTCTCGACGGTCCCGAGCTGGTTCTGGCCCTGCGCGGCTCGGCCGGCGCCATCTTCGGCGTCGCCACGTCGGACGTGCCGGCGGACGAGCGGTTCTATGCCGGCGGCGGCGGCTCGGTGCGCGGCATCGCCTTCCAGAAGGCCGGACCGCTCGACGAGCACAACGATCCCCGCGGTGGCCGCTCGCTCGCGGAAGGCAGCATCGAGCTGCGCTCCCGCTTCAAGAACGACATGGGCTTCGTTCTCTTCCTCGACGCCGGCACGGTGTTCGACACGCCCTTGCCGGGTGGCAGCGAGCGTCTGTTCTTCGGCGCCGGCCCGGGCTTTCGCTACTTCACGCCGATCGGTCCCGTCCGGGTCGATCTGGGCTTCCCCTTGAACCCGCGCTCGGGGGTGGACGAAGCCTTCCAGCTCTATATCAGCATCGGTCAGGCCTTCTGAGGAGGCGACCGGTCATGCTGCGCCGTATTCTCTGGACGCTCGCCGGACTCCTCACCGTTCTCGTGCTGCTCGCGGCAGGCCTTCTGGGCTTCGCCCAGACCCGCTCCGGCAAGGACCGGATCGCGCAGTTCCTCTCGCGCGCTTTTGCCACGTCCGAGCGACGGATCGAGCTTTCCGGCCTCGACGGCTTCGTGCCGTTCGACATCCGCCTCGCGAGCCTGCGCCTCGGCGACCGGGAAGGTGTATGGCTCGAGGCCCGCGACGTGCGCTTGGCGCTGACCCCTTCGGCTCTTCTGCGCGGGATCGTGCTCGTCCGCGAGGCGGGCGCGCGGCGCGTAGCGCTCCACCGCCTGCCACATGCCCCGGAGCCCCCGCCGCCACAGAAGCCCTTCAGCCTGCCGGAGCTGCCTGAGCTGCCGGGAAGCCTGCCGCGCGTCCTGCTGCAGCGGCTGTCCGTGGACGAGCTCGCGCTGGACCAGCCGGTCTTGGGCGAGCCGGCCACGTTCGCGCTCGTGGGCCAGGCCGGCACCGGCACGGATGGCCGGGCGGTCGAGGCGAGCCTGTCCTTGCACCGGACCGACCGGCCGACCGCGGCGGTCGATCTCGAGGCGGGGCTCGACCTTGTCGGCCATCGTCTCCGCCTCGACCTCGAAGGCAGCGAGACCGGCGGACTGCTCGCGGCGGCGACCGGCCGACCGGAGGCCGGCGCCCTGCAGGTGTCGCTCGCAGGGGAGGGGCCGCTTTCCGACTGGCAGGGCCGGCTCACCGTCGAGGCGGAGCATCTCGCCGGCACGACGCTCGCTCTCTCGCTCGCCTACGCGGAGGAGAAGCGGCTCGGCGTTCGCGGCCGGCTCACCGCCGAGCCTGGGCTGCTGCCACCCGAGACCGCGGATCTTCTCGGTGGCGGGATCGATCTCGTGCTCGCCGCTCGCGCGACCGGGCCGCAGCGGATCGCCCTCGAGCAGCTCCGGCTGCAGGTCGCGGACATGGTCCTGGACGGTGCAGGCAGCGCCGATCTCGCCGCCGATACCGCCGATGCCGACCTCACCCTGCACCTGCCCGATCTCGGCCGGCTCGGCGGCCTCGCCAAGACCCCACTCACCGGCAGCGGCACGATCCGGCTTCGAGCTTCGGGCCCGGTACGCCAGCCGGACCTGCGCCTGATGCTGGACGGCAAGGACATCGCCGCCGCGAACGCCGCCTTGCACGAGCTCGGTGCTGCCTTCGACATCGCCTTTCTCTCGCCGTTCGGCGAGGGCGATCCGGCGTTGCGCGTCGCCGGCCGGGCCGAGGCCGCGGGTCTGGTGCTCGGCGGCCAGGCGCTCGGCGAGGACGGCCGCGCTACCTTCGACTTCGCGGCATCCCTGCCGCGCGCGGGCGAGGCCACGCTGGAGCGTCTGGCGCTCCGCTCCCCGCTTCTCGAGCTGGATGGGCACGGCCGGGTCGACCCGAAGCGGCTCGCCGGTGCCTTCCGCCTCGATGCCGGCGTGCCCGACCTCGCCGCTGCCCTGCGCGCAGCGCTCCCGCCCGAGCAGGTGCCCCCGGATCTCGCCGGGGCGGTGCGGCTCGGGGCCGATGTGATGCTGGCCGACCGGGCCCAGCGGATCGAGGTGGCGCTCACCGGTGGCGGGCAGGGGCTGCACCTGCCCTCGGGTGCCGAAGCGCTGACCGGTCCGGCGCCGAACCTCGAGGCTCGGGTCTCGATCGAGCCCGGCTCTGCCGTTACGGTCTCTTCCCTGGTGCTCGCGGGCGAGGCCGTCCGCCTCGAAGGCGAGCCGCGCTACGGCCTTGCCGATCAATCGCTCGCCGGCACGGTGCGCCTGAGCCTGCCGGCGCTCGCCCGCCTCGAGTCGCTGCTGCACCGACCGATCGGCGGCCGTGCCGATCTCGGCATCGAACTCGGCGGCACGGTGCCGGCACCCGCCTTGCGGCTGCAGGGCGAAGCCAGGCCGTTTACCGTCGCGGGCGAAGCATTCGATCGGATCGGGCTCGCTGCGACCGTGCAGGGCGAGGCTACAGCAGCGGCAGGCTCGATCCGCCTCGCTGCCGAACGTGCGCGCGAGACGGTGACGCTCGCCAGCGATTACCGTCTCGCCGGCCGGCAGCTCGCTTTGTCCGGGTTGACGCTGGAAGGGCCGGGCACGCGGCTTTCCGGGAAGCTCGACGTGGCGCTCGACGGCCCGCGCGCCACCGGCGGCCTCGCCGGCGAGGTGCGGGACCTGGCGGCGCTCGCCGCCTGGCATCGGCAGAATCTCGCAGGTCGCGTGGCGCTCGACCTCGTGCTCTCGACCCCGGACGGTCGGCAGGACGCGCGCCTGCGGCTCGAGGCGACCGGTCTTGCCGGCGCGTTCGGATCCCTCCGATCGGCCCGGCTCGATGCTGCCGTTCAGGATGCGCTGGCGCGGCCGGCGCTGGACACACGGCTGGAGGTGCAGAGCTTCACCCGGCCCGGCCTCGGGGTCGAGACCGCCGCTCTCACCGCGAAGGGGCCGCTCGCCGACCTGGCGCTGAGCTTGCGAACGCAGGGCCGGCAGGGCGAGCAGCCGTTCCGGGTGAATTCGGCTGCGAAGATCGCGGCTCTGGCACCGCGCCGGACCATCACCCTGACGGCGCTCGCCGGCAGCGTCGCCGGCCAGGATATCCGCCTGCTGCGGCCGGCGACGGCGAGCCTCGGCGACGACGGCGCGCTCACCCTCGACCGTCTGGCTTTGCGCTGGGGTCCGGCGGAGCTGCAGGCGAGCCTCGATCTCGGCGGCGGACGGGTGCGGGCCGATGCCAGCCTCGCGGGCCTGTCGCTCGAGCTCCTGCACGGCCTGGGCGCTCCTGCCGTGAGCGGCCGGGCGAACGCCAGGCTGACGCTCGGCGGGCCGGCGCGAGCGCCGGAAGGCACGGCCGAGCTGCGGGTGCAGAATCTCGCCCTCGACCCAGCCGCGGCCGTCAAGCCCGATGCGGTGCTGGAAGCGCGGCTCGGACGCGGCCGGCTCGATGCGACCTTGCGCCTGAGCGAGCTCGGCGCGCAGCCGATCGTCGCCCGGGCGGACGTGCCCGCGACCCTCTCGCTCGAGCCTGCCGCCTTCGCTCTCGACCGAGCCGCACCGCTCACGGGGAGCATCCGCGGGCCCATCGATCTGGCGCGGGTCGCCCGGCTCGCCGCCCTCGACGGTGTTCAGACGACCGGCACCCTGCAGCTCGCCCTCGATCTCGCCGGCACGGTTCAGCGCCCCGAGATCGGCGGTGCCGTGGATCTCGCCGGTGGCAGCATGCAGGAAATCGGGAGCGGCGTCGTCCTGCGCGACCTCGAGCTCCATGCCCGCGGCCTCGGCCGGCAGATCGTGCTCCAGACGCTCGCTGCCCGCGATCCGACGGGCGGGCGCCTCACGGGTCGAGGCAGCGTGGCGCTCCTCGACGATGGCGGCGTGCGCTACGATGCCACGCTGCAGACGGAGAAGGCTCGGGTGCTCGACAACGGCCTCGGCACCGTCGTCCTCTCCGGCAACGTCGCCGCCAACGGCGATCTCGCCGCGGCTTCGGTCCGAGGTGCCCTCACGGTCGAGCGGGCCGATATCGCCATTCCCGACGATACCGGCCCCAAGGTGCCGGTCATCGAGGTCCGGGAGATCAACGGCAGTCGGGCCGAAGCCGGCCCCGACCTGGCGCTGCGGCCGGCCGGTCCGTCCTTCGATCTTCGCCTCGACCTCGCCATCGACATACCGGCCCGCTTGTTCGTGCGCGGGCGCGGGCTCGATTCCGAATGGGGAGGGAAGCTCCAGATCGAAGGTCCCGCGAGCGAGCCCGAGATCGTGGGCGCGCTCGAGGTCCGGCGCGGCTTCATGGACCTGCTCGACCGCCGCTTCACGATCAGCCGCGGCGAGATCAGCTTCGTCGGCAAGGAGCCGCCCTTGCCGATGATCGACCTCGAGGCCACCGCGAAGACGGTCGACATCCAGGCCGTCGTCAGACTCAAGGGGCCGGCCGCCGATCCCAAGCTTACTCTTGCCAGCGAACCCGAACTGCCGCAGGACGAGATCCTCTCGCGCCTGCTCTTCGGCCGCTCGGTGGCGCGGATCACGCCCGTACAGGGGCTGCGGCTGGCCAGCGCCGTGCGGCAGCTCCAGGGCGGAGGCGGGCTCAGCGACGTGCTGGGCGCGCTCCGCCGTGCCGTCGGCATCGACACGCTCGACGTGGAGAGCGGCGAGAAGCCCGGAGAGAGCACGGCGCGGGCGGGCAAGTACGTGAGCGACAACGTCTTCGTCGAGGTCGAGCGCGGGGTGCAGCAAGGCACCGGCAGGGCGCGGGTGCAGATCGAGCTCACCCCCAATCTCTCGGTGGGGACGCAGGTGACCGAGCAGTCGCAGACCGGCATCGGCCTACAATGGCGTTACGATTATTGAGCAAGAGATCGATGGCCACACGCACCACCCGTCTCGAGCGCGAGGGACCTCCGGCCCCGCGGCTCGCCCTGCCTGCGGACGGCAGCACCTTCGGCACGCCGTTCGACCTCAACCTCGTGGGCTTGTGGACCCTCTACAAGAAGGAGGTCTGGCGGTTCTGGAAGGTGATGACCCAGACCATCCTGGCCCCGGTCGTCACCACGCTGATCTATCTCGCGATCTTCGCCCTCGCCATGCACCGGGTCGAGACCCGGATCGGCGGCCTGCCGTTCCTCCATTTCCTCGCCCCCGGCCTCGTCATGATGGCGATCGTGCAGAACGCGTTCGCCAACACCTCCTCCTCGCTCACGATCTCCAAGGTTCAGGGCAATATCGTCGACTATCTCATGCCGCCCTTGGGCCCCGGCGAGTTCCTGTTCGGCATGGTGGCGGGCGGGATCACGCGCGGTGTGGTCGTGGGCCTCGCGGTCTGGCTCGCCATGCTGCCGTTCGTGACGTTGTGGCCGCCGCACCCGCTCCTGATCGTCTACTACGTGCTGGCCTCCTCGCTCGTGCTCTCGCTCCTGGGCTTTCTCGGCGGCCTGTGGGCCGACAAGTTCGACCAGCTCGCGGCGGTGACCAACTTCGTCGTCACCCCGCTCTCGTTCCTCTCCGGCACCTTCTACAGCATCGAGGCCCTGCCGGAGTCCATGCGCTGGCTCGCGCACGCCAACCCGTTCTTCTACATGATCGACGGCATGCGCTACGCCTTCACCGGCCATGCCGACGGCTCGATCCCCTTGGGTATGGCGATCCTTCTTCTGGTCAACGTCGGCTTATGGCTTTGGGCCTACCGGCTGATGCAGCGAGGCTATAAGCTCAAGGCCTGAGCCGTCGCCGAACGGCCGAGGGCTCCGGCGTTGACAGGCCGTGTCGCTTGCGGCACACGGCCTGCTTCCTTTTTTCAGGCGGATACGACGGATGGACAACAAGGCGCTGCCTTCCCTGCTGCCGGTCTACAAGCGTTACGACCTCGCCTTCGAGCGCGGCGAGGGTGCCTGGCTCTATACCGTCGACGGCCGACGCATGCTGGATTTCGCGAGCGGCATCGCCGTGACCGGCCTCGGCCACGCCCATCCGCATCTCGTGCAGGCGCTGACCGACCAGGCCCACAAGCTCTGGCACGTCTCGAACCTGTTCCGCATCCCCGAGCTCGAGCGCCTCGCCGACCGGCTGGTCGCGCACAGCTTCGCCGACACGGTCTTCGTCTGCAATTCCGGGGCGGAGGCGATGGAGGCCTGCATCAAGATGGTGCGGCGCTACCATTGGGCGAACGGCCGGCCGGAACGCCACCGCATCGTCACCTTCGAGGGCGCCTTCCACGGCCGGACCATGGCCACGATCTCGGCTGCCGGCTCGAGAAAGCTGGTCGAAGGCTTCGATCCGCTCCTGCCGGGCTTCGATGTCGTGCCGTTCGGTGACCACGAGGCGCTGAAGGCCGCGATCGGTCCCGAGACCGCCGCCATCATGATCGAGCCGATCCAGGGCGAAGGCGGCATCCGCCCCGTGCCGCGGTCCTGTCTCGAAGGACTGCGGCGCTTGTGCGACGAGCACGGACTCCTGCTCGTGTTCGACGAGGTTCAGGCCGGCATGGGCCGCACCGGCACGCTCTTCGCCTACGAGCAGACGGGTGTCGCGCCGGACATCGCCGGCATCGCGAAGGGGCTCGGCGGCGGCTTCCCGGTGGGAGCGTGCCTTGCCACCGCGCGCGCGGCCGCCGGCATGACCACGGGCGCGCACGGCTCGACCTTCGGCGGCAACCCGCTCGCCTGTGCCGTCGCCAACGCCGTCCTCGACGTGCTGCTCGAGGAAGGCTTCCTCGAGCGGGTGGCCGAACGCGGTCGGCAGCTCCAGGAGCGGCTTCTCGCGATCCAGGGGCGCCATCCCGGCATCGTCGCCGAAGTGAGGGGTATCGGCCTCCTCGCCGGGATCCGCATCGCCGATGGCAGCGCCGAGTTCCTGAAGCTCCTGCAGGACAAAGGCCTCGTCACCGCACCCGCGGCCGACAACGTCGTCCGCCTCCTGCCGCCCCTCATCGTCAGCGAGGCCGAGCTCGACGAGGGTTGCGCCATGATCGAGGCCGCCTGCCGGGAGTTCGTGGCATGAGCGCCGCGTTCCGTCACTTCCTCGACCTCGACGTGATCGAGGCCTCCGAGCTGCGCCGGATCATCGAGCGGGCCAAGGCGTTCAAGGCGGGCGATCCCGCGAAGCCCATGGCCGGCCGCACGCTCGCCATGATCTTCGACAAGCCCTCGACCAGAACGCGCGTCTCGTTCGAGGTCGCAGCCCGCCAGCTCGGCGGCCATGCGATCGTTTTGAGCTCGCGCGACATGCAGCTCGGCCGCGGCGAGACCATCGCCGACACGGCGCGCGTGCTCTCGCGCTACGTCGATGCGATCATGATTCGCACCGACTCGCACGCGAAGCTGCTCGAGCTCGCCGAGCACGCCACCGTGCCGGTGGTCAACGGCCTCACCGACAGCTCGCACCCCTGCCAGATCATGGCGGACGTCTTGACCATCGAGGAGCATCGCGGCGCCATTCGCGACAAGACCCTTGCATGGGTCGGCGACGGCAACAATGTATTGACCTCGTTGGTCCACGCCGCGATCCGCTTCGACTTCAGCCTGAACATCGCCACCCCGGCCGAGCTGGCGCCCGAGCCCTTGCTTCTGCGCTGGGCCGCCGAGCGACAGGGCCGCATCACTCTGACCACCGATCCGCTAGCGGCGGTGAAGGGCGCCGATGCGGTCTTCGCCGATGCCTGGGTATCGATGGGCCAGGCCGATGCGGACCGGCGCCGCCGCCTGCTCGAGCCCTATCGGGTCGATGCCGGCCTGATGCGGCACGCCGGGCCGGATGCCCTGTTCCTGCATTGCCTGCCGGCGCATCGCGGCGAGGAGGTGACCGACGAGGTGATGGACGGCCCGCAGTCGGTGGTGTTCGACGAGGCCGAGAATCGCCTGCACGCCCAGAAAGCCATTCTGGAGTGGTGTCTCGCCACCTGAATCCGAGGTTTCGCATGCTCGCTGACACGACCCCGACCGCCGATCTGCTTCGTCCGTTCCAGCTCGAGCGCTCGCACCTGCGCGGCCGGCTCGTCCGCCTCAGCGACACGGTCGATTACGTGCTGAAGGCGCACGACTACCCACCTGCCGTCTCGGATCTTCTGGGGCAGCTCCTGGTGCTCGCCGGCGCACTCGCGGGTGGCCTCAAGTTCGAGGGCTCGTTCAGCCTGCAGATCAGGGGCGACGGGCCCGTGGGGCTCCTGGTCGCCGACTGCACCAACGACGGTCAGATGCGCGGCTATGCCAGCTTCGATGCCGAGCGGGTGGCGGCCGTGGCGCACGAGCGGCCGATGGCGCTCGTCGGCAAGGGCATCCTGGCGCTCACGGTCGACCAGCGCGCGGTCGGTGGCGAGGTCGTACAAGGCATCGTCGAGCTCGGCGGCGAGACGCTCGCCGACTGCATGCTCAACTACTTCGCCCGCTCCGAGCAGGTGCGCACCGGCATCCGGGTGGCGGTCGGCCGCGATCGCCTGGCGGATCGCTGGCATGCCGGCGCCATCGTGATGCAGGCCCTGCCGGTCGCCGACCCGCGTCTGCAGCCCGAGGCCGAGGAGGACTGGCGGCGCGCCATGATCCTGCTCAGCACCGCGACCGACGAGGAGCTGATCGACCCGGCACTGGCCCCCGACGACCTGCTGTTCCGCCTGTTCCACGAGGACGGCGTGCGCGTGTTCGAGCCGCTTGCTCTCGCACCGGGCTGTTCCTGCAACGAGGAGCGGGTCGAGGCCATGCTGCAGAGCTTCCCTCTGGACGATCTCGAGAGCATGCGGCAGGAGGACGGGAGCATCACCGTCACCTGCCAGTTCTGCAGCCGGATCTACCATTTCGATCGGGATCGGCTGGGAGAGCTGCTGTCACTGCGGAGGCATTGAGCATGGCGCGGCAGAAGGCCCGAGGTGCGACGCTCCTGTTCCTCCTGCTGACCGCCTGCTCCTCCGGCGAGGAGCCTCCGCCGCTCAATTACGCCCAGATGAGGCCGATTCGACTCGCGGTGCAGAGCATCGAGGTCGGCAGCAACGTGCGGTACCCGGCCAATCTGAACTTCATCGGCCGGCGGCGCTCCGAGGATCTCGCCAACGAGGCGCAGAACTTCCTGCGCAACCGGCTCCAGGCCGCGGGCGGCACAGAGTTCGGCAAGGCCACGGTCGAGGAGGCGAGCCTGATCGAGCGCGCGCGCGAGACCTCGGGCGGGATGCTCTCGACCGAGCCCACCTGGGAGATGGCGGGTGTCCTGGCGTTGAAAGTGGCCATCGTCGACGGGCTCGGTATCGAGCAGAGCTATGCCACCTCGCGGGTGCAGATCGCCCGCTCGCTCTCGCCGCGTTCCAGCGTCGAAGCCAAGGACAACTTCGCCAAGACCCTGATCCACGACCTGATCGAGGCCTCGAGCCGCGAGCTCGAGCAGAGCATCAACCAGAACCTCGCCGACAAGAAGGCGCTCTGAGCCCTCTGCCTCGTCCGCTCTCCCCCTGCCTTGATGAATTAATCATTCAGGATTGCAAAAACGGGGGTGACAACCGCCTCCGAAGCGCCTATTTGTGCGTTGCAGCAAGACGCGGTTCTGGGCGTCCTGCTGGCGGGTCGAGCGAGCTCTCTCGCTTCCCGCACCCCGGCTGCAACGGCCGGGGCCGCTGGAGGGCTTCGCGGCTCTCCTCTTCCCAGACGTTTTAGCCTCCCTGATCTACTTGGCCGGGCCGTCGTGCCCGGCTTTTTTCTTGGTCATGGCAGCAGACCTGCGAGCGGCTCATGCGAGCCAAGTGCCAAGATCGGGGCCAGGCTGCTTCTCGAACGCGAGAACATAAAAAAGACGGCCCATCCGTCAGGATTGGCCGTCAGTCACTGCGGGGAACAATGGAATTGCTCCGGTTGTAAAACTTCCGGACCCTCACGAGGGTTCCGGGCGCGTGGAGCATTTTTCCGGCACCCGAACGCCGTTCGCCGGCGTTCGCCTCACTCCGCCTCCGCCGGTGTGGTCACCTCGGGCCTGATCCGCAGGAGCGTGAGCTGATGGCGCAGCCGGCGCACGACCTCGAAGCGAAAGCCGTGAAAGACGAAGCTCTCGCCGACCTCCGGGATGCGCCGCGCCTCGTGCATGAGGAGGCCCGCCACCGTGGTCGCCTCCTCGTCCGGCAGGTGCCAGTCGAACTGACGGTTGAGATCGCGGATCGTGACCCGGCCTTCCACGAGCACGCTGCCGTCCGGCTCCTGTTTCACCCCGCTCATCTCGACGTCCTTCTCGTCGACGATGTCGCCGACGATCTCCTCGAGGATGTCCTCGAGCGTGACGAGGCCCATGAGGGCACCATACTCGTCGATGACGAAGGCGAGGTGCGCCCGGCGCTGGCGGAAGGCCAGGAGCTGGTGCACGAGCGAGGTCGTGTCCGGGATGAACCAGGGCGGGGTCGCGAGCTTGCGCAAGTCGGCCGCGGTCACCTTGGCGCCCTGGCGCTGCACGGCCGCCAGCACGTCCTTGGCGTGGAGCACGCCGATGATCGTGTCGGGATCGCCGCGCCACAAGGGATAGCGGGTGTAGGGCCCCTCCAGCACCTGGCGCACGATCTCCTCGACCGGCGCATCGGCGTTGATCGAGACGATGTTGCGCCGGTGGGTCATGACCTCGCTCACCTCGACCTTCTCGAGATCGAGGATGGCGCCCAGCATGTCGTGCTCCTGCTTCGGCATGGCGCCGAGCTGGCGCGAGGCGCCGATGAGCTGGCGCAGCTCCGCCCCCGAGTAGGCGTCGAGATGGGTGGCCTCGGCGACGCCCAAGAGACGCAGCACGCTGCGTGCCGCCGCGTTCAGCGCCCAGTTGAGCGGCCAGCACAAAAGGAAGAAGGCATGGAGCGGTAGTGCTATGCCGAGCGAGATCGGCTCGGGCTGGCGGATCGCGAAGGTCTTGGGCACCTGCTCGCCCAGGACGATGTGGAGCGAGGAGAAGATCAGGAAGCCCACGATGAACGACACGGTATGCAGGACCGTGTCGTCGAGCCCGACCAGCCGGAAGAGAGGCTCGAGAAGTGCCGAGACTGCGGGCTCGCCGACCCAGCCCAGGCCCAAGGACGCCATGGTGATGCCGAGCTGGCAGGCGGCGAGATAGGCCTCGAGGTGCTTGAGGATGTGGATGGCGAGCCTCGCCCCGGACCGGCCCGTCTCGGCCAGCGTCTCGAGCCGGATCGCCCGCACCTTCACGAGCGCGAACTCGGCCGCCACGAAGAACGCATTGGCAGCGAGCAGGAGGACGACCGCAGCGAGCGAGAGGATCATGGTGGCATATGGCGACAGGGGGCGACCACGCCAGCTGGAGGTCGAGCCGTCTCAGCCATGCTCGGCGAGCACGGCGCGGACCGCCGTCTCCGGCACGTCGGCGCTCGTGAACGCATCGCCGATCCCGCGGACGAGGACGAACCTGAGCCGGGCGTTCTCGACCTTCTTGTCCCGGCCCATCGCCGCGAGCAGCTCGTCGACGGGAAAGGGGCGGTTGCTCACTTGGGTGATCCTGGTCGGCAGGCCCAACCGGGCGAGATGCGCTTCCGCTCGCTCCGCGTCGTCCTGCGGGCAGTGGCCGAGCCGGGCGGAGAGCGCGAACGCGTCCACCATGCCGATACTCACGGCCTGGCCGTGGAGCAGCCCGCCATCGTAGCCGGCGAGCGCCTCGTAGGCGTGACCGAAGGTGTGGCCGAAATTGAGCAGCGCCCGCTCGCCCGAGGTCTCGCGCTCGTCGGCCGCGACCACGGCGGCCTTCACCTCGAGCGAGCGGCGGATGGCATGGGCGCGCGCGGACGCATCGCCTGCCAGCACGGCTTTCCCATGTTCCTCGAGCCAAGCGAAGAAGCTTCTGTCCTTGATGAAGCCGTACTTCACGACCTCGGCATAGCCGGCCTCGAGCTCCCGAACCGGCAGGTCGTCCAGGACCGAGGTGTCGATCAGGACGGCCTTGGGCTGGTGGAAGGCGCCGATCAGGTTCTTGCCGTGGCGGCTGTTGATGCCGGTCTTGCCGCCGACTGCGCTGTCGACCTGCGAGAGCAGCGTGGTCGGGATCTGGACATAGTCGATCCCGCGTAGGGCGATCGCCGCGGCGAAGCCGACGAGATCGCCGATGACGCCGCCGCCCAGCGCCACGAGCGAGGATCGCCGCTCGAGGCCGTGAGCCAGGAGGTCGTCGACGAGACCCTCCAGCACGGGCCAGCTCTTCGAGCCCTCGCCCGCCGGCAGCACGATCCGCCGGCTGGAGATGCCGGCCCGCTCGAGTCCGGCCGCGAGCCGGTCCGGGTGACGGGTACGGGCGAGGTTCCCGTCGGTGACGATCACGGCGTGCCGGAGCGGCAGCACGGACGCCAGCAGCTCGCCGGCCCGGTCGAGGAGACCCTCGCCGATGACGATGTCGTAGCTCCGCTCGCCCAGTGCGACGCGGAGCACGTTCGCGGCGGACATCAAGCCTCCTTCGTTGCTGGCGGAAGGAGCGCACGGACACGCTCCACCACGGCATCGTGCGCCTCGTCCGTGGTGTCGACCGTGTAGTCGGCCTCCGCGTAGATCGGATAGCGCTCGTCCATGAGCCGCGCCAGTATGTCACGCGGGTCGCCCCGATCCAAAAGCGGACGTGTGCCTTTCTTGCGGGCGGTACGGGCTACCAGTGTGTCGAGATCGGCCCGAAGCCAGACCGAGATCGCCTTCTCCTTCACGCGTGCCCTCGTCTCCGGGTCGATGAAGGCGCCTCCGCCCAGAGCCAGCACCATGGGCGGCTGCTCGAGCAGCCGGGCCACCACCTTGCGTTCGAGCGCACGAAAGCTGGGCTCGCCATAGAGCGCGAAGATGTCGGGGATGGTCATGCCGGCCGCGGCGACGATCTCGTCGTCGGCATCGACGAAGGTGGCGTCCATAGCGGTGGCGAGCCGGCGCCCGATCGAGGTCTTGCCGGCCCCCATCAGCCCGACGAGGACGAGCGTGCGAGGCAAGGGACCGCCACCAGGCTGCGGCGGGTCGGCGGCGAGGGCAGGGGTGGCGATGGCGGGCATCCGGCTCGGCGTTGAAACTGGAGGAGAGCCCCGATATAAAGCCGCGCGCCCGGAGCTAGGCAACCATCAGCTTGCCGCTCGCGTGCCGCTGCGGTGGTCTTCTCGCTCCGTCACCCGTTCCCGGAGGACCCGACCCTGGGCCGCCTGTTGCTGATCGTGCTGCTCGTCGTGCTCTTGGGAGGCGTCGCATTCCTCGTCACCTGGGACGTTCCGCCGCCGACCAAGCAGGTCGAGACGGTGATCCCCGACGAGCGTCTGCCGCGTTAGGACGGCCCCCGTGCCACATCGCCAGAACCATCTCCTCGCTGGTGTGGCGGCCGGCCTGATCGCCGCCGGCCTCCTGCTGCTCGCCGGCCCCGGCTCGGCGCAGCAGGGGCCGCGCCGCCTGTTCCCCGACATCGCGCCGCCACCACAGGAGCGACCCGTTCTTCCGCCGGCATCGCCGGCGCCGCTCGGCCCGGTGCCGGCGTCCCCGGCCCAGCCCGACCGCATTCGGGTCGAATCCCTGTCACCCCCCACCCTCGCGGCTTTGGGCGTCGCCTCGGCCGAGGACGTGCTGGGCGGCGCCATCTGGTCGCAGGGCGCGCCGCCCGACCTGCCGCTCCTCCTGCAGCGGCTGCCCACCAACATTGCCGAGCCCACCTTGCGCGGCCTGCAGAAGGCCGTCCTGCTCGCACCGGGGCTCGACCGCGGCGGCTCGCGCGAGATCTTCTTCCTGCGCGTCGACCGACTGCTCGCCATGGGAGAGCCCGAGGCGGCGCTCGAGCTCCTGGGGCTCGTGCCCGAGAGCGACCGGGATCCCGAGCTCGAGGGGAAACGTGTTCTCGCCCGCTTCGCCGCCGATCAGACGGACGCCGCCTGTGCTGCGGCGAGCGCGCAGCAGGCCGCGACCTCGCCCTGGCCGGAAGCGCGCCTGGTATGCGCCGCGCTCGCCCGGGACGCCGGTGCCGTCGAGACCGGTCTCGATCTTCTCGAGGCGCGCGGCCAGAAGCTCGACCCGCTGCTGACCGAGCTGCTGCGCGCCGCTCCCGGCGACCATCGCGTGACCCTGCCGGCCCGTGTTCCGGACGATCCGCTCTTCCTGCCGCTCCTGCGGCGCGTCCCGCTCGACGTCGATGCCGCTGCGGTCGCCAGACTGCCGGCGCCCGTGAGGCAGACGCTCGCCGTCAACAAGGACGTGCCGGCGGTGGCACGGGCGGCGGCGGGAGCACCCGTCCGGGTGGGTCCCTCGGTCCGACCCGAGCTCAACGGTCGGGCACCTGCGGACTGGCGCTCCGCCTTCGCCTCGGTCCCGGCCGAGCGGCGCGGCTTGTGGACGGCGCTCGTGGACGGCCTCGGCCTCGAGCTGCCGGATGCGATCTGGGCCGAGCTCGTGCGCGATCCGCAAAAGCCCGAAGCCGCGGCGCCCGATCTCGCCCTCTGGCGCGGGTTCGAGGTGGCGCGGCTCCAGGACCAGCGCGGCGCCATGCTGCTCTACGTTCTCCTTCTTCTGGACGGCCGGCCCGAAGCGGCGGCGCCGGTGAGCGTGCGCCGGGCGCTCGATGCGCTCGTCGGCATGGGGCTCTCCTCGACCGCGAAGGCGCTCGCCGCCGGTGCCGGGGGAGCGGCAGGCCTCTGAACGGGATGCTCGACGCCTTTCTCGAGATGATGGCCGCCGAACGCGGGGCGGCCCGCCACACGCTCGACGCCTACCGCCGCGACCTCGCCGACTTCGCCGGCTTCCTCACCCGGCGCGGCGGGGCGCTGCCCGAGGCCACGGGCGACGACATCCGCGCCTATCTCGCCGATCTCGCCGCGCGCGGCATGCGCTCCTCGACCACCGCACGGCGGCTCGCTGCGATCCGGCAATATTACCGCTTCCTCTATCTCGAAGGGCGGCGGCGGGACGATCCCACCACCCACATCGACACGCCCAAGCAGAGCCGCCGTCTGCCCAAGCTGCTCGAGGAGGAGGAGATCGAGGCGCTGATCGCGGCGGCACGGGCGAAGGAGGGGCCGGAGGCGCTTCGTCTCGTGGCGCTCCTCGAGCTGCTCTACGCCACGGGCCTGCGCGTGAGCGAGCTCGTCGGCCTGCCGCTCTCGGCGCTCGCCCCGGACCGCACCGTGCTCACCGTTCGGGGCAAGGGCAACAAGGAGCGCATGGTGCCCGTGGGCTCGGCGGCGCGCGAGGCGCTCGCCGCCTGGCTCGGCGTCCGTCCGTACTATGTCACGGAACCCGGCCGCCAGCGCTGGCTTTTCCCTTCGCGCGGCCGGAGCGGCCATCTGACCCGGCAACGGGTGGCTCAGCTCCTGAAGACGCTCGCACCGGAAGCCGGGATCGATCCTGCGCGGCTCTCGCCGCACGTGCTGCGCCATGCCTTCGCGAGCCACCTCGTCGCGCACGGGGCCGATCTCCGCGCCGTGCAGGCGATGCTGGGACATGCGGACATCGCGACGACGCAGATCTATACCCACGTCCAGACCGAGCGGCTCGCCGCCGTGGTCGCGCGTCATCACCCGCTGGCGAGGCCGGCGTCCGCGCAAGCGCCGGCGCCGGTCGAGCCGACCGTCAAAGCCAGGAAGGGAGATACCCCATGAGCTTCACCATCGTCGAGCAGGCGCCGGCCCGCCTCAACCGCTCCGAGCTCGCCGTGCCCGGCTCGAGCCCGCAGTTGTTCGAGAAGGCGGCCAAGTCTGCGGTCGACGTGGTCTTCCTCGACCTCGAGGACGCCGTGTCCCCCGACAAGAAGGACGAGGCCCGAAAGAACGTCATCCAGGCGATCAACGACATCGACTGGGGCAGCAAGACCCTGTCGGTTCGCATCAACGGGCTCGACACCCAGTACATGTACCGCGACGTCGTGGACGTGCTCGAGCAGGCCGGCGACCGGCTCGACCTCATCATGATCCCGAAGGTGGGCACCGCTGCCGACGTCTATGCCGTCGACATGCTGGTCACCCAGATCGAGCAGGCCAAAGGCAGGAAGAAGCGGATCGGCTTCGAGCTGATCATCGAGACGGCGCTCGGCATGGCCAACATCCACGAGATCGCGAAGGCCAGCAAGCGCAACGAGTCGCTCCATTTCGGCGTCGCCGACTATTCCGCCTCGACCCGTGCCCGCACGACCGTGATCGGTGGCCCGAACCCGGACTACGTCGTGCTCACCGACAAGGCCGAGGACGGCACGCGCCAGGTCCACTGGGGCGACATGTGGCACTACGCCATCGCCCGCATGGTGGTGGCGGCACGCGCCAACGGGCTGCGGCCGGTCGATGGCCCCTTCGGCGACTTCGGCGATGCCGATGGCTACCGCGCGCAGGCGCGGCGTGCGGCCGTGCTGGGGTGCGAGGGCAAATGGGCGATCCATCCCTCGCAGATCGCTCTCGCCAACGAGGTGTTCACCCCGCCCGCGAAGGAGATCGAGCGCGCCCGCCGTATCCTGCAGGCGATGGAGCAGGCCAAGCGTGAGGGCAAGGGTGCGGTGAGCCTCGACGGGCGGCTGATCGACATCGCCTCGATCCGCCAGGCCGAAGCGCTCGTCGCCACGGCCGACCGCATCGCCCAGGCGGGCGGCTGATCGCGGGCATCGGGCCGGTCGGAGAGCGGCTGCACCTCCGATCGGCCACACCGCGAGCACCTGCAGCGCGTCCGCTCGATGATTGCCTTCGCCCGCGAGCGGCGGCTTGCTATATCCTGCGCCGAAGAGTCCATCATACGCGGATCTGTCGACGTTGTCGGAGGTCCGCGCTCGCGCGTAAGGAGCCATGCGCATCAGAGCAGGCCGGTTGATCGCGGAGGAGTTCGATCCGCGGGCATTCCGCTATGCCATGAGCGTCGCGGAGCGCTGGCGGGAGTCCGGGCTCACCGTCGAACTCGTCGAGTACATGCCGCTCGGCGGCGAGCCGCAGGGCTACGTGATCAGCGCCGCGAGCGGCACCACCATGATGGTGCTGCGCTCGCAGCGCTGGTGCCAGCGGCGCTGGTTCCGCCGCAAGCGGCTGGTCTGGACCATGTCGATCGCCGTCCGCCATCGCGATCCGGCTGCCGTCAACGGCTCGGATTCGGCGTGGCTGCCGGCCCGCGAGGTCGGGGTGGTGGCAGCGCTCGATCAGGAGCGGCTGTGGGAGCAGGTCGAGGACTGGATCGCCGGCCGCCTGCGTCCCTACTCCTCCGTGGAGGAGGCCCTCAGATCGCTACCCTGACCGGCGTTCAGGAGAAAACACGTCGCAGTTGATCCGAGTTGCCGGAATACGGTCTATAGTTTATTGGCTTTCCCGAGTGAAAAGGGGGCGCCAACCGTTTCGTCCAGCGGACAGAGCCAGTGCCCGGCGCCCGCCGAGAATACGAGACACGCGGGGAACGCCCATGATCACACGCCTCGCCGGGTTGCTGGTCCTGGCATCGTGCCTGCTCGCCGGCCAGACGGCTCGGGCCGGAACACTGCCCGAACCGTCCGGACCCGTGCTGCTGACGGTCACAGGAGCCATCACCAACCGCAACGGTCCCGATGGCGCCCGGTTCGATCGGGCGATGCTGGAGGCTCTGGGCCTCTCCGAGCTCAAGACCTCCACGTCCTGGACCGACGGCGTGCCGACCTTCCGGGGCGTGCTGGCCGCACGTCTCCTCGATGCGGTCGGCGCCACCGGCAAGGTCCTGCACGCGGTCGCCGCCAACGACTACGCCGTCGATCTCGACGCCGACGAGATGCGCCGCTACCCGATCCTGCTCGCCATGGAGCAGGACGGCAAGCAGCTCCGTCTGCGTGACCGCGGGCCGATCTGGGTGGTCCTGCCGCGCGACGCCTATCCCGAGCTGCAGTCGGTGTCGCAGGACCAGAAGTGGATCTGGCAGGTGAGGTCGATCGAGGTGCGATGATCGGCCGTCTGCGCCGCTCGGCGACCGCCTGGGCGGTTGGCCTCTTCGCTCTCGTCTTGGCGATGGCCGGACTCCTGGTCGCCTCGATTCTGCGCTACGAGGATCTCCAGAAGCGGATGGACGTCCGGCTCCCGGAGGCTTCGGTCTGGCATTCCGCCCAGGTCGAGGTCGAGATCGCCCGCTTCCTCGACGCGCTACTGCGCTTCGGCAGCGACGAGAAGACGGGCAATGCCGACGAGCTCCGGGAACGCTTCGAGGTGCTTTGGAGCCGCATCGACCTCTACCGGGCCGGCAACCTCGCCGTGGCCATCGCAAATCGGCCGGACTACCGGCAGCTCGTGGACGAGTTACAGGCCCTTTTGGAAGCCACCGACTCCATCCTCGACAGGCTGCGTCCCGGCGATCTGATCGAGGCGCATGCGCTGCACGATCGGTTCAAGCCGTTTCTCGGCCGGTTCCGCGAGATGACTCTTCAGGATCTGCGCCGCGACATGGAGCGGGGCGAGGAATTGCGCGGTCTGCACCAGCAGGTCACGCGGCACGTCCTCCTCTTTGTAGGTCTGTTCCTTACGGCGGCGGTGCTGGTGGTGGTGGGTTCGGTGCGCTCGACCCGGCAGATGCACCGTCTGTTCGACGTCGCCGAGGCGGCGCGCACCGACGCCGAGCTCTCGCGCTTCCAGCTCCGCCAGGCGGTCGAGAGCATCAACGAAGGTTTTGCGCTCTACGACGCCGAAGACCGCCTGATCCTGTGCAACGACCGCTACCGGGCGCTCTACCCGGCACGTGCGGCGCTGATCCGCCCTGGCGGCCTGCTCGCCGAGATCGATCCGCTCGCCGCGCAGAGACGCGGCGAGTCCGCTCCGACCGAGAACCGGCTCGAGGACGGTCGCTGGGTGCTGGTATCCGATCGCGCCACCGACGACGGCAGCTTCGTCTGTATCCGGGCCGACATCACCGAGCTGAAGCAGCGTGAGTGCGAACTCACCCGGACCAAGGTGCTGCTCGAGCAGCAGGCGGCGGAGATGCGGACCCTGGCCAAGGCGGCGCAGGCGGCGAGCGAGGCCAAGTCCCGCTTCCTCGCCATGATGAGCCACGAGATCCGAACACCCATGAACGGGGTCCTGGGCGTGCTCGAGCTGCTCGCGGACGGTCCGCTCGAGCCCGGGCAGCGGCGTCTCGTCGAGACCGCTCGCAGCAGCGCGGATGCGCTCCTCGCCATCCTCAACGACATTCTCGACTTCTCCAAGATCGAGGCGGGCCAGCTCCAGCTCGAGCCCGTCGTCTTCTCTCCGGCCGAGCTCGTGGCCGGGGTTGCCGACCTGTGGGCCGTGCCGACCCGCGCCAAGGGCCTCGAGTTCCGTGTCGAGCAGGCGCCTGACGTCCCGGCCTTCGTCAGGGGCGATGCCGGCCGGATCCGCCAGATGCTGCTGAACTATGTCAGCAACGCGGTGAAGTTCACCGAAGCCGGACGGGTGACCCTGGCCGTCGTCTGCAGGCCCGGGACCGGGGCGGGTCGCATGCTGCGCTTCTCGGTGAGCGACACCGGCATGGGCATTCCGGCGGCGCGCACGGCCGATCTGTTCCAGGATTTCCGTCAGCTCGACGCCTCGACCGCGCGTCGCTACGGCGGTACCGGCCTCGGGCTCGCCATCACCAAGCGTCTGGCCGAGATGATGGGCGGCGAGGTCGGCTTCGCGAGCCGGCCGGGCGAGGGCAGCACGTTCTGGTTCGACCTGCCGCTACCCGAGGCCGCCGCGCCGGACGTGGTGGCGGAGCCGGTCGAGCCGGGTCCGCTCGTGACGGTCGACGGGCGGGCCCCTTCCGTCCTGCTGGTCGAGGACAACGCCACGAACCAGCTCGTCGCCCGCGCGTTCCTGGACAGGCTGGGCTGCCGCACGCAGCTCGCCGGCAACGGAGCAGAGGCGATCGACGCCGCTGCCCGGCAGCGCTTCGACGTGATCCTGATGGACATCTCGATGCCGGTCATGGACGGCATCGAGGCGACCAGGCGGCTACGGGCCGAGGGAACGACCGTCCCGATCATTGCCCTCACCGCCAGCGCCGGAGCCGGAGACGCCGAGCGGTTCCGTGCCGCCGGGATGAACGGCTGCCTGCTCAAGCCGATCGTGTTCGGTGGGCTCCGGGCCGCTCTGGCCGAAGCCCTGACCGGTGCGTCGATCGGCATGGCGGCGGCATCGGCCGAGCCCGAGAGCGCGCGCCCCGTGCTCGATCGGGAGCATGTCGACCGCCTGCGGGCGGAGGTCGGTGACGAGATCGTGGACACGCTGATCGCGGCCGCATGCCAGGATCTGACACAGGTGACGGAAACCTGCCGCCAGGCCCTGGAGAAGGCCGACCGCCCCGCCTTGCGCACGGCGGCTCATGCGCTCAAGGGCCTGGCCGCCGCCATCGGCGCCAGCGCCTTGAGCGCCCGCGCGGCCGCGATCGAGTGCGTGGCCAAGGATCCCGAGGCGGATCTGCCGCAGGCTCCCGATCTGCCGGAGCTGCTCGCCGCCACCTTGCAGGCGCTCTCGTCCGCGACGATGACCCGCTCCCTCGGGTAGGGAGCCCGAGCTGCGGCCTCGTACGGAATTGACAAGTCCCGAGACGGGGGCCACATCCCGCCGGAATTCGCGGATTCAGCAGTGAAGGCCGAATGAGCACGCTTCTCGACTTCGAAAAGCCGATCCTCGAGCTAGAGGGCAAGGTCAAGGAGCTGCGCTCGCTCGCTGACGGCAGCGAGCTCGACCTCAACGAGGAGATCGCGAAGCTCGAAGGGCGGGCAGCGAAGCTTCTTTCGCAGACCTACGCCAAGCTCACGGCCTGGCAGAAGACCCAGGTGGCGCGCCACGCCGACCGGCCGCACTTCGTCGACTACGTCGAGGGGCTGATCGAGGAGTTCACACCCTTGGCCGGCGACCGGCTCTATGCCGAGGATCGGGCGATCGTGGGCGGGCTCGGCCGGTTCCGCGGGCTTTCCGTCGTCGTGATGGGCCACGAGAAGGGCGCCGACACCGAGGATCGCGTGCGGCACAATTTCGGCATGGCGCGGCCCGAGGGTTACCGCAAGGCCGTGCGCCTGATGCGCATGGCCGAGCGCTTCCGCCTGCCGGTGCTCACCTTCGTCGACACGCCGGGAGCGCACCCCGGCGTGGATGCCGAGGAGCGCGGCCAGGCCGAGGCGATCGCGCGCGCGATCGAGACCTGCCTCGACCTCGAGGTGCCGCTGATCGCCACGGTCGTGGGCGAGGGCGGCTCGGGTGGCGCCATCGCGCTCGCCGCCGCCGACCGTATCCTGATGCTCGAGCACTCCATCTATTCCGTGATCTCGCCCGAGGGTTGCGCCGCGATCCTGTGGCGCAGCGCCGATCAGGCGCCGACCGCAGCCGAAGCGCTCCGCCTCACGGCGCAGGATCTGCTCCAGCACAAGCTGGTCGATCAGGTGATCCCCGAACCTCTGGGCGGAGCGCATCGCGGCCGGGCCACGACCATCGCCGCCGTGGGCGATGCGATCGAGCAGCATCTCCGGCCGCTGATCCGGCTCTCGGGCGCGGAGCTCAAGAAGGCGCGGCGCGAGAAGTTCCTGCGCATGGGCCAGGCGACCGACGCGAAGACGGCTCAGCCGTCCTGAGCCGCAGCAGCCCGCCTCGCCATCCAGTGGCGATGGAGGGCGGGCAGGAGCGCCAGCCCAGCCAGGCCCAGGAGCGGCAGGAGGACGTGCGGCTCCAGGATCAGGCCGAGATCGGGCTCCTCGCCGCGATCGAGCACCGTCCCGAGCCCCGCGCCGACGCTGGCGTAGACGAGGCTTCCCGGCACGATGCCGAGGAAGGTCGCGAGCGTGTAGGTGCGAAGCGGCACGCCGAGCAGCGCCGGCACCAGGTTGACGAGCCAGAACGGGAACAAAGGCACCAGCCGCAGCACGAGGAGATAGCTGAGCGCATCGGCCCGGAAGCCCGCCTCCATGCGCTGCAGCCAAGGACCGGCCCGGTCCTGCAGGGCGGAGCCCAGCGCCGTCCGGGCGATCAGGAACACGGCGACGGCACCTGCGGTGGCGCCTGCGACCGTGAGCAGCCCGCCGAGCCAGGTGCCGAACAGGAAGCCGCCGGCGAGCGTCAGGAACACCGCTCCCGGCAGCGAGACCGCCACGGCCGCGGCATAGGCCAGCACGTAGGTCAGGGGCGCCAGGACCGGATGGTCGGCCACGAACGCCTGCAGCACGTCCTGCTCCGCCCGGAGCGTGGCGAGGCCGAGATGGCGGTGGAGGCCCGAGCCGTAGGCTGCGACCGCCGCCAGCAGCAGGAGAAGGAGCGGCAGCCAGCGCCGCCGGGATGCCCGCCCGGTCCGGTCGGCCTTGGAGCAGGGCCTCATCCCAGCCTCGCGAGCAGGCGGACGAGCCGGCGCGTGCCGCCACCGAACAGCCGCGGCGCGTACCAGCTCGCCGCGGCACGCTTGCTCGCCTCGGACAGGGTGGGATAGGGCGTCACGACGCCGGCCACGGCGCTGAGCGGCAGACGGCGGTCGAGCGCGAGCACCCAGGGCAGGATCAGCTCGCCGGCATGAGCGCCGACGATGCCGGCTCCGAGCACCCGGCCGCGCTTGCCGACCACGAGCTTGACGAGGCCTTCGGTCCGGCGTTCGGCACGCGCGCGGTCGTTGTCGGCGAAAGGCGCGCGCAAGACCTCGTGGGCGAGTCCCTGCTCCTTCGCCTCCGCCTCGCTCGTGCCCACGACGGCGAGCTCGGGATCGGTATAGGTCACCCGAGGAATGGCGGCCGAGGTCGCCCTGGCCGGCAGGCGGAACAGGGCGTTCTTCACCACGACCGAGGCGTGGTGGTTCGCGAGGTGGGTGAACTGCGGCCCACCCGCCACGTCGCCGATCGCGAACACGCGGGCGTTGGTGGTCCGCAGGCGGCTGTCTACCTTGATGCCTTTGCGATCGAAGGCGATGCCCGCAGCCTCGAGGCCGAGATCCTCGATCACGGGCGTTCGCCCCACCGCGACCAAAAGGTGCGAGCCGTCGAGTCGCCGTCGGCCGGCAGCGCTCTCGACGACGAGCGCAGGTCCCGGCTCGGCGCCCACGACCCGGACGCGCTCGTGCAGGCGGACTCCTTCCGCCAGCAGGCGTTCACGGACCACGGCCGTCAGCTCGGGATCGTCCTTCGGCAGGATGGGGCCGAGATCGATCACGGTGACCTCGCTGCCGAGCCGCCGGAAGGCCTGCGCCAGCTCGCAGCCGATCGGCCCGCCGCCGAGCACGAGCAGATGCCGGGGCGGCGCCGCGAGGTCGAACACGTTCTCGTTGGTAAGATGGGGTATCTCGGCGAGGCCTGGTATCGGCGGGATCGCGGGCCGGCTGCCGGTGGCCACGACGAAGCGGCGTGCCCGGATGCGTCGCCCGCCGGCGATGACCTGGTCGGGGCCGGTGAAGCGGGCATGATCCAACAGCACGGTGACGCCCAGTCCTGTGAAGCGCTCGATGCTGTCGTGCGGTGCTATGCCGGCGATCACGTCCCGCACGTGCCGGCGCACGGCCGCGAAGTCGATCCCGGGCTCGACCGGGCGGACGCCGAAGGAGCCGCTCTGCCGCATGGCCTCGGCCGCGGCCGCCGCCGCGAGCAGGCTCTTCGATGGCACGCAGCCGTAGTTCAGGCAGTCTCCGCCCATGCGGTGCCGCTCGACGAGCACGACCGAAGCGCCCATCTGCACCGCGCCCGCGGCGACGCTGAGCCCGCCGGAGCCGGCACCGATGACGCAGAGGTCGGGGGTAAGGATCTGGCTCATGCGCGCTCGTCCGCAGGCGGCCCGGCTGCAATGCCCGCTCGTCGGCATGGTGGACGCAAGGGGCATGGGCCTCAACCCGCGACGCATAACGAGCCCGTGACAGGCGATGGTGCGCCTGCTTGCCCGCTCGCGGCCGCATGGCTATAGCCCGCTCATGCTGACGACCAAGGCCGAGATCCTGGCCCGTCTCGCCGCCATGGGCATCGAGGCGGAGACCACCCATCATCCTCCCGTCTACACCGTCGAGGAGGCGCAGGTCCACACGCGCCATCTGCCGGGCGGGCACTGCAAGAACCTGTTCCTCAAGGACAAGAAGGACCGGCTGTGGCTGGTCACCTGCCTCGACGAGCAGCGGGTCGATCTCAATCGGCTCTCGAAGCTCCTGGGCGCTGCGCGCTTCTCGTTCGGCAAGGCCGAGCTCCTGCGCGAGGTCCTGGGCGTCATGCCGGGTTCGGTGACGCCGCTCGCGATCGTCAACGACAAGGACAACCGCGTGACCCACGTGCTCGATGCCAAGCTCGTGGCGCACGAACGCGTCAACTGCCACCCGCTCGAGAACGACGCCACGACGACGCTGAAGAGCCAGGATCTCCTGCGCTTCATCCGCAGCACCGGCCACGAGCCCGTGATCATCGACCTCGACCAGATACTCGAGGGCTGAGCGGCTCAGGCGCACGGTGGCGCTCCGAGGGCAGAGGCGAGTGGTGCCAGGGCCGTACCGGCAAGACGAGCGAGCAGCCGCTGGTCAGCAGTCACGAGCGTGGCCGCCGCGCTTTCGGCCAACCGCATCGTCGAGGTTGCGGATGATCACCTGGCCCATGACATATTCTCCGATGATAGCAGTCGTGTCATCATGATGTCCCGATAGAGCAAGGCTTGCCCGGGCCCGTGGTCGAAATCCGCGGTTTACGCATCGTGCCAGCCACGCCATAAGCTCCTCGTCCCCTGTTCCGGAGACCTACAGCCTTGTTCGCAGCCTTCGCCTCGCCCTGGCCGCCGATCGCCGCGATGATCGCCATCGTCGTGGCCTCGAACTGGCTCGTCCAGTTCCCGATCAACGACGTCCTGACCTGGGGTGCGATCACCTACCCGTTCACCTTTCTGGTCACCGATCTCACCACCCGGCTGCAGGGGGCGACACGGGCACGGCTCGTGGTCTGGATCGGCTTCGCCATCGCCGTGCTGATCTCGGCTTGGCTCGCCACCCCGCGCATCGCGCTCGCCTCGGGCACCGCATTCCTGGTGGGGCAGCTTCTCGACATCCAGGTGTTCCAGCGCCTGCGCCGGGGGAGCTGGTGGCGCGCACCTCTCGTGAGCTCGAGCGTGGGCTCGGTGCTCGACACGGCGATTTTCTTCTCCCTGGCCTTCGCCGGCACGGTCGTGCCCTGGGTCACGCTGGCCATGGGCGATCTCGGCGTGAAGCTCACCCTTGCGGTTCTGGGGCTGGCACCGTTCCGCGCCGTGCTGGCCCTGGCGCTGCCGAGCCCTCGGGTCCGCGCCTGAGCCGGGAGCGTCGGGGTCACTCGCCGGCGGCCGGCCCGTCGTCCCGAACCATCGGCTCCCTCACCCGGCCGAGGCGGGCCGGGCGGTAATCCTTGACGTGATAAAGCGGGCGGTGCTTCGTCTCGTCGAACACCCGCCCGAGATACTCGCCCAGGATTCCGATCGCTGTGAGCTGCACGCCGCCCAGGAACAGGATGGTGGTCATCAGGGACGGATAGCCCGCGACGGGATCGCCGTAGCGCAGCGTCTTGTAGATGATCCAGAGCGCATCCACGAAGGCGAGGCCGGCGATGGCCAGACCCAGGATGCTCGCGAAGCGCAACGGCGCCGAGGTGAACGAGGTGATGCCCTCGATCGCGAGGTTGACGAGCTTCGCGTAGCTCCATTTGGTCCTGCCGGCGAAGCGCGGGTCGCGCTCGTAGCGAACCGCCACCTGCTCGAAGCCGATCCAGGTGAACAGGCCCTTCATGAAGCGGTGCTGCTCGGGGTACTGGTTCAGTGCCTCGACCGCACGGCGGCTGAGCAGGCGGTAGTCGCCGGTGTCGGGCGGCAGGTGGACCCGGCCGACATGCTGCATCAGGCGGTAGAACAGATGCGCGGTCGCCCGCTTGAGCCAGCTCTCGCCGGCGCGAGCGATCCGCTGGGCGTAGACCACGTCCACACCGCGCTCCCGCCAGGGCGCCACGAGTTCCGGGATCAGCTCGGGCGGGTCCTGGAGATCGGCGTCGATGACGATGACGGCCTGGCCACGCGCATGGTGCAGGCCGGCGGTGAGCGCCACCTCCTTGCCGAAGTTCCGCGAGAGGTCGATCACCGCGACCCTGGGATCCCTCGTCTGCAGCCGGTCCAGGACCGGGCGCGTGCGGTCGTGGCTGCCGTCGTTGATGTAGATGACCTCGGCCGTCTCGCCGAGGCGGTCGAGCGTGGCGGCGAGGCGAGCGTGGAACGCCTCCAGAACCGAATCCTCGTTGTAGGCCGGCACCACGATCGAGAAGGTGGGCACTTCCGGTTCGGGGAAGGTGCTGGCGGTCATGGCTCGCCGCTCGCTGGCCGGGTTCGCCGGAGGTCGAAGCGAGCGTGTTCCCGCCGCGCGAGCGGGTCAAGGGCCAATCGCCCCGGCAGGCAGCCGGGATTGCCCCGCCCGGCTCAGGTGACCGTGATCGAGTAGAGGTCGCGCGGTGGCACGATCAAGTCATAGGCCAGCTTGGCGCACACGAGGAGCACCAGGAGAGCCAGGAGGATCCGGGTGTGCTCGGCCTTGAGCCGGCCGCCGAACCGCGACCCGAACTGGACCCCGACCACGCCGCCGGCGATGAGAAGCAAGGCCAGGAGAATGTCCACGCTGTGATTGTTGTAGGCGTGGAGAAAGCCCGTGATCGCGGCGACGAAGCAGATCTGGAAGAGCGATGTGCCGATCACGACGGCGGTGGGCATTCCGATGAGATAGATCATGGCCGGGACCATCACGAAGCCGCCGCCGATGCCCAGGATCGCAGCCAGCAGACCGCCGAAGGCGCCGACGAGGAGCGGCATCAGCGCGCTGATGTAGAGGCGGGATTCGGGAAAGCGCATCTTGAAGGGCAGGCCGTGCATCCAGTTGTGCTGGTGCAGGCGGCGGCGGCGCGGCGTCGGGCGCCGGCTGTGGAGGATGACGCTCAGGCTCTCGGCGAACATCAAGGTGCCGACGATGCCGAGAAACAGCACGTAGGCGATGCTCACGAACGCATCGATCTGGCCGAGCCGCATCAGGAGGTTGAACAGGCCGACGCCTGCGGCCGAGCCGATGGTGCCGCCCGCCACGAGCACCCAGCCCATGCGGAAGTCGACCGCCCTGCGCCGCAGGTTGGCGAGCACGCCCGAGACCGAGGATGCCAGGATCTGCGCGGCCTGCGAGCCCACGGCGACGGCGGGCGGGATACCCATCAGGATCAGCATCGGGGTGAGCAGGAAGCCGCCGCCGACGCCGAACAGACCCGAGAGGAAGCCGATCACCCCGCCGAGCCCCAGAACCCAGAACAGGTTCACCGACATCTCGGCGACGGGAAGGTAGATGTCCATCTCGCGGCGGTGTGCCCGGTGCCAGAGGTTCCGCCCCCGAACAACATCGCACGCCCGGCAAAGTCAAGGCAGGGCAGGGGCTTGCGTGACTTTCTGCTTCCGGTGCGGACTCGAGGGCGTACGCGGCAAAAGGCTTGCGCCGCGTCATCGGTGTCGTGGTGCCGGTATCTCGGTACGTGCTATGGCTGCGCCGCCGCCATTGCGACCGGGCGGAAGGAAAGCTGCAGGGAACGCTTCGATGTCGTCAGCGAGCGCCGACGCCGATCGGCCGCGCAGGCCACCGTTCTTCATCCTCGGGGCACCGCGCTCCGGCACCTCGCTCCTGGGGCGGATGCTGGGCTCGCATCCCGCGCTCGCGATGCCGGACGAGATCAAGCTGTTCGAGACCTTTCTGCCGCTCCTGCCGCTCTACGGCGATCTGCGGCAGCCGAAGCGGCTGCGGCGTCTGGTCGAGGACATGCTGGGCTGGCGCTGGGTGCGCCGCCTGCCGGACCCGCCTCCGGTCGAGGCGGTGCTGGCGCGGGTCGCCCGCCACGATCTTCCGGGCGCGATCGAGGCCCTCCTCGCCGCCTGGGCGGCGGGACAGGGGAAGGAGCGCTGGGGCGACAAGACCCCGAGCAATCTCTATTTCTGGCCGCTCATCGCCGGAGCGTTTCCCGAGAGTCCGATCATCCACATCCTGCGCGACGGGCGCGATGTCGTCCTGTCCCAGATCCAGGCCCCGTTCGGACCCAAAACGGTGGCAGGCGCTGCCGAGCGCTGGGTACGGTTCGTGAGCGAGATCCGCACGCTCGGCGAGCAGGCGGGCTCGCGGCCTTACGTCGAGATCCGCTACGAGGATCTCCTCGCCCGGCCCGAGGCCACGATCGGACGCGTGCTCGAAGTGCTCGGCGAGCCGTTCGATCCGGTCGTGCTGCAGTTCCACAAGAACGCCCGGCCCGTCGGCACCGATCCCGTCAACGACCGCAACATCCACCGGCCGCTTCAGGTCGCGAACCGGGAGAAATGGCGGGACGCGCTGAACCGGCGCGACCTCGAGACGCTCGAAGGAATCGCCGGTCCGCTGCTCGAGGCCTGCGGCTATCCGCGCTGCACGGCCGCACCCCCGATGCTGCCGGCCGAGCGGGCCGTCCGGCGCTACCTGCAGCATCCGCCGCTCAAGCTCGTTGCCATGCTGCGCAACCGGCAAGGCATCGCCGAGGCTCTGGAGCGGCAGCTTCTCGGCTGGCGGCTGCGGGTGGATCGCCTGCTCGGCCGCCTTTCGGCCGGGAGCGGCCCTTCGGCGGGCGGGATCGAGCGTCCGCCGCTCGGCTCCAGCGCCGCCTGACCTCTCCCGCTACTCCGCCGCCTGCTGGTAGGTCTCGATCGGCGGGCAGGAGCAGACAAGGTGCCGGTCGCCGTAGGCGTTGTCGACCCGCCCCACCGGCGGCCAGTACTTGTCCTCGCGTATGGCCGGCACCGGGAAGAACGCCTGCTCCTTGGCGTAGGGCCGGTGCCACTCGCCCATGAGGAGCTCGGCCGTGTGGGGCGCGTGCTTCAGCACGTTGTCCACACGGTCGGCGCGGCCCTGCTCGATGGCCCGGATCTCCTCGCGGATCGCGATCATCGCCTCGCAGAACCGGTCGAGCTCGGCGAGGCTCTCGCTTTCGGTGGGCTCGATCATCATGGTCTCGGGCACGGGCCAGGACATGGTGGGCGCGTGGAAGCCGTAGTCCACGAGGCGCTTCGCGATGTCCTCGGCGGTGATGCCGGTCGCCTCCTTGATGCCGCGGATGTCGATGATGCACTCGTGCGCCACCATGCCGTTCCGGCCGGTGTAGACGACGGGGTAGTGCGGAGCGAGCCGCCGGGCCACGTAGTTGGCGTTCAGGATCGCGACCTGCGTGGCGCGGGTGAGGCCGGGGCCGCCCATCATCGCGATGTAGGTCCAGGAGATCGGCAGGATCGCGGCCGAGCCCCAGGGTGCGGCCGAGACCGCGCCGACGCTGTGCTCGCGGTCATAGGGGTTGACACCCGTCACCACCGGATGATTCGGCAGGAACGGGGCGAGGTGCGCCTTGACGCCGATCGGCCCCATGCCGGGTCCGCCGCCGCCGTGCGGGATGCAGAAAGTCTTGTGCAGGTTCATATGGCACACGTCGGCGCCGATCTCGGCCGGCCGGGCGAGGCCCACGAGCGCGTTGAGGTTGGCGCCGTCCATGTAGACCTGCCCGCCGCGGCCATGGACGATGGCACAGATGTCCTTGATCCCTTCCTCGAACACGCCGTGCGTGCTGGGATAGGTCACCATCAGTGCCGCGAGCCGTTCTTTATGCTGCTCGGCCTTGGCCTCGAGATCGGCGAGGTCGATGTTGCCGTTCGCGTCGCATCCCACCACGACCACGCGCATCCCGGCCATGACGGCGCTCGCCGGGTTGGTGCCGTGTGCCGAGGACGGGATCAGGCAGACGTCGCGCGCCCGGTCGCCGCGGCTGTCGTGCCAGGCGCGGATCGCGAGCAGGCCCGCATACTCGCCCTGGCTGCCGGCGTTGGGTTGGAGCGAGACTGCATCGAAGCCCGTGATCTCCTTGAGCCAGGCTTCGAGATCGTGGAACAGGGCCTGGTAGCCCGCCGCCTGCTCCGGCGGGGCGAAGGGATGAAGATGCGCGAACTCGGGCCAGGTGATCGGGATCATTTCGGCCGTGGCGTTGAGCTTCATCGTGCAGGAGCCCAAGGGGATCATCGCCCGGTCGAGGGCGATGTCCTTGCCCTGGAGCTTGCGCAGGTAGCGCAGCATCTCGGTCTCGCTGCGGTAGCGGTGGAAGACCGGATGGGTCAGGAAGGGCGAGCCGCGGCGGAATACTTCCGGAATGGTCGTGGTGTCGTCGAGCGAGGCGAGGTCGAGCCGTTTCGCGTGCTCGACGTCGAACACGGCGAGAACGCGCCGGACCACCTCGTGGTCGGTGGTCTCGTCCAGCGAGATTCCGAGCCGGTCGGCATCGACGTGGCGCAGGTTGATCCCGGCATCGCGCGCGACGATCAGAAGCTCGTGCGCCCGCTCGGGAACCCGCACGGTGAGCGTGTCGAAGAATGCCTCGGTCTCGACCTCGACCCCGAGCGCCTTCAGGCCGCTCGCGAGCAGGCAGGTCAGGCCGTGCACCCGCCGCGCGATCCGGGTGAGGCCTTCGGGGCCGTGATAGACGGCATAAAAGCCGGCGATCACCGCGAGCAGCACCTGAGCCGTGCAGATGTTCGAGGTCGCCTTCTCGCGGCGGATGTGCTGCTCCCTGGTCTGCAGCGCCATGCGCAGCGCCGGCTTGCCGCGGGAATCGACCGAGACGCCGATGATCCGCCCCGGCATCGAGCGCTTGTAGGCGTCGCGGGTGGCGAAGAAGGCGGCGTGCGGGCCGCCATAGCCCATGGGCACGCCGAAGCGCTGCGCCGAGCCCAGGACGATGTCCGCACCCAGCTCGCCGGGCGGGGTGAGGAGCGTCAGCGCCAGAAGGTCGGCCGCGACCGCGACGATGCCGTTCGCCTGCCGCACCGCCTCGATCGCCGGCCGCAGGTCGCGGATGGCGCCGTCGCTCGCCGGGTACTGGAACAGCGCTCCGAACACCGTCTTGCCGTCGAGGTCGGCCAGCGGATCGCCGACCTGGATCGGGATGCCGAGATAATGCGCCCGCGTGCGGACGACGGCGATGGTCTGGGGATGGCAGCGCTCGTCGACGAAGAAGGCCGAGGCCTTGCTCTTGGTGATCCGGTGCGCCATCGTCATGGCCTCGGCCGCCGCCGTCGCCTCGTCGAGGAGGGACGCGTTCGCGAGCTCCATGCCGGTGAGGTCGGCCACCATCTGCTGGTAGTTGAGGAGCGCTTCGAGCCGGCCCTGGCTGACTTCGGCCTGATAGGGCGTGTAGGCCGTGTACCAGCCCGGATTCTCGAGCACGTTCCTCAAGATCACGGCCGGCGTGTGCGTGCCGTAGTAGCCCATGCCGATGAGGGAGGTGCAGACCCGGTTCCGGCTCGCGATCGCGCGCAAGGCGGCGAGCGCTTCGGCTTCGGTCCTGGCCGGTGGCAGGTCGAGCGGGCGGGTGCTGCGGATCGCGGCGGGCACGGTCCGCTCGATCAGCTCGTCGAGCGAGCCGACGCCGATCGCGGCGAGCATCGCCCCGATCTCGTCCTCTCTCGGCCCGATGTGGCGCGAGACGAAGGACTCGCGGTTGTCACGCTCGACTCGGGGCATGGTCTGCAAGGGCATCGGGGCGCTCACGCTCGTGGCACGCAAGAAGGAAAAAATCGGCTCGGGCGAAGGGGATCAGCCCAGGGTCTCGAGATAGGCCTCGTAGGCGGCCCGATCCATCAGGCCCGCGAGTTCGCTCGGATCGCGCAGGCGCAGCTTGAAGAACCAGCCCTTGCCCTCGGCCTCCTCGTTGACGAGCGCCGGGTTCTCTTCGATCGCGCTGTTGCCCTCGATGACCTCGCCGCTCACGGGCGCGTAGACCTCGCTCGCGGCCTTGACGCTCTCGACCACGGCGGCCTGGTCGCCCTGGCTGACCTCCTTGCCGACCGGCGGCAGCTCGACGAACACGACGTCGCCGAGCTGCTCTTGCGCATGCTCGCTGATGCCGATCACGGCGGTGTCGCCGTCGATCCGCACCCACTCGTGATCCTTGGTGTAGTAGGTCGTCATCGGGGAACTCTCGCTCAGCGGTGGTAGCGACGCGGGACGAAAGGCAGCGCCGCCACCCGTGCCGGTAGCGGCTTGCCGCGGACGAGAAGATTGAGGGCGGTGCCGGGGGCGGCGTGTGCGGCGTCGACATAGCCCATGGCGACGGGTGCTCCGACCGAGGGGCCGAAGCCGCCGCTCGTGATCCGGCCGATGGTCCGGCCGTCCGGGTCCTGGATCTCCGTGCCCTCGCGCGCGGGCGCCCGGCCTTCCGGCCGGATGCCGACCAGCTTCCTGGCAGGCCCTTCCGCGAGCTGGCGCAGGATCGTCTCGGCGCCCGCGAACCCGCCGGCCTCGCGGCGGCGTTTCTGGATCGACCAGGCGAGCCCGGCCTCGACCGGGGTGGTCGTGGTGTCGATCTCGTGACCATAGAGCGGCAGGCCGGCCTCGAGCCGCAAGGAGTCGCGGGCGCCCAGCCCCGCGGGCTGGACCTCCTCGTGGGCGAGCAGCATGCGGGCGAGGCGCTCGGCGTCTTCGGCCGCGACCGAGATCTCGTAGCCGTCCTCGCCCGTGTAGCCCAGGCGCGACACACGGCAGGAGAGCCCGTCGACCGCCATCTCGGCCGTGCCCATGAAGGGAAGCTCGGCGCAGGCCGCCGCATGGCGGGCGAGCACGGTCGCGGCGGCCGGCCCCTGCAGGGCCAGGAGCGCCCGGTCGGCGAGTTCCGTTACCCGCACCTCGGGCTCGAGCGACGCGCGCAGGTGTGCGATGTCGGCATCGCGGCAGCCGGCGTTCACGACCAGGAACAGGTGATCGCCGGCGTTGCTCACGATCAGATCGTCGAGGATGCCGCCGGTCTCGCTGGTGAGCTGGGTGTAGCGCGCGCGCCCCGGCGCCAGGTTGACGATGTCGGCGGGTACCAGCCGCTCCAGCGCCGCGGCGGCGTTCGGGCCGTCGAGCCGCACCTGGCCCATGTGCGAGACGTCGAACAGAGCCGCGGCTGCCCGGCAGTGCAGATGCTCGGCGATGATGCCGGCCTTGTACTGCACCGGCATCTCCCAGCCGGCGAAAGGCACGATGCGCGCACCGAGCTCGCGGTGGAGATCGAAGAGTGGGGTGCGCTTGAGCTCGCCCATGGCCCCGGACCTCACGCAGGCAGACGGCCCGCCACCGCGGCGAACCCGTTCTGCCCCCTCTGTACGGAACCTGAGAGCTTCCGGCGCCAAGCCAGGGAGGCCTGCCGTCGTCCCCTACGGTGGGGCGCGTCGTCGCCGGGCGCCCACTCTCCAGAGGGCCATGAACGTTCGCGGTCCTTTCGCCTGAGAGATTCCGGGGCGGTTGCTCCTTCGGCGCCGCCTGCCTCCGCGACCTGCGGAGCGGCGGTCTCTCCCACGAACGACGTCTGGCCGCGTAAAAGCGTAGCGCAGCGCGCGATCCGGTCAAGGCGGGAATGAGCGGCCGGCGCAACCCTCGAAGCGCGACGCCGAAGGTGGCGAGGGCGTGCCGGCGGCGCGAGGCTGTGCCGTACAGCTACCACTTAAAGTGTTAACGCTTGTTCCAGCTCAGTTTTCTGAATTCGTTCGTGCAGTTTCGATGACACGGCGCCAGAGTTTCCCATCAGTAGGTCGCCGCAGACGGGGCAAGAATATTATCCTGCAAGGCGGTCGACCCCAAGCAGAGGCAAGAATGCCGGAAGGGATGCTGCCCCGACCAGCCCGGCGAGGGAGCACGGCCGGAGGGGCGTTCCCTCGCGGTGTTCCGGATGCACACGGAACTCGTGGTGCTGAGCCTTCCGCTGTCGGCCAGGAGGCCATCTCACGCTGCATCGGGCAGCCTGGTGGCGCGGTCTCCCCGCCCTGCCAGCAGCCCAGCGACGGAGATATCCTCGTCCAGCTCGTCCCAACGCAGATCCCGGCCGCCACCACCGATCTCGTAGCGCGGTCGCTGCTCCGGCGCCGCGTGCAGCAGCCGGGGGAACCACGCCGGCGGAACGCCGAGGATCCGGCCATCGACCAGCTCGACCCGCGTGAGACGATCGTCGAACCGCGCCGCACTAGCCGGGATGGTCATTCCACGCTCTCTCGACGGTCGTTCTGTCGGCCTCGACCAGCTTCGCGAGCTGGTTCGCCGGACGCTACCGCGCCAGCTCGCGCAAAGCCTGCTGCAAGGCCGGCGACTGCGAGAACAGGAGGGCCAGCAGCAGGAGGACGACGAACCCGAGCAGCGCCGCACCCGCGATCTTCCACCACGACCAGGGCCGCTCGCCGTGGACCTCGCCGGTGCGTCCGTTGACGACGAAGTGATAGTCCCGGTTGAGGAAGCGGAACGCCGCGTGCCAGACCGGCAGCAGCACCTGCTTGAAGGTCGGCGCGTCGTAGTCGACCTCCATCCGCTCGATGATCTGCTGGTCGCCGCCGATGTCGCGGCGGATGTCGTCCTGAATCACGGCCTGCATCAGGAGCTTGGCCTGCTCGAAACCCTGGGCCAGCGGCAGGCGGTAGAGCTCGGCGGAAAAGCCGCTCAGATAGTCCGGCGTGTAGGGTTTGAGGCCGTCGAGGTCCCAGGGCTCCAGGGGCTCGACCAGCGCGCGCGGCAGGCTCTCGCCGGCCAGCACCAGTACGTCGTCGAAGTCGCGGGCGACCGCACCCATCACCGGCGTCCAGTGGATCTTCGGCACCTGGACGGCCCGGCGCACGCGCCGCCCGTCCACGATCTCCTCGACGTAATGGGTCTCGTAGTAGACGTCGCCGCGCCGGCCGGCATAGCGGGTGCTGGTCCGGCTGTCGAAGGTCCAGTAGGGGAGATAGACCCCTTCGAGCCTGCTCGGCCCCCTTACCTCGCGGGCGAGGCCCGAGGGTGCGAACCAGAGTCCCTTCAGCCATTCGCCGAGGAGCCGCCGGGCTTCCTGCGCCCCCACGAGGAAGGGCAGAACGGCGTGCGGTGCGATCGGCCGGTAGGCCCCAGGGTCGAGCACCACCGGCGTGCCGCAGGACGGGCAGGCACCCGCGTGGCGGTCGGGCGGCAGGGAGAAGTCGGCCCCGCAGCTCGCGCATTTCGTCGTCGCCGTGACGGGTGCGGGTGCTACGTCCGCTCCGTGCAGGAGCTCGGGCTCGAGCGCGTGCTCGACGATCGCCACCGGCGGCTCGACGATCGTGTTGACGTGGCCGCAATAGCTGCAGGCCAGCGTGGTGGTGCCGGGGGTGTAGGTGAGCACCGCCCCGCACTGGCTGCAGGTGAAGCTCTGCGTCGTCGGCGCTGCGGCCGCCTGTGCGCGGGGCAGGGTACTGCCTTGCGTCCTGCTGCCCCAGGGCCCGCTGCGGGCCGAACTCTCAGGCGGCACCGGGGACCGGCGGCGGGACGGCGGCGAAGAGTGGAGCGAGGGCAGGGACCTCGCCGGCGGGCTGCCAGCCGGCCATGCCTTGCGTCCAGACCAGGCTCGTCCGGGTCAGGGCACCGGTTCGCACCTGCTCCTCGAACTGGGCCTGCGTGAACGGGCCCTTGGCCTCGCCGTTCACGGCGACGTGCCAGACGGGAGCGGGCGGAGGCGGCGGTGGCGGCGGCGGTGCCGCCGCCGGCTGCTCGGCCGGGCGCTGGCCCCAGGGGCCGGTGCTCGCCTGCTGGCCCAGGCCCATGCCCACCATCATGCCGATCGCCTGGCCCGCGGCACCCGGATTGGCGGCTGCGGTGCGCAACGCCTCGGCGGCCTGAAACTGGGCATATTTCGAGAGATCGCCCACGATCCCCATCGAGGTGCGGCGGTCGAGCGCCTGCTCGACCTCGGGCGGGAGCGAGACGTTCTCGACCAGGAACGTGGTGAGCTCGAGGCCGTAGTTCGTGAACTCGGGGGCGATCCGCCCGAGCACGAACTGGCCGAGCTGGTCGTAATTGGCGGCGAGATCGAGGAGCGGGATGCCGGAGCTCGCGACCACGGTGGCGAACCGGGCGACGATCGTGTTGCGGAGCTGGTCGCTGATCTCGTCGACGGTGAAGTGCCCGTCCGTGCCGACGACCTCGCGGATGAAGACGCCCGGATCCTTGATCCGGATGGCGTAGGTGCCGAAGGCGCGTAGGCGCACGGGCCCGAACTCCGGGTCGCGCACGATCACCGGGTTCTTCGTCCCCCATTTGAGGTCGGTGAAGATCCGCGTGCTGCAGAAATAGACTTCCGCCTTGAACGGGCTCTCGAAGCCGTAGGGCCAGGCCTGGAGTGTGGAGAGGATCGGCAGGTTGCGGGTGTAGAGCTCGTACATGCCGGGCCCGAACACGTCGGCGATCTCGCCTTCGTTGACGAACACCGCCATCTGGCCCTCGCGCACGGTGAGCTTCGCACCGTACTTGATCTCGTTGCCCTGCCGCTCGAAGCGCCAGACCATGGTGTCGGGGGAATCGTCGAGCCATTCGATGACGTCGACGAACTGCCCCATGAGCTTGTTCCAGATCATCGGCCCGCCGCCTCCCCGATTGCCTGCCTTGCCACCTCGATCAACCCCGTGCCGTCGTCCCGGTGGCGCGTGCCGAGGCCGCGGCCAGCGTCTTCCGCAGCTCGGCCTCGCATTCCTGGAGCTGGCGCTCGGCCTCGGCGCGCCGGCGCTTGCCCTCGTCGGCGATCTGCAGGGACTCGTTGATCGTGGCGACGAGCTTGGCGTTCGCGGCCTTCACCGTCTCGATGTCGAACACGCCGCGCTCGATCTCCTTTCTCACCACCGCGTTCGCCTGCTGCAGGTTCTCGGCGTTGCGCTGCAGGAGCTCGTTGGTGAGGTCGGAGGCGGCCTTCACCGCATCGGCCGCCTGGCCCATCCGATGAATCGTCACGGCCTGGGCGAGCTGCTGGCGCCAGAGCGGGACGGTGTTGGCGATCGTGCTGTTGATCTTGTTGACGAGCGACTTGTCGTTCTCCTGCACGAGGCGGATCGACGGCAGGGCCTGCATCGTCACCTGACGGGTGAGCAGGAGATCGTGCACCCGCCGCTCGAGATCGTCGCGCGCGGCGCGCAGATCCCTGAGCTTCTGCGCCGCGATCACGTCGTCCGAGCCTTCCACCTGCCGCGCGAGCTGCGGGATGGTCTTCTCGTCGAGCTCCTTCAGCTTGGCGCGGCCGGCGGCGATATAGACCTCGAGCGTGCGGAAATAGTCGAGGTTGGCCTCGTAGAGCTTGTCGAGCCGGACGATGTCGGTCAGCATCTTGGTCTTGTGCTGCTCGAGCTCGTCCGTGATCCTGTCGACCTGGGTCCGCACCTCGTCGTAGCGGTCGAGATATTCCTGGATCTGGTTCTTGGCGCCGAACAGCCGGGCGAGGAGGCCCGGCTTCTCGCCCGGCTCGACCTTGATCTCGAGCTCGCGTAAGCGCGACACCATCCGGTTCAAGGCATCGCCCGCCGGGCCGATGTCCTTGGTCCGGACGTTCTCGAGCATGGAATCCGAGATCGTCGAGAGCTGCTGCTGTGCTTTCGAGCCGAAGAACAGGATCGAGTTCGTATCGTTGATGTCGAGCTCCTGCAGTGCCCGATCGATCCGCTGCTCGATGGAGCCGTCGAGCTCGATCTGCAGGTCGGCCACGAGCTCCTGGTTCAGGGCCGCCATGCGGGCGTCGAGCGGGCTCGCCGGTGCTGCGGTGGCCGTGGCCGGAGCGCCGGTGGCGGGTGCGCTTTCCTGGGTCATGCTTCTCTCCCTGCGGGCCTCATCGGCCACGGTTCTGCCGTGCATGCTGCTCAGTGCACGCCTTCCCGCTTGAGTTGCGTCTCGAGCACCTCGATCTGCACCTCGAGGTTGAGCTGGTCGTCGCGGCGCAGGACCTCCTCCTGCTCGGCGAACACCCTCTCGACCGTGTCCAGCACGTTCCTGAAGTTCGCGGCGAGCGGCGTGTCGGCCAGATCCTTCTGCTGCTGGGCATAGCGGGTGACGACGTCGCGCGTGCCGTCCAGATAGGTGACGAGAAAGCGCCGTGCCCGGCTCAGCTTGTTCGGGTTCGCCTCGAGCTGGCGCAGGATCGTGCGCGCCTGCCCGCAGATCCGGTCGAGGCGCGCCTTGAGCTCGCGCGAATGCAGGCCGCGCGCCGCCTCCTCGATCGCCCGCACCTTGCGGTGCGCCTCCTCGAGCGTCTCGATCACGTCTCTGCCGCGCAGGCCCGCGCGCCGCGCCGCCGCCTCGATGGCGCGCCGGTCGATCCGCTGATCGAGCCCGTAGGTGAGGGCGCAGGCACCGCCGGTGAGCACGCCGAACAGGACGGCCATCAGCACGCCGTCGTGCGCGGCGCCCAGGCTGATCAGGAAAGCCGCCACCCCGACGGCGACGGCCGCCAGGGTCTTCCAGGGCGTCTCGCTGAGCGCCAGCGTGCGGCCCTCGCGTTCCACCTCCTCGCGGCAGCCGCGCGCGACGGCCTCGCCGCCCGCGAACAGCAGCGCCATCGCCGCCGCGAGCGCCAGCGCGTCCGTAGGTGCGCCGCGCAGGAGCGCCAGCATGAAGGGCCACACGAACGTCACCGCGGCGATCTTGAGCGCCCAGCCGCGCGGCATCCAGCGCAAGGCGGGCGGGTTCACCATCGAGGCACCCCCGCCGACCCGGCGCGAGGCCGCGCCGAATTCCTTCCGGCCGTCCTGTCGCAAGCTGCTGCCCTCCTTCCGGCCGCTGCCGTTGTGGATCGTGCGCATGGCCTGTCGCTATCAGAAAAGCGCGAAGAACCAGGCCGTGCTCGCCTTCAACCAGAGAATGCCGAGCAGGCTCCAGAGCAGCATCATGCCGGCTACCGAGCGGGCGCTCATCACGTCGCCTCCGTCGTTGCGCACAGTGCCATAAATGGCCCTTGTTGCGGCGACGTGAAGGGCTGCGAGCGACGGCCGGGAGTGCTAGCCAGCTCGGGCGGATCCTCTCGGACCAGGAGCGAGCGAGCCGGCATGTCTCCCTACTACGGTGCTGTCCTCGGCATCATCGGCGGCGTCACGCTGCTGCAGCTCGCGAACACCATCCTCTCGGTCGTGCTGCCGCTGCATCTGACGCTTGCCGGCTTCTCCGGCACCACCACCGGCATCGTGACCACGGCCTATGGCGTGGGCTTCCTCGCCGGCTGCGTCGTGGCGCACCGCCTGATCCGCTCGGTCGGCCACATCCGCGCCTTCGCCGTGCTGGCGGCGGTGTGCTCGATCCTGAGCATGGTGTTCACGACGAGCGGGCTGGTGTGGATCTGGTTCGCTCTCCGCCTCGTCATGGGGTTCTGCCAGGCGGGCCTGTTCACCGTGGTCGAGGGCTGGCTCAGCGCCGCGACGCCACCCAAGGCGCGGGGCGGCGTGCTCTCGTTCTATCTCGTGAGCACCAAGGTCGCGATCGTGGGCGGGCAGCTCGTGCTCGGCCACGTCGACACCACGGCGCTGGGCTGGTTCGATGTCGCCGGTGCCGTGTTCTCGCTGTCGCTGATCCCGGTAGCCCTCACCCGCACGCCCCAGCCGCCTCCGCCCCGGCTCGAGCTCCTGAGCCCGCGCGACCTCTACCGGGTCGCGCCCGCCGCCATCGTCGGCTGCACGTGCTCCGGCCTCCTCAGCAGTGCCGTCATCGGCCTGACGCCGGTCTACGGCACGCGGCTCGGCCTTTCGGTCGAGTTCACGGTCTGGCTGCTCACGGCGATCCAGCTCGGCAGCTTCTTCCTGCAATGGCCGCTCGGCCGGCTCTCGGACCGGATCGACCGCCGCAGCGTGATCGCGGGCTGCGCCCTCGCCGTGGCAGGCCTCTCCTTCGGGATCATGCTCGCGCAGGACCGGCTCTGGCTCCTGCTCATCCTGTTCTTCCTCTGGGGTGGCGGCTCGCTCACCTTCTACGCCGTGGCGGTGGCGCACGGCAGCGACTTCGCCGACCCGGACCAGATGGTGGGAGTCAGCAGCGGCTCGCTCCTCGCCTGGGCCGTGGGCGCCGCCATCGGCCCCACGATAGCGGCCCCGTTCCTCGACCTCGTCGGTCCCGAAGGTCTCTTCCTCTATGCCCTTCTGGTCTCGGCCGTGCTCGCCGCCTTCGTCCTCTACCGCATGACCCGCCGGGCGCCGCTGCCGCCCGAGGCGCGCGAGGGCTTCGTGAGTCTTCCGGCCACGAGCCCGCGCCTCGTCGAGATCGACCCCCGCGTTCCGGAACGGCCTGCGTCCTGAGCGCGGTGCTTGACGGACGGCGGTCCGGGCGGCATCCGATTCGGACCCGCGGCAGGGAAACGCCGCGGGGACAGGGAAGGCGAGAAGGAAGCGTGATGCGCGTCACGGATCGGCGGCGTTTGGGCAAGTCCGGCCTCGAGGTGCCGGTGATCGGCTTCGGCGGGGCACCGCTCGGCAACATGTACCAGGAGTTCTCGGACGAGCAGGCGCGGGCCACGGTGCGTGCGGCCTACGATGCCGGCATGCGCCTGTTCGACACCGCACCGCTCTACGGTTTCGGCCTGTCCGAGCACCGGATCGGCGAGGCGCTGCGCTGGCTCGACCGCGATTCCTACGTCCTTTCCACCAAGGTCGGCCGGCTGCTGAAGCCCAAGGACCCGAAAGAGGTCGAGGGCGGCCTGTTCGAGAAGATCCTGCCGTTCGAGGGCGTCTACGACTATGGCTACGACGGGGTGATGCGCTCGGTCGAAGACAGTCTGCAGCGCCTGGGCCTGCACCGCATCGACATTCTCTTGATCCACGACGTCGACGTCTGGACCCACGGCAGCGAGGAGGCGAGGCTCGAGCGCTTTCGCGAGGTGATGGCGGGCGGGTATCGCGCCATGCTGCGCCTGCGCGAGGAGGGGGTGGTCCGCGCCATCGGGGCGGGGATCAACGAGGTCAAGGCCTGCGAGGACTTCGCCCGCGCCGGCGACTTCGACTGCTTTCTCCTCGCCGGGCGCTACACGCTGCTCGAGCAGGGGGCGCTCGACACGCTGCTTCCCTACTGCGCCGAGCGCGACATCGCCCTCATGATCGGCGGTCCCTACAACACCGGCATCCTCGCCACCGGCGCGGTTCCGGGTGCCTACTACAACTACGCCCCCGCACCGGCCGAGATCCTCGAGCGCGTGCGCCGCATCGAGGCGGTCTGCGCCCGCCACGGCGTGCGCCTCGCGAGTGCTGCGCTCCAGTTCCCCTTGGGCCATCCCAACGTCGCGACCCTGATCCCCGGTGCGCGCTCGCCCGAGGAGATCGCGCAGAACCGCGCCATCTTCGAGGTCGCGATTCCGGCCGAGTTCTGGGCCGAGCTGAAGCGGGAAGGGCTCTTGCGCGAGGACGCGCCCACGCCGGTCTGAGCCGCGGCCCGACACGGCCCGGCAGGACGTGCCGGCCCGCCATGAGCCTACGCTCCGTTCAGGTCTCGCGGAGCGCCCGGCGGAAGCTCAGCCGCACCGGCTCCATCAGGTACTCGAACAGCGTGCGCTTGCCCGTGATGATCAGCGCCTCGGCCGGCATGCCGGCGGTCAGCTCGACCTCGGGCGCCTTGCGGTGCAGGACGGCGGTGTCGACCACGATCTGGGCGCTGTAGTAGGGCTGTCCGGTCTTCTGGTCGATCAGCCGGTCCGCCGAGACCTTGCGCACCTCGCCCTGGATCCGCGGCAGGTGGCGGCTGCGGTAGGCGAGAAGATGCACGTCGGCCGTGAGGCCAGGATGGACCACGTCGATGTCGGACGGCGAGACCCGCGCCTCGATGACCAGGGGCTCGTCGCGCGGCACGATCTCGAGGATGGGCTCGCCGGCGCGGATCACGCCGCCCGCGGTGTGGAGCTGCAGATTGACCACCGTGCCGGCGACCGGGGCGCGGATCACCACCCGCTCGAGCTGGTCGCGCACGGCCCGGACCTGGGCCTGGAGCTGGTTGGCGCTGCCCTGCGCCTCGACCAGGCCGGTCGCGACCTCCTCGGCGTGCTTGCTCCTGGTCGATGCCAGCTCGGCGCGGGTGGCGTTGATCAGCTCGCGGGTGCGCGCGCTGCTGCTGAGCGCCGTGGTGCGCTGGGCCTCGAGGTCGGCGCGCGCCCGCTGCAGGGCGAGGAGGCGCGGCTTCCGGTCGAGCCCTTTCGCGAGCAGGTCTTTGACCGTCTCGATCTCCTCGTCGATCAGGCTGATCTGACGGTCGGTGCTGGTGAGATTGCCTTCGTAGGCGACGAGATCGGTCTGGGCCTGCGCGATGCGCCGCTCGAGCACGGCCACTTGGTCGGCCAAGGCCTGCCGGCGGGCGTGGAGCGTCTCGCGCTCGGCCTCGATCAGGCGCTGGGTCTCGGCATCCTTGCGGCCGAGCTCGAGCAGTTCGGCCGGGAATTCCGGCTCCGCCGTTTCCGAGCGTTCGGCGAAGAGCCGTGCCGCCCGCGCCTGGGCCGCGGCCAGCTTCGCCTGCGCTGCGGCGTACGTGGCGCGGATCTGGGTGTCGTCGAGCACGACCAGCACGTCGCCGGCCTCGACCGAGCTGCCGTCGCGCACGCGGATCTCGCGGACGATCCCCCCCTCGAGATGCTGGACGGTCTTGCGGTAGCCTTCCGGTGCCACGACCGCCGGCGCCACGGCGGCCCCGGAGAGGGGAGCGAACGCCGCCCAGCCGCCGAAGCCACCGAAGAAGACGAGGATGATCGCCGCGGCGGCGAGCAGCGGGCCGTTCAAGGTGGCGGCCCGCTCGGCGATGCCGGGCGAAGAAGGCGCGGCGGCGAGCGTGGTCATGGCGCTTTCCCCTCAGGCTGCGCGTGCGGGGCGCAGGAGCTCGCTGAGCACGGCGTCGCGCGGCCCGAACCGCTCGACGGCACCGTTCTCGATCACGAGGATCCGATCGGCTTGGCGGAGGATGTTGAGCCGATGCGTCACGAGTACGACCGTGGCGCGGCGCTCTCGGAGCCAGGCCAGGGCCATGGCGAGAGCCTGCTCGCCGGCTGCGTCGAGATGGGCGTTGGGCTCGTCGAGCACGACGAGGCGCGGGTTGCCGTAGAGGGCGCGGGCGAGGCCCAGCCGCTGGCGCTGGCCGGCCGAGAGCGGCGCGCCCTCCTCGCCCAGCACCGTGTCGTAGCCCTTGGGCAAGCGCAGGATCAGGTCGTGCACACCAGCGGCCTTGGCGGCGGCGACCACGGCCTCCGGATCGGGCTCGAGCGCCATCCGGGCGATGTTCTCGGCCACCGTGCCGGCGAACAGGCCGGTGTGCTGCGGCAGGTAACCGACATGCGGTCCGAGTGCCGCCCGGCTCTGGGTCGCGATGTCGACTCCATCGAGGCGGACGACGCCGCTCGAGGCCGGGAGCGCGCCGATCATCAGACGGCAGAACGTGCTCTTGCCGGCACCCGACGAGCCGACCACGCCCACGAGTTCGCCGGGCTCGATCGCGAGCGTGGTCGGGCGGAGCACCGGACGCCCCTCACTCGTGAACGAGGCCTGCTCGAACGTCACCCGGCCCTGCGGTGTCGGCAGCTTCATGGCCGCCGTGCCGGGCGGGGTGTGCTCGAGGAGCTGCTTTAGCCGCTGCCAGCTCTCCCGCGCGGCCACGAGCGAGCGCCAGCCCGAGAGCATCTGCTCGATCGGGGCGAGCGCGCGGCTCAAGAGGATCGAGGCCGCGATCATGCTGCCGGGTGTCAGCTCGCTGTCGAGCACGAGCAGGGCGCCCAGCGCCATCACCCCGGACTGGATCATCAGCCGCGCCGAGCGGGCGGCGCCCGAGACCAGGCCGCCGCGCTCGTAGGCACGCTGCTGCAGGATCAGCACCTGGTCGTGGATGCGGGTGAACCGGGCCTGGAGCAGCGGCAGGAGGCCCATGGCCGCGACCACCTCGCGCTGCCGGCCGAGCGCGTCCACCTGCTGCTGGGCGCCCGGCGAGAGGCGGCTTGCGGCCTTGAGCCGGCGCCGCGCCGCGAGGTCGCCCAGGATCGCAAGCGCGATCAGGATCAGGGCGCTGGCCACCCCGAACATGCCCAGCACGGGATGCATGAGCCAGAGCAGGCCGAGCGCCACGGGCAGCCACGGTGCGTCGAAGAGCGCGCTCAAGGCCGGCCCGGACAGGGTCTGGCGTAACTGGGTGAGATCGCGTAGGCCCTGGCCCGGATCGCCGGTGAGCGCACCGGCGGCGAGAAGCGGGCCGGACAGCCGGCTGCCCAGCCGCGTGGACATGCGGGAGAGCACCGCCGTCCGGACGGCATCCAGCATGCCGAGCGAAAGCAGCGCGAAGGCGGCCATCAGGACCAGGACGAGCAGCGTTTCCCGGCTGCCGCTGCCCAGGACACGATCGTAGAGCTGGAGGGAGAACAGCGGCACGGCCAGCATCAGCATGCTGGTCGCGAAGCTGATGCAGCCCGCCAGGACCAGCGGCGACCATGCGGCTGCCAGGAACGCTTGGCCGGGAGAATAGGGCCGCTCGGCCGACATCGCGCGTCTCCTCCGGATCATCGTGCTCTATCTGCCGGCTCGATGTAGCTTGCGCAAGCCGGGCTGGTGCCGCAACCTTTTCCGGCCGTGCGCTCCTACACCGCCATGCACCCTCTGGCGTGCCCGCCGGCTCTGTTGGTAGAAGGCGTTCGGCGCTTCGGATCCATGCGCTTCAGGAATCGTTAGGAAAGCCGTGTTAGGCAGGAGTCGGTCCGGTGGAGCGGATCGCATCGCCGGGAAGCGGCGGCCAGTCTGGGTTCGAGTTGCCGCGCTGGACAGGAGCCTCGCCACGCGCATGCGTATTCTGATCGTGAACTACGAGTATCCCCCGCTCGGCGGGGGCGGAGGTGTCGCGACACGCGCCATCGCGATGGAGCTCGCCAAGCGCCACGAAGTCGACGTGCTGACCTCGGCCGGTCCCGGCCTGCCACCCGAGGAGCGGTCCGAGGGCGTCACGATTCACCGTGCCCCGGTGCTCGGGCGGACCAGGCGCTCCACGGCCTCGATCCTCTCGATGGTCTCGTTCTGGCCGATCGGGATCCTCCATGGGCGTCAGGTCCTGAAGGGGCGGCGCTACGACGTGGTCAACAGCTGGTTCGCGGTGCCGAGCGGGCCCACCGGCCTGTCCTTGGCACGATATTTCGGCGCGCCGCACGTGCTCACCATGGCTGGCGGGGATATCTACGATCCCTCGAAATGGTACACGCCGGACAAGAACCCTCTTCTGGGCATGGCGGTGCGTCGGGTCCTCGCGGCATCCGATGCGCACGTCGCCGTTTCCACGGATCTCGCCCGGCGGGCGCGCGCCCTCTATGGCTTCGAGCGGCCGATCGACGTGATCTCGCTCGGGATGTCGGCACCCCGATACACGGCCGTCCCGCGGCGGCAGCTCGGGCTGGAGCGCGACGTGATCTACGTCGTGTCGGTCGGCAGGCTCGTGCGTCGCAAGAACCTCGCCTCGCTGATCACGGCGCTGGCGAGAATGCAGCGCGACGACGTCCATCTTCTGATCATCGGCGACGGCCCCGAGGAAGCCGGCCTCGTGACGCTCGCCGACGGCCTCGGCGTGGGCAGGCGGGTGCATTTCCGCGGCTTCGTGCCCAACGAGACCAAGTATCAGTTGCTCGCTGCCGCCGACATCTTCGCCCTGCCGTCGCTGCACGAGGCGTTCGGCCTCGTCTATCTCGAGGCGATGCATTGCGGCCTGCCGGTGATCGCGGCCCGGCCCGGAGGACAGGAGGACTATCTCGACGAAGGGCGCACCGGTTTCCTCGTTCCGGCCGGCGACGTCGAGAGCCTCGAGGGCGCGCTCAGGCGGCTGGTGGAAGATCCCGGGCTGCGGGCGCGGATCAGCGCGCACAATCGGCAGGTGGCGCAGCGCTTCAGCATCGCCGCGACGGCGTCGCATTACGAGCAGGTGTTCGAGCGCCTGGGCTGCGGCCGGATGCCGGTCTACGTCCCGGCTTGAAAGGACCGAGCGGGAACGGCGTCGCTCCAAGACGCAAGTCTCGACGGGTGAACGAGGGTTCCGAGCGTCGCGGTGGGGCGGCTAGGATGACGGCGACACGCCTTCTCGTGTGGCGTCGGCCGTCGATGGTCGCGAGCCGGTGCTGCTCTGCTCGGACCGCAGCGATGGAAGGACTTTCGCGATGAGCGCGCAACAGGCGAAGAAGGCTGCGCCGGTCGCTTCGGTGCCCGCGGAGCGCCCGGCGGGCCAGGTCGGCGAACGACGGCTCGCGGCCCGTCTCGAGCCGTTCGATTCCTACTGGCAGGCGCCGGTGGACGTCGAGAAGGGCTACGGGAAGTTCGCGGCCTATTACCGCGCTAACTATCTCCGGCATCTGCCCGCCGACAAGGCGGCACGCATTCTGGTCGTCAGCTGCGGGCCGGGCTATCTCGTCAAGCTCCTGCGCGACGAGGGCTATGCCGACGTGCTGGGAATCGACTCGGATCCTCTGAAGATCGCTCATGCCGAGCGGCACGGCCTGCCGTGCGCGACCGCCGAGGCGTTCGCGTTCCTCGAGCGGAACCGCGATCCGTTCGACGTGATCGTCCCCGAGCAGGAGCTCAATCATCTGACGCTCGACGAGCAGATCGAGTTCCTGCGGCTCTGCCGTCGCAACCTGAAGCCCGGCGGAATCATGATCGTCTACGGGTTGAACGGGGCCAATCCCCTGGTCGGCAGCGAGAATCTCGCGCACAACATCGACCACTTCAACACCTTCACGGATTACAGCCTGAAGCAGATCATCCGGCTCGGCGGGCTCGAGGTCGTCGAGGTGATGCCGCTCAAGCTCTATGTGTTCTGGAAAAATCCCTTGAACTATGTCGGCCTGGTGGCGACCACGCTTCTGGAGCTGTTCTTTCGTGCCTGCTTCATTCTCTACGGCAAGGAGGTGAAGATCTTGACCAAGAAGCTGGCAGCGGTCTGCCGCAACCCGGCCTGAGCCCGGGCCTTCGCCGGCAACGCACGAGGCAGCGAGTACCACATGCAGCGTGACCTCAGCGCGCTCGCGCGCGGCGAGTTCGACCTGGTCGTGGTCGGCGGCGGCATTTTCGGCGCCGCCGCGGCGCTCGATGCCGCGCAGCGCGGCCTCAAGGTGGCACTCGTCGAGCGGGGCGACTTCTGCGGCGCCACCTCGGCGCATTCCTTCAAGATGATCCACGGCGGTATCCGCTATCTGCAGCATGCCGACGTCCCGCGGATCCGCCAGTCCGCCAGGGCGCGCGCCGCATTCTTGCGCATAGCGCCGCACCTCGCGCATCCGTTGCCGATCGTGGTGCCGACCTATGGCTGGGGGATGAGGAGCAAGCTCGTGCTCCGGCTGGGGATCGCTGCCTACGATCTGCTCACGGCCGATCGCAACCGGGGCATCGCCGATCCGAGCCGGCGCATCCCGAACGGCTGGTTCCTGAGCAGGACCGAGGTCTTGCGCGACTATCCCGGCCTGGACCCGGAGGGACTGAGCGGCGCCGGCGTGTTCTGCGACGGTCAGATGTACAATCCGCCGCGGCTCGTGCTGGCGTTCGTGCAGAGCGCCGTCGAGGCGGGAGCGGTCTGCGCCAACCATGTCGAGGCCGTGAAGCTGCTGCAGCGCGGCGGGCGCGTCGCGGGGGTCGTCGCGTGCGATCGGCTCGCCGGGGATCGGTTCGAGATCCGTGGCCGTCTCGTGCTCAACGCCGCCGGACCTTATGCCGAGCGTCTGCTCGAAGGCAGCCTCGGGCGTGGGCTGACACCACCGACCCCGTTCTCCCGCGATGCCTACTTCATCGTGCCGCGCCGGCTGGTCGCCGGTGATCGGGCCCTGACCCTGCCATCGCTCACCAGCGATCCGGATGCCATCGTGAGCCGCGGCGCGCGCCATCTGTTCCTGGTGCCGTGGCGCGAGGCGACGCTCGTGGGCGTGTGGCACAAGGTCTATCGTGGCGATCCCGACCGCTACGAGATCACGGAGCCCGAGCTCGGGGCCTGGCTCGGCGAGATCAACCGCGCCTATGACGGTCTCGGGCTCACGCCCGACGATGTCACCCTCTGCAGCGCCGGTCTCGTACCGTTCGGTGAGAACGATCCCGAGGCGGAGCACCTCCGATACGCTCATCGCTCGCGTCTCGTCGACCATGCCGAGGAGCGGGGCCTCGAGGGCCTGCTCACGCTGATCGGCGTGCGCTACACGACGGGGCCGGTCGAGGCGGTCGGCGTCGTCGATGCGGTCTGTCGGCGGCTCGGCCGGCGTGTGGCACCGTCCCGGCTCGAGACCGAACCGGTGCGGGGCGGACGTTTCCACGACTTCGAGGCGCTGGTGGCCGAGGCGGCTCGGCGCGTGCCGCCGGGAACCGACGCCGCGAGCATCCGTGCCCTCGTCCATAACCACGGCAGCGCGTTCGGAGAGGTTGTGGCACTGCTCGAGGAGCGGCCGGCCTGGCGGGCCAGGCTCGGCGACAGCCGGGTGCTCGGCGCCGAGATCGCGCACGCGGCGCGGAGCGAGATGGCGATGACCCTTGCCGATGCCGTGTTTCGGCGCTGCGACCTGTGCACGACCGGGCATCCCGGCGATGCCGCCCTGGAAGCGGCGGCGCGCATCATGGCCGAGTGTCGCGGCTGGCGTTCCGCACGGGTCGAAGCCGAGCTGGACGACGTCCGGCGACGGCTGCGCCTGGCGCGGACGGGGCGGGCACTGCTGGCGGATGGCGCGGCAAAGGAGGAGATGGTCGTGACCTAGATGCAACGCGCCACGACCCGTGCAGGCGAGCCGCTTGATCCTGCTGGGCCGCCTAGTATGCTCGTGATGGGGAGTGCGTTGCCTCCCTGTTCCTACCGTGGCACAAAACGGTGATGGGCTGACAATATGTCAGCTATCCTTGTCGCCCAGGAAGTGTAAGCGTTCAGCCCGTAGTCTGCCTAGCTGCTGGCGCAGACTCGTTGACGCATGGCAGGTCGGACCCGATGCGAACACAGAAGAGATTGACGCAGGTTGGAAGCGCCGCGGCGGAGAGGTCCCTCTTCGGCGACGACGACACGATCGACCTCGTCGGCGTTCTGGGTACCTTGCGCCGTCGCAAGTGGCTGATCATGACGGTCACGGCGATCGGTACGGCCGTTGCCGCCGCGATCGGGATGCTGATGACGCCGCAGTACACGGCCAAGTCGGCGGTGATGATCGATCCGCGTCAGATGCAGGTGACCGATATTCAGCAGGTCCTGGGTGGCCTGACCGCGAACTCCTCCACCATGGCGACGCAGATCGGCCTCCTGCAGTCGCGTACCTTCGTCGCGAAGGTCATGGACGATCTGCGCCTGTTCGAGGACCCGGAGTTCAATCCGGCGCTCGCTGCCGACACCCAGACGGCGAGCCTGCCGGGCTTTCTGCAGCCGCTCCAGAATCTCATCGGCTATCTGCCGAACGAATGGCTGATCGCGACGGGTCTCGCGAGCCAGCCGACACCCGTGCTCGAGAGCGAGGCGCCGACACGCGCGCGGGAGAAGGCCATCTCCAACTTCCTGAAGAACCAGACCCTCTACACGGATGGCCAGTCCTATCTCATCACCATCAACTTCACCTCGACCGATCCCGCCAAAGCCGCGGTGATCGCCAATCGAATCGCCGAACTCTACATCGAGGATCAGGTCAAGAGCAAGCTCTCGGCCACGGACAAGGCGAACGACTGGCTCGAGCAGCGCATCAATGCCATGCGTGCCGAAGTGCAGCAGGCGGAGCAGGCAGTCGAGCGGTTCAAGGCGGCGCACAATCTCCAGGAAGCCCAGGGAGCCACGCTGAACGATCAGCAGCTCGCCGATCTCAACCGCGAGCTGATGGCCTCCCGCGCCGATCTGGCCGAGAAGCAGGCGAAGCTTCGGCTCGTGCGCGATCTGCGCGGCAATCCCGACGCGCTCGAGACGATCGGTGACGTCGGTGCCTCGCCGTTGATCTTGCGTCTGCGCGAGCAGGAGGTCGATCTCCAGCGTCAGGAATCGGAGCTGCGCACCCTCTATGGCGAGCGCCATCCGCGGATGGTCCAGCTCCAGGACGAGAAGAGCAAGGTCGCGGCCAAGATCAGGAGCGAGGTCGAGCGGATCACGCGACAGCTCGAGAACGACGTCCGGGTCGCCTCCACCAGGGTCGCTTCGGTCGAGGGGCAGCTCGCCGCCTTGAGGAACCGCAACGTCCAGGACCGCGAGGCCGAGGTCCAGCTCCACGAGCTCGAGCGCGCCGCGGAGACCAGCCGCACGCTCTACCAGCAGTTCCTGCAGCGCTACAAGGAGACGAGCCAGCAGCAGGACATCGTCGAGCCCGATTCCCGCATCGTCATGGTGGCGACCCCGCCGGCCACGCCGAGCTCGCTCGGAACCAAACTCATCGCGGCGGGCGGTTTCACCGTCTCGTTCCTGCTCGGCTCCGCGCTGGCCCTTCTGCTCGAGCGCATGGACCGTGGCCTGCGCAGCGCGCGCGAGGTGGAGAGCGCCCTTGGCCTCAGCACGCTCGGCCTCGTACCGCGGGTCGAGCGGCTGCGTCGCAACCAGCGACCGCACCAGTATCTTCGCGAGAAGCCGCTCTCGTCCTATGCGGAAGCCATCCGTGGCGTGCACACCGCGCTCAAGCTCTCGAGCCCGAACGACCCGCCCAAGGTCGTTCTCGTCACCTCCTCGCTTCCGGAGGAAGGCAAGACGACGTTCGCGGTCAGCCTCGCCTCGCTCGTGGCCCGTTCGCAGAAGCGGGTGCTGCTGATCGACCTGGATCTTCGCCATCCGAGCGTGCATCGGGAGCTCGGCTGGCAGGTCTCGGCCGGGTTGGTCGAGTACATGGCCGGTGAGCGGACCTTGCAGGAGGTCATTCACAACGATCTCGAGACGGGTCTCCACTTCCTGCCGGTCAAGGCCCAGACCACCACGCCGACCGATCTTCTCGAGAGCGAGAAGATGCGCCAGCTCATCCGCATCTGCCGCGAGAACTACGATCTGATCGTGCTCGACTCGGCGCCGGTGGCGAGTGTCAACGATACCCGGATTGCGGCGTTGCTCGCAGACAAAGTCGTCTTCGTTGTCCACTGGGGCAAGACGATCGAAAGCGCAGCGCGCGACAGCCTGCAATCCTTGCGTGATGGAGGGATCGAGCCCGCAGGGGTGGTGCTCACCCAGATCGATCTGCGCAAGCATGCGCAGTATGGCTACGGTGATATTGGTCAGTACTATACCCGTAGTCGACGATACTATGTGAACTGATCGGTTTTTCCTGATTTTCCTTTGAATGTTTCCGCTTTGTTTCGGGCCGAGCCTTATGGCTCGACCCGAAAACCGTCATATCGGCCTTGGAAACGGCGACGGACGCGGGCAAACCGAGGAAAGCCGGTGGGTGAGCGCAGCCGCTTCGACTCGGCCAGAAGCCGTTCCAGATGGCATCCGTCACGGCTGCGCCGTCATCGGCGAGCACGCGGTGGCCGAGAGCCATGCCGAAAACCGTCACGCCATGAGCTCGTGTTCGCAGCGGTTGGCGGTCGTGAACGGGGCGGCGCGCGAGGTCATGG
>NZ_JBBLZC010000008.1:0-194791 GCF_037908215.1 Benzoatithermus flavus | reverse complement strand
TATGCCAACCGGTCCCGAATGGACCAGAACCGGAACAGACTCCCCTTATGAGTGAGGGCACAACGGGGGCAGGGTCAGCTGAATTGCCCGACGCGCACCGCATCGAAACGTCGAGGCAAGGAACAACGGCGCATCGTCTTCATCGCGGCGTACGAACGAAGGCGCGCGCGACCTGACGACGGCGCGGGCAGGCCGATGCCTCGATCCGGTTCTCGAAGCGAGCCTCGGGGTCGTTTCCGACCTTCGATCCACCGGCGTCGTGTCCTTGGCGAGTGAGACCAAGTGCTGAGGCAACAAGGTTCGACGCTCCGACAGCGCGAATTCACTCTGGACATGCCGGCGAAGACCGTGCTTCTAGGCTCGGAAAGCCGGGGAAGGATTGGCAGGTGCTGCCCTATCTCGATACGGTGGCCAGACGCTACCCACCAGTCATCGTATGGTCGCTGATCGTCTTGAACGCGCTGGTGTTTCTATACCAGAACAGCTTGCCTGAGTGGGCACTTGAAAGATTCGTTTTTGATTATGCTCTCGTGCCGTCGCGGTTTTTTGGTGATTTGCGTCTGGTGGCGCCATCCGATTGGACGCCGTTCATCTCGAATATGTTTCTTCATGGGGGCTGGCTGCATCTGATCCTCAATATGTGGACCTTGTGGATCTTTGGACCGGCTGTGGAGGATCGGCTGGGGCCCATCCGTTTTCTCGTTTTCTACCTGGTCTGTGGCGTTGCCGCAGGATTGGCACATGCCTTGGCGAGCCCGACGTCGGTGGTGCCGGCGCTTGGCGCGTCGGGTGCGATTGCCGGAGTGATCGGCTGCTACGCGCGCATGTTCCCCTCTGCGCGGCTGATCGTCATGGTTCCGGTGCTGTTTTTGCCACTATTCTTTGAAGTTCGAGCTATCTCTTTTGCTCTGCTATGGTTTGTCATGCAGATCGTTCCCGGAATATTTTCAATCGGGCAGATCGATTCCGGTGGAATAGCCTGGTGGGCGCACATCGGCGGCTTTGTCGTGGGATGGCTGATTACGCCGCTCGTGCGGCGGTCGTCTGCAGCCTATCGCCGATACTATCGTGACGAAGGCGTTTATGGCTTTTTGCCGGACGGGCGGCGGGAAGGGGGACGAGGTCCATGGATGTAATGCAGCTCTTTTGGCTCTTCTTCATCCTGTCGGCACTGCAGCCGGTTCTGCAGCGCCGATATCTGGACGCGATGCGGACCCGCAAGATCGCCCAGATCGAGAAGAAGCGTGGCAGCCGCGTGATCCTGCTCGTGCACCGGCAGGAGACGATGAGCCTGCTCGGCTTTCCCCTGGTGCGCTACATCGACGTCAACGACAGCGAGGAGGTGCTGCGCGCGATCCATCTGACCGATGACGAGGTGCCGCTCGATATCGTGCTGCACACGCCCGGCGGGCTGGTCCTCGCAGCCACCCAGATCGCGCGGGCGATCCAGAGCCACAAGGGCAAGGTCACGGTCTTCGTACCCCACTACGCCATGTCCGGCGGTACACTGATCGCGCTTGCTGCGGATGAGATCGTCATGTGCCGCCACTCGGTGCTCGGTCCCATCGATCCGCAGCTGGGCGGCATGCCCGCGGCCTCGATCATCAAGGTCGCCGAGGAGAAGCCGATCGCCGAGGTGGACGACCAGACGCTGGTGATGGCCGATGTCGGCCGCAAGGCGATCGCGCAGGTCGAGTCGGTGGCTGCGAAGCTCCTGTCGAAACGGATGGGCGAAGCGGAAGCGCACGCGCTCGCGGCGCGCCTGGCAACCGGGGTCTGGACGCACGATTATCCGATCTCGGCGGAAGAGGCGCGCGAGATGGGTCTGCCGGTAAGCGTGAACATGCCGGACGAGGTGCTGGAGCTGATGACGCTCTATCCTCAGCCGGTGCGGCGGCAGAGCGGCGGGGTGGAGTATCTGCCCGAGCCGCGGCAGCGGGAGGTTCGCAGGGGACAATAATGGACGGCATCGCAGGAAGGAGCGCGCCCTGCCTTTTCACGGGAGGCGTTCGGAGCATCTCGATCCGTCGCCGCAGGCGCGGCCAGCAGCAACCGGCCGCGGCAGCCGCTCGTTGGCAAACGCCGGCAGCTCACGGACCGGGTCGGCAGCGGCGCCCTTCTTGATCCGCTCGAGCGGCGCCCTTCTCTCGTCGGTCATCGTCGTCGCCGGTTCGGCGCCGGACCCGCAGCCCGAACCTCCACCGAAGACCGGCGAAGCCGGGACGGCCTCCTGCACCATGCGATGGGACACCATCATGCGGACATGCCGGTGCCGGCCCTGAAACCAGTGGGCTGCGCCGCACCGTGCGTCCGAGCCGGGACAGATCGGCGGGACGGCGCAATGGCGCCTGCGCGCGACGGGCGGCTCGTGGCCTACCCGTCGGAGCGCGGCCATCCTGCCGGCCACGAGCCCGGGGCGCGACCGCCGCAATCGCCCGCGCTGGCCGCTGCCCCTCGCCCGCCGGCCGCCTCAGACGGCGCTCACGGTATGGTGCCGCCGGCCTTCTGATAGAGCTTCATCGCGATCTCCTGGATCTCCTCCGGATGGTAGTCCGGAATGAACGCGTCGGTACTGGGATCGAGCTGGACGTGATCGCCGCCCTGCGGCGGGCCGTCCACCACCTCGAGCGGGCCCGACCCGTCGAGAGCCGTGCCCTGCCATACGGCCGCCACCTCCTTGTAGTCGTCGGGGCTGAACCGGTAGAGCTTGCGGTGCAGCCCCTTTTCCTCGAACGGACGCGACTCCGGGAGCTGCACGTTCTCGATGTTGGGAATCGGCAGCATCTTCTTCATCTCGACGCCGGTGAGCTGCTCGAGGGCGAGAGCGTAGGCATGGGCGTGCACGCCACCGCGCACGAAGAGATAGCCCAGCATCTGCCGCGCCGACGGGTTGTCGGTCATCTCGTAAACGCGCAGTTTCTGCGTCCTCGCCCCGTTCTCGAGGAAGAAATTGTGCAGAAGATCCAGGATCAGGTTGCCCGAGTTGAAGATGTAATCGCCCCGCCAGGGTTGGCCCATCGAGTTGGCGGCCATGATGCCGTGCCCGGTGACGATGTGATGATGCGAGATTCGGGCATCCTTGAACGCCTGCTTGAAGCTCGCCGCACCCGTTGCCGGATCGCCCTCGCTCGGGATGGCGTTGAGCAGCGAGTTGACGGTCGCGGCCACGAGCTCGATGTGCCCTAGCTCCTCCGTCGCGATGTTGGCGATCAGCGCGTAGTAGGGCCGGAGCTTGTCCCGGCCGCGGAAGTTGAACGACTGGTACATGTAGTTCATGAGCGTCGACATCTCGCCGAACCGCCCGCCCATGAGCTCCTGGACGGCGGCCGCGGCATTGGGGTCGGGTGCGCTCGGCTTCGGCATCTCGACCTGCAGCTTATCGATGCGCAGAAACATGTTCGGCCTCCTCGTTCACGACCGCTCGGGGCTCACCCTCATGACGGGGCAGCCCGAGCGAAGGTGATTGTCGGAACGGAGGCCCATCGGCTCTAATCGTATCTCCTGGCGCATGTGATAAGTCGGACTTATCGGGAGGACTCCGCCGCGATGCAGCCTACGCTGAAGCAGCTACGCTACTTCGTCGCCTTGAGCGAGACCCTGCATTTCGGCCGTGCCGCCGCCGCCTGCAACATCACCCAGCCGGCCCTGAGCGGCCAGATCCGCGAACTCGAGCTGCAGCTCGGCACCCGGCTGGTCGAGCGCACGCCTCAAGGAGCGGCCCTCACTCCGCTCGGCGTCGAGGTGGCGCGGCGCAGCCGCGAGATCCTGGCTGCCGTCGGCGATCTCATGGATGTCGTCCACCGTGGCCGCATCCTGTTCGGCCGGCTGCGGCTGGGCGTGATCCCCACGGTGGGGCCCTATCTCGTGCCGCGGCTGCTGCCCCGGCTGCTCGAGCGCTTCCCGGCGCTCGAGCCGAGCCTGCGCGAGAGCCAGACGCGGCATCTCCTGGCCGATCTCGCCGCCGGTCAGCTCGACGTGGCGCTGCTCGCCCTGCCGCTGCCGACGGCCGAGGCGATGTCGATAGTGGAGCTGTTCGAGGACCCGTTCGTGCTGCTCGTGCACGCCGGCCATCCTTATGCAGCGCGCAGCACCGTGCACCAGGGCGACCTCGCGGGCGAGCGCCTGCTCCTCCTGGAGGAAGGGCATTGCCTGAGAGACCAGGCCCTGAGCCTGTGCCGCCGGCTCGGAGCGGAGGAGCACGAGGGCTTCGCCGCCGCGAGCCTCGCCACCATCGTCCAGATGGTGGCGCAGGGCTATGGCGTCACACTGCTGCCACGGCTCTGCCTCGATGCGGAGCTGCGCGGGCGGAGCGATCTCCGCCCGATCGGCTTCGCCCCTCCGGTTCCGGCCCGCACCCTGGGTCTCGTCTGGCGGCCGGGATCGCCCAGGCGGAGCGATTTCGTCGCCCTGGCGCAGGCCATTCGCGAGCTGCTTTGAAGGCAGAGCTTACGAACCTGTTTCAGCCGGCATCGGACCGTTGCCTTGCGCGAAACGCAAGGCGGGGCTGCCTTGACGCTGCGCGCCGGTCGCTTATCCTGCGGCGCAGCGTAGTCTGGAATATCTCCAAACAACATGCACCGGACCGCGGCCGGAATCCCCCACGCCGCTACGGTGCTGATGCTCTCACGGCGGAGAAGAAGCTCGATGTTGAAGGTCGGTGACAAGTTCCCCTCGTTCACGCTCAAGGCGACCGTCTCCTCCGACCCGAAGACCGCGTTCACGACGATCACGGACGCGTCCTTTGATGGCAAGTGGAAGCTCTATTTCTTCTGGCCCAAGGACTTCACCTTCGTCTGCCCGACCGAGATCGCGGCATTCGGGAAGCTCGCCGGCGAGTTCGCCGACCGCGACTGCCAGATCCTGGGCGGCAGCACCGATTCCGAGTTCGTCCACCTCGCCTGGCGGCAGAACAAGGAGGAGCTCAAGGACCTGCCCTTCCCGATGCTGGCCGACATCAAGCGCGAGCTGTGCACGAAGCTCGGCATCCTCGACGAGGAGGAAGGGGTCGCGCTTCGTGCCACCTTCCTGGTCGATCCGCACGGCGTCATCCAGTTCGTCTCGGTCAACAACCTGAACGTCGGCCGCAACCCGCAGGAGGTCCTGCGTGTGCTGGACGCGCTCCAGACCGACGAGCTCTGCCCCTGCAACTGGCAGAAGGGTCAGGCGACGCTGAAGGCCGCCTGAGCCGATGACGACCATGCTCGAGGAGCTGCGCGCGGGTCTGCCCGACCATGCCCGCGACCTCAAGCTCAACCTCTCCAGCGTCCTGCAGCAGCCGGAGCTGAGCGAGCAGCAGCTCTGGGGAACGGCGCTCGCCTCCGCGAGCGCGGCGCGCAACGCGCCCCTGCTCCAGGCGGTGGCGGCCGAGGCGAGGAGCCGGCTCTCGCCCGAGGCCTTCCGCGCGGCGCGCACGGCCGCGGCCTTGATGGGCATGAACAACGTCTACTACCGCTTCGTGCACATGGCGGGCGGCGACTATGCCGACCGCCCGGCACGGCTGCGGATGAACGCGCTGGCCAGGCCCGAGGTCGACCATGCCGACTTCGAGCTCTGGTCGCTCGCGGTCTCGGCGATCAACGGCTGCGAGATGTGCGTCCGCTCGCACGAGAAGGTGCTGCGCGAGAAGGGCGTCGGCCCCGATCAGATCCAGGCCGCCGTCCGCATCGCCGCCGTGATCCACGCCGTGGCGGGCGTGCTCGACGCCGAGGCGGCGCTGGCCTGAAGCGCTCGCCCTTGTTGAACGGACGGGCAGTGGCCTCCACATGGAGGCCGCTTTTCTTTTGGCGCCCTTACGGCTCGAGCCCGGCCATCTCGCGCAGGATTCGCCAGTGCTCCTCCTTCACCGGCATGACCGAGAGCCGGGGCTGGCGGACGAGGGCGAGATCGGCGAGGCGCGGGTCGGCCTTGATCGCCTTGAGCGGCACCGGCCGGGGGGCGGGCAGGAGCGGCTTCACCTTCACCCGCACGAACCTGCCGGTGGCGTCGTCCGGGTCGGGATACCATTCCCCCGAGATCGTCATGACGCCCAGGATCGCCGGGTCCACGACCGAGCGGTAGAAGAAGGCCTGCTCGCCCAGCCTCATCGCCCGCATGTTGCCCGCGGCCTGGTGGTTGCGCACGCCGGTCCACTCGGTCTCGCCGTCGGCGACGAGCCGGTCCCAGCTATAGTCCTCGGGCTCGGTCTTCAGGAGCCAATGGGCGGCCATCCCACTCTTCCCTCGCAGCATGTTCTCGGCTAGCCCCGGCTAGCACGTCGTGGGCAGAGGAGGGAACGGATGCAGGACAGCCGCGGGCGCTCAACGCTGGCCGGGCTCGGCGCCATCGGGCTCTGGGCGCTGCTCGCACCTTTGGGCGTGGCTGCCGGGCCGGTGCCGCCTTTCCTGCTGACCGGCCTCGCTTTCGCCGTCGGCGGCGTTCTGGGCCTCGCCTGGCAGCTCGGCACGGGCCGCGGGCTCGCCGTGCTGGGCCGGGTTCCGCCCGTGGCCTGGGTGCTCGGGATCGGCGCCTTCTTCGGCTATCACGCCCTCTACTTCACCGCCCTCCAGACCCTGCCGCCGGTCGAAGCCCTCCTGATCATCAATCTCTGGCCGCTCCTGATCGTGCTGTTCACGGGTCTCCTGCCGGGCGAGCGGCTGCTGCCGCTCCATCTCGTGGGCGTCACCTGCGGCCTTCTCGGGGCCGCCATCCTGGTCCTGAGCAAGAGCGAGCCTGCCGTTGCGGGCGTGCCGGCACCGAGCCTTCCGGGCTATCTCGCGGCCGTCGGCTGTGCCCTGATCTGGTCCGGCTACTCGGTCCTGAACCGCCGGCTCGTGGCCGATGTGCCGAGCGACGCGGTCACGGGTTTCTGCCTCGTCACCGCGGTTTTGGCCCTCCTTGCTCACGCGCTGCTCGAGCCGGCGGTCTGGCCCGAGGGAGCGGCCTGGCTCGCCGTCCTCCTGCTCGGGCTCGGGCCGGTCGGGGCTGCCTTCTTTTTGTGGGATCACGGCACCAAGCACGGCCGGCTGCAGGTGCTGGGGGCGGCGGCCTACCTCGCCCCTCTCCTCGGCACGCTCCTTCTCCTCCTCATGGGGCGCGGCCAGCCCAGCCTCGGCCTCCTCGCGGCCGCCGTGCTGATCGTGGGCGGGGCGGTTCTCGCCGGCCGGGCCAAGGCGGCACCCGCCGAAGCGACGGCCGCCCTCTCGCGCACGCCGAGCCGGTAGATCCAGAGCCCGCTGCCGGCGACCAGCGCGGCGCCGGCGAGGGTCGTGGGCCCGGGCAGGTCGCCAAAGACGAAAAAGCTCGCGAGCATCGCCCACAAGAGCTGCAGGTAGCTGAACGGGCTCACCCGCGATGCCTCGCCCCGCTGCAAAGCGAGGATCAGGAGCAGATGCGCTGACGCTCCGAGCGCACCGATGGCGGCAAGCAGCAGCCATTCCGTGAGCGAAGGGGTGCGCCACGCGAACGGCACGGCCAAGGTGAGCGCCACCATGCCGACGAGCCCACCATAGAGCAGCGAGGTCATGGGCTCGGCCTCGCGCACGATCCGGGTGCTGATCTGGTAGAGGGCGTAAGCAGCAGCGCAGCCGAAGGCCAGAAACGAGCCGAGGCTCATCGGGCCGAAGCCCGGCCGGACGACGAGGAGCGCGCCGGCGAACCCGGCGAGGATGGCGAGCCAGCGCTCGGGACTCACCCGCTCGCGCAAGAGCGGCACGGCGAGCGCCGCCACGAGGATGGGTGTCGTGAAGGTGATCGCCGCCACCTCACCGAGCGGTAGCCAGGCCAGTGCCAAGAAGTTGAAGACGGTGGCGAGCAGCACCAGGACCGAGCGCCCGAGCTGGAGGCCGGGCCGGCTCGTGCGCAGGAAGCTCGCGAAGCGATGCGGAAACAGGACCAGGATCAGGAGCACGTGGAAGAAGTAGCGCGCCCAGATCAGCATCAGCGGATCGAACCGCCCGATCAGCGCCTTGGTCAGGCTGTTCATGGTGACGAACAGCAGGCCGGCCAGGCAGACGAGGAGAATCGCCTGGACCGGCGCCGGGCTCGCTTGCGCCTCGTGGGCCATGCCGTTTCGTGCTCACGGGTGGTGATGGTCGCGAGCAGGGTGTAAGAGGCTCGCCCCGTCGGGCAAGAGAGGGGAGAGGGGAATGACGCTGCATTTCGCGCAAGACGAGTATGCACGCCGGCTCGAGCGCACATGCGCCGCGATGGCGGAGGCCGGGCTCGATGCGCTCTTGTGCTTCAAGCAGGAGAGCATGTACTGGCTCACCGGCTACGACACGTTCGGCTACTGCTTCTTCCAGTGCCTCGTGGTGCGCGCCGATGGCCGGATGGCCCTCCTCACCCGCGCTCCCGATCTGCGCCAGGCGCGCTTCACCTCGACCATCCAGGACATCCGGATCTGGATCGACCGCGAAGGCGCCACCCCGCAGCAGGATCTGAAGGAGCTTCTCACCGAGGCGGGCCTCGAAGGCAAGCGGCTCGGCATCGAGTGGGAGACCCACGGACTCACCGCCGCCAACGGCATGAAGCTCGCCGTGACTCTCGACGGCTTCGCCACCATGGTCGATGCCTCGCACCTGATCGCACGCCTGCGTCTCGTGAAGTCCGAGGCCGAGCTGGCCTACGTGCGCCGCGCGGCCGAGCTCGGCGATGCGGCGCTGGAGGCCGCCATCCAGCACACCTGGGCCGGCGCCGACGAGGGCGTCATCCTCGCCCGCATGCACGATGCCATCTTCGAGGGCGGGGGCGACTATCCCGGCAACCCGTTCATCATCGGCTCGGGTCCCGGTGCTCTGCTGTGCCGCTACTATTCCGGCCGCCGCAGGCTGGATGCGCAAGACCAGCTCACGCTCGAGTTCGCCGGCGTCTACCGCCAGTATCATGCCTGTCTGATGAGGACCCTTCTGGTCGGGGCCGCCAGCGACCGCCACAAGGAGCTGTTCGACGCTGCGGTCGAGGCGCTGCGCGCCTGCGAGGACCGTCTGCGCCCCGGCCGCACCATGGGCGAGGTGTTCGAGGCCCACGCCGAGGTGTTCGACCGCCGCGGCCTCCGGGAGCACCGCCTCAATGCCTGCGGCTACTCGCTGGGCGCCGTCTATGCGCCTTCCTGGATGGACTGGCCGATGTTCTACGCGGGCAATCCCGTGATGATCCAGCCCGGCATGGTGTTCTTCCTGCACATGATCCTCATGGACAGCGACAGCGGCACCGCCATGTGCCTCGGCCGCACCTCGATCGTGGGCGAGGCGGGTCCCGAGATACTCTCCAAAGCACCGCTCGAGCTCGTGGTGCGTTGAGCGGCGATGGTGCGGCGTGGGCGAGCTCGTGCCGCACCGGATCGTGCGTTCGCATGAAATAAAACTTTAGGGTCTGATCTTGTCTCGGAAGCTTACTATCGACGAGACAAGATCAGACTTACGCGCGCTTGACCCGCATAAAATTTATTGATAGCTTTTAAATAGTCATGTTGCCTTCGTGTGGGCAACATGAAAAATATACGTAAGATCGTTAACAAAAAGAACAATACTGACTGAAAAGTCAGAATCTACAGCCTTCATCCGAATTCATTCTTGCGGGATATGCCGTGCGTATCCTGCCGGAGGAGCGCGCATGAATAGTCCCAAGCATTTCTTGGGAGCAGGTATTTCGACGTCTTCTCTCTCCGCAGCAAGAGGATCTTCGGATACGGGCTGCTTGCAGGCCGTGCGCAGCAGGCGCTGAGCGAGCAGCGATGGCGGGGGTGCGATCATGAGCACGCGGGATCGGGGTGGCGGGCGTGGGTTCAGCCGCCGGCAGGTGCTGGCTGCCGGGACGGCCGTACCCGTGGGCGGCCTGTTCTGGATCGGGGCCTCATCGGCCCGAGCGCAGATGGGGGCCGAAGCAGCCGGAAGAGGGCTGCAGGTCGATGTGGCCGCCGTGGACACGGCACAGGCAGAGCTGAATGCGGTCGCGGCAGCACTGCGATCTCCGACTGGTCCTGCCCTCGGAGGAGAGGTACGCCCCGGAGCGCGGAACCTGCGTGTCATCAGCGTGATGAAGGTCGATCCGGAGGAGAACGGCAAGTCGGTCGCCGAGCGTGCGCCGTCGGCGAGGCGTTGGCGCGCACGCGTCTACGACTATGACGGCCAGCGTGCGCTGGTGCTCGAGGGGCCGCTGGGCAACGTCAGGCCGGACCGCGTGTTCGAGACGAAAGAGGTGCTGATTCCCTCGTGGGAAGAGTGGGCGGAAGCGCGCGACCTTCTCCTGCGCCATCCCGATATCGGTCCGCGGCTGCGGGCGGGCGAGCTGATTGCGACCCGGCCGATGCCTCCGTGCATGAAGGGCGGCAGGAACGGGCGGCACCGGCTCGTGACGGTAGGCCTCCTGCCGGTGCTGCCGCGCCGCCTCGACGAGACTTACGAGATCGTCGCTGCCGATCTCGCCGAGCGCTCGGTGCAGCGATTCGCCGCCCGCGCTCCGGCGGGTGCCGTCGCGAGGGGCTCGGTGTGCGGCGCGCCGCCCGCGGCCGGGCAAGACTCCACGGGGCAGGGCTTTCCCGGCCAATACAATCTCACGATCCGATCGGGCAGCACGGTCTACTGGACCCTTACCATCGTGCGCCCGTCCTCCTCCTCGGGCCTGCGGGGCAGCGGCATCGAGCTCCGCGACGTCGTCTATCGCGGCCGCAAGGTGCTGAAGCGGGCGCACATGCCCATCCTCAACGTCAAGTACGACCGGGATGTCTGCGGGCCCTACCGGGACTGGCTGTACGAGGAGGGGATGCTGCAGGCGAGCGGGGTGGACCTGGCACCGGGCTTCCGGCGCGCCTCGAGCGCCCCGCGCACGATCCTCCAGAGCGGAACCGATACCGGCAACTTCCTCGGCACCGCCGTCTGGGTCAACGGCGACGAGGTCACGCTGATGGCCGAGCTCGAGGCAGGCTGGTATCGCTATCTCAGCCAATGGACGCTGAACGTCGACGGCACGATCAGGCCGCGCTTCGGCTTCGCCGCCGTGGCGGATAGCTGCGTGTGCAACGTCCACCACCATCATGCCTACTGGCGGCTCGATTTCGATATCGGTTCTCCCAACGGCAATTTCGTCCAGCAGCTCGACAGTGGAACCTGGCGGACGGTTCCTAACGAGACCACGGTGTTCCGCGATGCCGCCTTCGCCCGCCGTTGGCGGGTGGGCAACCGCAATCTCCGCGCCATGTACGAGATCCGGCCGAACAGAACCGACGGGCGGGCGAGAGCATCGCGGGACTGGCCGTTCCCGGCGGGCGATGTCTGGCTCCTGCGTTACCGGCCCGGAGAGATCGACGATGGCGTGAACATCGTGCAGGGCGCAGCGCAGGCCCGGCTGAACCGGTTCGTGAACGGAGAGTCCATCAACGGCGCCGACGTGGTGGTCTGGTACGCGGCCCACTTCACGCACGACAAGGGTGCCACACAGGAACCGGGTGGGGACGATCACGTGGTGGGGCCGGATCTGGTGCCGGTGAGCTGGTGAGGCGGGCCCGCCGGGCGCAAGATGCCGCGGGTATCACCCTCCACGTGCCCGGCGGGCGAAAGCCGAGGGCGCAGCCCGGACAAGCGCTCCCGGCAGGTCGGTGCCATGCGCGTCACGGAGATAGGTGAGGAAGTCGTAGATCGTCACCGCCGGACACACCTCGAGCTCGAGGAACCAGGGCCTTCCATCCTCGTCCAGGCGAAAGTCGAAGGAGAAGTAATCGCGCAGGCCCGCCGCATCGGCGAGGCGACGGGCGGCCGCCTCGAGCTTCGCGATCGAGGGAGCGAGAGCAGGATCACGGCGCAGGTCCTCGACCCGCAGCGACAGGCCCTCCTTCGTTCCCGCTTCCCGCATCGTCGTCATGCGCAAGGAGTCGGCGAGCGTGGGAAAGCCCCGTGTGGAACCCGTGTCGACGGCATAGATCCCGAGCGGGGCTCGGGGCCCGCCCAGATCCATGAAGCTCACCCGCACGTCCCGGCCGGGAATGTAGCTCTGGACGAGGGCGCGATCACCGTAGCGGGCGTGGATGCGGCGGGTGAGCTCGAGCGCCTCGGCGAGGTCTGCGGCGCGGCTGTCGTTCCCGATGCCGAGCTTCGCCCCCAGCGTGTTGGGCTTTACGAACAAGGGCGCACCTTCGGGAAGAGCCTCCGGCGGACTCAAGGGCACGCCGTTCTCGACCAGGACCGTGGGCGGGGTGTCGATGCCCAAGGCCTTGGCCAGGGCGAAGCAGCGGAACTTGTCCTGGCACAGATGCTGCGCCGCGGGCGGGCTGCCGAACTGGGGCACGTCCAGAAGACCCGCCACGGCGGAGACGAAGCTGCCGCGATAGTAGGCGAAGCCGTCGGTCAGGCACCAGAGGAGAGTGTGCTGCCGCTCGGGGTCGGTGAAGAGCGGAAGCCAGACTGGGTGCGCATCGAGGGGATATGCTACGACCTCGACGCCGATGGCGGCGAAGGCCCGGCGGATCGGTTCGATCAGGGCGGCGAGGTCCGTGGCCTGGGCCAGATAGCACGCGATCTCGCTCGCCACCTCTTCCGGCACGCCACGCGCCGCGAGGCGCTCGCGGCAGGCTGCCTCGGGCTCGAACAGGATCACGAAGCGGCGTAGGTCCGGCGAGAAAGAAGCGGTTCGGGTCATGGGCGATCTCGCGATGAGGCGCAACCTCCATGCGAATAGAGCGCAGGAGGAGCGGATATGCGAGTTCGCTGCCTCGTGACCCGGAGGTGCGACATGTCGGGCTCCGGACGTTTACTTGGCCGCCCTCGGCTGCTAGAAGCTTGCCCGCTTCTCGCCCGCTCGTCCTGCACCGCACAGGTTTTGCTCCATGAAGCTACTCGCCGGTAACAGCAATCGGCCATTGGCCGAGGCGATCGCCGCTTCCTTGAGGGTCGAGCTGACCAAGGCGGTCGTGCACCGCTTCTCCGACATGGAGGTGTTCGTCGAGATCCACGAGAACGTTCGTGGCGAGGACGTGTTCGTGATCCAGTCCACGTCCTACCCGGCGAACGACAATCTCATGGAGCTCCTGGTCATCATCGATGCGCTCCGGCGCGCCTCGGCCAGGCGGATCACGGCGGTCATCCCCTATTTCGGCTATGCGCGGCAGGATCGCAAGCCCGGCCCCCGCACGCCGATCTCGGCCAAGCTCGTGGCCAACCTGATCACCACGGCAGGTGCCAACCGCGTGCTGACGATGGAGCTGCACGCCGGCCAGATCCAGGGCTTCTTCGACATTCCGGTCGACAATCTCTATTCCGCGCCCTTGATGGTGCCGGACATCATCAACAATGTCGGCAAGGATCATCTCATGGTGGTCTCGCCCGACGTAGGCGGCGTCACTCGGGCGCGCGGTTTCGCCAAGCGGCTTGACGTGGGCCTCGCCATCATCGACAAGCGCCGCGAGCGTGCCGGCGTGTCCGAGGTCATGAACGTGATCGGCGACGTCAAGGGCATGCGCTGCGTTCTGGTCGACGACATCGTCGACAGCGGCGGCACGCTCTGCAATGCGGCCGACGCGCTCTTGGATGCGGGCGCGGTCTCGGTCCAGGCTTACGTGACCCACGGCGTGCTCTCGGCGGGAGCGGTGGCCCGGATCGCGGCGAGCAACCTCGAGAAGCTCGTGATCACCGACACCATCCGGGCGACCGAGGGTGTCCGGGTGACCGAGAAGATCCGGGTGCTTTCGGTGGCCCAGCTCATCGGCGAGGCGATCAGCCGGATCTCGAGCGAGAGCTCGGTCTCGAGCCTGTTCGACTGAGCTTTTCGGTTTTCGTGTGGACGATCTGTCCGGGGCGGCACATGGGGTGCCGTGCCGGAGGGGCGAAAGGAGCGATCATGGCAACGGTGTTTTCGGCAGAGCGGCGGGAGAAGTCGGGCAAGGGCCCGGCAAGAGCGCTCCGGCGCGAGGGCAAGATCCCGGCCATTGTCTATGGCGGCCGGAGCGAGCCCGTCCCCCTGGCGGTGCCCTTCAAGGACATCAAGCGCGAGCTCGGTACGAATCCGCGCTTCTTCAGCACGGTGTTCGAGCTCGATTTCGGCGGCGAGCGGCTCAAGGTCCTGCCGCGCGAGGTGCAGCTCCATCCGGTGAGCGACGATCCGCTCCACGTCGATTTCCTGCGCGCGGAGACCGGTGCGACGATCACGGTCGAGGTGCCGGTGCGGTTCGTGCACGAGGATCAGTCGCCCGGCATGAAGCGGGGCGGTGTGCTCAACATCGTCCGCCGCACGCTCGAGCTGGTCTGCCCGGCCGACGGGATCCCGGGCGAGATCGTGATCGACCTCGCCGGCCGCGAGATCGGCGATTCCGTGCACATCAGCCAAGTCACCCTGCCCGCGGGCGTGCGGCCGACCATCACCGATCGCGACTTCACGATCTGCTCGATCGTGCCGCCGACCGTCGCGACCGAGACCAAAGCCGCCACCGGCGAGGCCGGCCCGGCGAGCTGACGCGAGTGCGAGCGCTCTCTCGATGAAGCTCTTCGTCGGGCTCGGCAATCCGGGAGAGCGCTACGCGCGCCAGCGCCACAATGTCGGCTTCATGGCGGTCGAGCGGATCGCGAGCCGCCACGGCTTCGGGCCGTGGCGCACGCGCTTTCAGGGCCAGCTCGCGGAAGGGCTGCTCGACGGCGAGCGGGTCCTGCTCCTGAAGCCTCAGACCTTCATGAACGAATCCGGGCGCTCGATCGCCGAGGCGGCCCGGTTCCACAAGCTGCCGCTTGCGGATATCGTGGTTTTCCACGACGAGCTCGATCTCGCCCCCGGCAAGGTGCGGGTGAAGCTGGGCGGCGGCACGGCGGGCCACAACGGCCTGCGCAGCACGGACGCCTGCCTGGGTTCGAAGGACTTCAAGCGCGTACGGATCGGCATCGGCCATCCCGGCCACAAGGACCGGGTGATCGGCCACGTGTTGTCCGACTTTCACAAGGTCGAGCAGACCTGGCTCGAGCCCTTGCTCGATGCGATCGCGGATGCGGCACCGCTTCTCGCCCGCGGCGACGATGCCGCCTTCATGAACCGGGTCGCCCTTCTCACCCAGCCGTCCAGGCCGGAACGGTCGCTGCGCTCGCCATCGGGCGATCCGGCCGCGCGCTGACGCAGCTTCGAGCGCCGCAGCGGGTCATCGCAGCTTGCGTCTCTCGCCGGCTTCCACCTCGTACAGCTCGGCTTCGATGCCCAAGGCAATGAGCTGGTCCCAACGGTCCAGCGCGTCCTGCCGGTTCGGGTAATGCTCCTCGAGACCGCGCCAGCACACACTCCATAGAATCTTCTTCATCGTACTATGCACTCCGGGAGAGAACGGGGATCCGGCACCAGGTCATCTCGCCCGAACCCTGCGAGTATCGTCGATGTCGCCGTGTCCTGTCTGCATCACTACGTCCGATGCGTGCTCGGGAGAACTACGCGAACCGTCGCGCCCGAGCACCTGCTGACCCGGGCCGATGCTCCGTAGCCGCCGGCCTAATCCGCCGGCAACCGCCCGCTCGCGCAACGGATCCGCTCGCGACCGATGGTGGTGGTCCTGACCACGCGGCAAACCGTGAGCTTACCCTCGCCATGTTGGACGAGCCAGACATTTCGACCGCCCACGATGGCCTCGGGCATGGGCACCGCCTCGGCGAGGCGCCGTGCCGGCGCTGCAGCGCTCCCTCGATAGACCGGCACGGCCGATGGCCCGTTCCCGCTGCCGCCGCGATGGATCGCGGCCGCGCCGGCGGCCGGCGCCGCGCCCCCGGCGAACGCGGGCGCCGGCAGGGCGGCGAGGGCGAGCAGAAGCAGATAGCGGCGCATGACGACGTCTCCCGAGGTGTACCTCACCCGAGAGGTTAACAAAAACGGCCCGTTCATTAATGACGATCGGCTTTCGTCCATACCGGGTGGCTGTGGGGATGGGATGCCTGCGGGCTGCCTGCTATGAGGAAGCGGCAACGATGACGGAGGCATCCATGGGCAAGGCGAACAGGCTGACCTGGCTGGGCCATTCGGCCTGCCATCTCGAGACGGCGTCGGGGCAGAGCATCCTGATCGACCCGTTCTGGACCGGCAATCCGACTTTCCCCGCGGGCTACGAGGACCGTGTCGCCAGGGTCGACACGATCGTGGTCACTCATGGCCACGAGGACCACCTCGGCGACACGGCGCGGCTCGCGCAGAAATACGGCGCCACCGTCGTGGCCCAGTACGAGATCTGCATGTACGTGAACGGGCAGGGCGTCGAGAAGCTCGAGCCCATGAACACGGGCGGCTGCATCGAGCACGGCGGGGTGCGCTACTGCATGGTGCCGGCATTCCACAGCTCGGCGATCATCAGGGACGGCGCGCCCGTCACCATGGGCGATCCCGCCGGGTTCGTGATCCAGGCCGACGGCATTTCGATCTATCATACGGGCGATACGGCTCTGTTCTCGGATATGGCCCTGATCCAGCGGCTCTACCGGCCGAAGGTGGGCCTGATCTGCATCGGCGACCGGTTCACCATGGGCCCCGAGACCGCCGCCATCGCCTGCAACGAGCTCCTCGACCTCGAGCTGATCGTGCCCATCCACTGGGGCACGTTCGGCCTGCTCACGGGCCAGCCCGAGGACTTCGAGCGCCGCGTCACCCGCGGCCGGGTGCACGTCGCAACACCGGGCGAGTCGTTCGAGCTCTGAGCAGCGGCAGGTGAGGCGGCTTCAGTCCGCCGGCAGCTCGGCGGTGAAGCGCCAGCCGGCCCGGTCACGCTTCGCCGCATAGAGCGCCCGGTCGGCATGGCCCAGCACGTCCTCGGGTGTCTCGCCGTCGCCGGGAAAGAACGCGACACCGATGCTGACCCCGATCGGCACCTCGGCAGCCTCGAGCCGCATCGGGGTCGTGAGCGCCGCGACGATGCGGCGGGCGAGGCGCAGCACCGGGGCCGGGCCCTTGAGCTCGCCCGCGACCACGGCGAACTCGTCGCCGCCGAGCCGGGCGACGATGTCGCTGCGGCGGACCGTGCGCCGCAGCCGGTCGGCCACCTCGACGAGCGCCGCATCGCCGGCCGGGTGGCCGTGGCGGTCGTTGACCGCCTTGAAGCCGTCGAGATCGAGCACCAGCACGGCGACCGGCTGGCCCGTGCGCCGGGCGCGGGCGATGGCGTGGTCCAGCGCCTCGGCGAGCGCTCGCCGGTTGGGCAGGCCGGTGAGCGGATCGTGAAGCGCCAGATGCTCGAGCCGCAGCTCGGCCTCCTTGCGCGCGGTGATGTCCGCCGACAGGCCGACGATGCGCGCCGGCCGGCCGTCGGCGGCGCGCTCGGCCACGGTCGCACGCTCTTCGATCCAGGCATATGTACCGTCGCGGCGGCGCACCCTGTATTCCAGCCACATCTGCGGCCGCTCGCCCTGGCAGCACTGCTCGTAGAGGTCGCGGACCCGGATACGGTCGTGCGGATGGATCAGCTCGACCAGCTCGGGAAGATCCCGTGCGCCATCGCCGGGGTCCCGGCCCAGGCGGGTGAGGCAGATCGGATCGAAGCGCACCCGGCCCGTGGCGATGTCGCTTTCCCATATGCCGAGCTCGGCCGCTGCGAGCGCCCGCCGCAGGCGTCGCTCGGCCGTGTCGTCACGAACGAACGTGACCAGAAGCAAGGATTGTTCCGAGAGAGCATCCGGCATCGCCCGGACGACGGCACGGTAAGGCAGCGCCTCCGGCCCCAGCGTCACCTCCTCCTCGCTGCCGGGGGACACGGTCGCGAGCGTCGGCAGGATGCGCTCCAACGATGATCCGACGAGATCGTCGGGCGCGCAGCCGAGAAGATGCGCCAGAGGCTCGTTCACCGCCTCGACGACGAGACCGCCCGCCGGCCCCCGGCCGAGCGCAGCGACGGGGGCTGCGATGGCAGCGAGAATCGGATGCAGCATCGACGCGAGGTCCGCTCGAGATCACCGATCCCGCATTGTCTTCTGCAGCGCTTGCCGCGACAAGAACATGATGGCCCTCTGCGACACCCCGCTGCTCGGGTGCCGGTGCGCAGCCGTGAACGCGACGTCTCAGACGGCGGCGGCCTTCACGCCGAGCACGCTCTCGATGTGCTGCCGCGCCGCCGGGGTCAGCTCGAGCGTCGTGGCGAGGCGGTCGAGATAGGAGCGCTCGGCCGGGGTGTCGACCTCGATCGCCAGCAGCGAGGCGGCATAGACCTCGGCGGCGAGATCGGGCGCTTCGACCTGGGCCGCGAGCCCTTCGAGATCGAGCGGTCGGCGCATCTCGGCGAGGACGAAGTCCTTGGCCTCCTGATCGGCGCCGGCCTCGTCGAGCTTGCTCAGGATCCGGTCCATTTCCCGACCGTCGATTTGGCCGTCGGCCTTGGCGGCATTGATCATGGCCTGGAGCAGGATCTGGCTCCGGCTGCGCAGCACGGCCTCTTCCCCAGGGGTCTTCGGCTCGCGCACACCGAGCGGCAGATCCTCTCCCGCGGCACCGGCTCCGGACCGGCCGGCCGCGGCGCCGGGGAGCCGTCCCTGGAGCGCCTGATAGGCGATCTGGCCCAGGAGCGCCAGGGCTGCGCCGCCGAGCGCCCCGCGCGCCGCCGAGCCCTTGGCACCACCGAGGATGGCGCCGGCGAGAGCGCCGAGCCCGCCGATGGCGACCGGGTTGCCGGCCTGCGCCTGCTGCTTGGTGTCGCTCGCCGCCTGACCGGCTGCAGCGGTGATCCGGCTCAGGAGCGAGCCGCCGTCGGCCTGAGGTGTCTTCAGCGCATGCTCGATCCGCTGCGATGTGGAAGGTGCAAGCCCCGCATCGATGAGGCCGCCGAGAATGCTGCGCATGTCGATCATGGGTTCGTCCTCCCTGCCGGCACGACGATGCTGGAGCACGTCGCACGGGATATGCCGGGTCGATGGTCACGAAGTGGTCCATGCCGACGATCGGGACAATCGCGCAGGCGCAAGAAAAACGTCCGGAACGGCGAGAACGGGGCCGAGCACGACCGCTTGGTGACGGCGCGCACGGAATTGGCCTTCCGATCGGTGGCAGGCCGTCAGAGGGCAATCGCGATGCAGACCACGGGAACGACGATGTGGCGCGCGGCATCGCTCGGCACGACGGTGGTGGACGCCGCCATGCCGGGCACCGATACGGTCGCAGCCGAGGCGGCTATGGCGACGGATGGAACGATGCCGCCGGCAATACCATCGACCGGATCGTACAGGTCGGACGGGTCGCTCGCCAGGCGGATGAAGGACCGCCGCACCGAAAGCGGCGCGGCGGCATGGCGGTCTCAGCCGGCTCTTCGGACGATCTCCTCGATCAGGGCATTGACCTCCTGCGCCTTCTCCATGTGCGCAAGATGCCCCGCCCCCTCGAGGATCGTGACCTTGACGTTCGCCGGCAGGCCCTCGGCGTGCGCGACCGGCACCACCCGGTCTTCTGCCCCCCAGATCACCTGCACGGGATGCCGCACGCCGTCCACTTGTCCCTTGAGCACCAGCGCCTGGCGCCCGTTCGGGAACAGGGCCTCGCGCATGATCTTGAGCGCCTGCTCGACCCCGTCCAGGCGCTTGTACTTGAGGACATCTTCGATCATCTCTCCGGTCACGAGATCGGGATTCGCCACCAGCATCTGCAGCACCGGCTCCATCTTCTTGCGCCGGTTGGCGGCGATGAACCCGTCGATGTAGTCCATCGAGATGTCGGGCCCGAGCCCGGCCGAGCAGATCAGCGTCGCCGAGGCGACGTGCTCGGGATGGTGCAGGGCGAGGTTCAAGGCCACGGCACCGCCCATCGAGTGCCCCACCAGATGTGCCCGGTGCACGCCCAGTGCCGCCAGGAAGCCGAGCAGGGCCTCCGACATGGCCTGTACCGTGCCGGCACCTACCTCCTTGCTCGAGCCGCCATGGCCCGGCAGGTCGACGGCGTAGGTGGTGTGCTTCTCCGCGATGGCCGGCTGGTTGAACAGCCAGTTGTTGAGATCACCTCCGAACCCGTGCACGAAGACCACCGGGACGCCTTCGGCCTCGCCCATCTCGAGGTAGCGCAGGCGCCGCCCAGCCACCTCGACGAACGCCGGCTCGGGGCCGGCGCTGGCTATGCTCGCCGCCTGCGCCTCGGCGAACTTGGCCTGGAAATCGGCAATGAAGGCCTCGATCGCCGCATCGGAAACCGAATCGTCCGCCACCACGCCCAGGAGCGCGCCTACGGGCGTGGTCTCGCCTTCGCGCACCACCTTCTTGCGCAGCTTGCCGCTGACCGGGCTCTCGAACACGTTGGCGATCTTCGAGGTCTCGATGTCCAGGATCTCCTGGCCCTTCTCGATCGCCTGCCCCTCCTCGACATGCCATGCCGCGAGCAGCCCCTCCTGCATGGCGAGGCCCCATTTGGGCATGACGATGGTCTGGATGGCGTCGCTCATTCCGCCGCCCTCGCCATGTCCGCCCCGAGCGCGGCGCGCACCGCCGCCTCGATCTTCCCTGGGCTCGGGATGTAGAGGTCCTCGAGCGCGGCCGAGAACGGCACGGGCGCGTGCGGAGCGGTCACCAGCTGGGGTGCGGCCTTGAGCTTGCCCCACAGGTTCGAAGTGACGAGCGCCGCGATATCCGTCGCCAGCGAGCAGCGCGGGTGCGCCTCGTCCACTACCACCAGCCGGCCGGTCTCCCCCACGGTCTCGAGGATGGTCTCGGCATCCAGAGGCGAGGTGGTGCGCGGGTCGACCACCGTACAGGAGATCCCCTCCTTCGAAAGCTTGTCGGCGACCTGGTTCGAGAAGTTCACCATCCGCCCGAAGGCGACGATGGTGACGTCATCGCCCTCGCGGGTGACGTTGGCTTCGCCGAAGGGGATGGTGTAGGGCTCGTCCGGCACCTCCGCCTCCTCGTCGTACATGGCCTTGTGCTCGAAGAAGATGACGGGATCGTCGTCGCGGATCGCCTGGATCAGCAGACCCTTGGCCTCGTAGGCGTTGCTGGGCAACGCCACCTTCAGGCCCGGGATGTGGGTGAACAGCGGATAAAGGCACTGGCTGTGCTGGCTGGCGGCACGAAAGCCGGCACCGTACATGGTGCGGATCACCAGAGGGGTCACCGCCTTGCCGCCGAACATGTACTTGAACTTGGCGGCCTGGTTGAAGATCTGGTCGAAGCACACTCCCATGAAGTCGACGAACATCAGCTCGGCCACGGGCCGGAGGCCGGTGGCCGCCGCCCCCACCGCGGCACCGATGAAGGCGCTCTCGGTGATGGGGGTGTCGAGCACGCGCTCGCGGCCGAACTTCGGCATCAGCCCCTTGGTGACGCCCAAGGGCCCGCCCCAGGCATCGTCCTCGCCGGGCGCACCCATGCCGCCGGCGACGTCCTCGCCCATGAGGATGACCCGCGGATCGCGCTCCATCTCCTGGCGCAGCGCCTCGTTGATCGCCTGCCGGTAGCTCTTCTTGGCCATGGCTGCTGCCCTCAGTAGGAGACGTAGACGTCGGTGAGGAGGTCGGCTTCGGTCGGCGGCGGTGCCGACTTGGCCGCGACCGTGATCTCGTCGATCAGGGACCGGACCTCCTGGTCGACGGCATCGAGCGACTCGGGATTCAAGAGCGCCGCCTCGATCACGCGCTGGCGGAACAGCTTCAGGCAGTCCCGGTCGGCGCGGATGCGGGGCACCTCGTCGACGTGACGGTAGGTCATGGCATCGCCCTCGAAGTGGCCGTAGTAGCGGGCGAAGCGGACATGGACCAGGCTGGGGCCACCGCCGTTCCTGGCGCGCTCGATCACCTCGCGCGCGACCTCGTGGACGGCGAAGAAGTCGTGGCCGTCGACCTCGTAGCCGGGCATGCCGAAGCCGGCGGCCCGGCCGAGCTGGCTGCCGGCGACCGACCAGGAGGAGGCGGTGGATTCGGCGTAGCCGTTGTCCTCGACGACGAAGATGGCGGGCAGGTTCCAGACCTTGGCGAGGTTGTAGCTCTCGAGCGTGGTGCCCTGGTTGGAGGCGCCGTCGCCGATGAAGGCGATCGCGACCCCGCCGGTCTTGAGGGTCTTGGCGGTGAGCGCCGCACCGCAGATGAGGGGTGGACCACCGCCGACGATGCCGTTGGCCCCCATCATGCCCATGGCGAGGTCGGCAATGTGCATCGAGCCGCCCTTGCCGCCGCACAGGCCCTCCTTCTTGCCGAAGATCTCGGCCATCATGCCGCGAACGTCGCAGCCCTTGGCGATGGAGTGGCCGTGGCCGCGATGGGTGGAGGCGATGTAGTCCTTCTGGGTGAGGTGCAGGCAGAAGCCGACGGCGCTGGCCTCCTCGCCGGCATAGAGATGGACGAAGCCCGGGATGTTGCCGGCGGCGAACTCCTCGTGCACCCGCTCCTCGAACTCCCGGATCGTGCGCATCTGCCGATACGCCCGCAACAGATCCTCGCGACTTAGCTGCATGCCTACTCCCCGATCGTCGTTGGCGCGCGGAGGAACGGCACCGACCACGCCGGTGAATCGGCCTCCCTCGCCGCTGGACCGGCCCGTGGTTCTGACCCGGGCTTCATCGTCTGAGCTTCGCGACTGCGCTTCTGGGTGTCAAGACACCGTGGCGCAGAGGTCTCCGTCAGAAGGTGGTACGGGCCTCGACCCAAACCACGAACGCGTAGAGGCGGGCCAGGAGCTGGTAGCAGGCGGCTCCGACGAGGAGCACGGCCGCGAGCCGCGGCATGCTTCCGACCTCGAGCGCGTTGCCGAGACAGGCGACCGCGAGCGCCAGCGACAGGCCGTGGCCCAGGGGATGCTCGACGAGCGAGCCCGTCAGGTGAACGGGAAGGGCATCACGCAGCGCCGGATCGAAGCGCAAGGATCCGTCGCTCGACCGAGAGACACCCGGCAGGCGGACGAGCGCTCGCGGGTCGGCCTGGCCGGTGATGCGGGCGAGATCGGTCCAGGCCGGGGAGCCGGCCCTGAGTCGCGCCTCGCGGCGCGCGAGCTGAATCGAAGACAGGATGGAGGCGACCAGCACCAGCACCGCCAGCTCGACCAACATGGCTTCCGCTCCACGGCGCCGGAATCCGGGTCGGCCAGCGCCGTCGCCACACGCTCGTCCGCTTCTCAAATCCGCCCGGCCGAGCCTCGGTTCCGCGGCAGCACGTCCCGCTCACGGATCGAGCTCGACATCCCAGTAGAGATAGTCGCGCCAGGACTCGTGCAGATAGTTCGGCGGAAAGGCGCGACCGTTGAGGCGGAGCTGATGCGCCGTCGGCACCAGAGGCCGGGATACCGGATGCATGCCGCACTCCTGAGGCAGGCGGTTGCCTTTCCGGAGATTGCAGCGCGTGCAGGCGGTCACGATGTTCGACCAGCAGGTCCGGCCACCACGCGAACGCGGGACCACGTGGTCGAAGGTGAGCTCGTGCGTGGGGTAGGACTGGCAGCAATACTGGCAGGTGAAGCGATCGCGCAGGAAGACGTTGAAGCGGGTGAAGGGTGGTCGGCGGTCCTGCGGGATGTACTGCTTGAGGGCCACCACCGAAGGCAGGCGAAACTCGGCGCCGGGCGAATGGATCACGCGATCGTAATGGCTCACCACTGCCACGCGGTCGAGAAAGATCGCCTTGATCGTATCCTGCCAGCTCCACAGGGAAAGCGGATAGTACGACAGAGGCTGGTAATCGGCGTTGAGGACCAGGGCCGGGAACGCGGACAGAGGCAGCATGGCGTCCGGCCCGCGCATCAGAAGCGAGGACTTAGAGGATCGGGACGGCCGATTCGCAGCATTCCGGTCTCCTCTGTGCAGATGACCAGCGAGATGAGCGAATTCACAAGCGGAGTTACTCCAACCACGTGATCGTTTCAAGACGGAGCGGTGGTTCCCGATTACCCTCTCTGGCCAAGTCCGACGATACGAGCCATCTCGCTGCTCATGGCTGACGATACCGACAGTTCCGCCTTCGATGCGCCACGATCCGAGGCGCGCCGACGCCTGCTCGCCGGCCTCGCGGCGGCCCTCTCCTCGTGGCCGCGCCGGTCCGGAACGGCTGCCGCGAGCGCAGCGGCCGCGGGCTCCCGTCCCTGGCATCACCTGCCGGACGGCACGTTCCGCAACCCGCCCGGCAGCCCCGAGCGCGGCGGCACCACGGGCGACTGGCTGCGGTTCTTCCTGCGCCGGCTCGGACCGCAGCCGTCCCGACCGACGCTGCCGGCGGGCCACGTGCTGAGCGAGGCCGAAGCGCTGCGCGAGCTGGAAGCGGTCCGCGACCACGACAGCATCACCTGGCTCGGCCACGCCTCGTTCCTGATCCGGCTCGGGGGCCGGACGATCCTGACCGACCCCTTCCTCGGCGAGCGCGCCTCGCCCTTCGCCCGGTTCGGGCCCGAGCGCTTCGCCGGTCCGGGCCTTTCGCCGGAGCGCCTGCCGCCGATCGACGTGCTCCTCCTCAGCCACAACCATTACGACCATCTCGACCTGTGCACGCTGGCACGCCTCGGCACGGCGGGCACCACCCTGATCATGCCGCTCCGGCTCGGCCGCTATCTCGACACGAAGCGCTTCGCAAAAGCGCTGGAGCTGGACTGGATGCAGCGGGTGAGTGTGGGCGGGCTCATGGTCACGGCCGTGCCGGCGATCCATTTCAGCAAGCGCGGCCTGTTCGACCGCAACGGCTCGCTCTGGTGCGGCTATCATCTCGAGAGCGGCGACGGGCGCACGCTCCTGTTCGCGGGCGATACGGCCTATGGGCCGGTGTTCCGGCAGGTGGCGCCGTCGTTCCGACGGCCGGGGCTGGCTCTCGTGCCGATCGGCGCCTACGAGCCGCGCCTGCTCATGCAGGGCTCGCACTGCACCCCGGAGGAAGGGGTGCAGCTCGGTCGGGACTGGGGTGCGGCCCGGTTGTGCGGCATGCACTGGGGTACGATCCAGCTCACGGACGAGCCCCCGTTCGAGCCGCCGCAGCGCTTCCGTGCGGCGGCTGCGGCCGCGGGCTACGAGCCGGAAGCGGTCTGGACGCTCGCGATCGGTGAGACGCGGCTGCTGTGAGGGAAGCGGCGTTCGCGTCGGCTGCGTCGGGCATCTCCTCGATACCGGCACGACATCGATGAATGCCTCGGCGGTGCCAGCCGGTACTCACTCGACCGGCACGAAAGGAGCGAACACGGTGGAACGGGTGACGATCTCGTTGCCGGGCCTATCGGGCTCGACGTTCACGACATTGCAGCCTCTGGAGGTCCCGACATAGTCGGGATCGCCGGTGGACAGAATGCCGGCGACCCGGTTGGTTGCGGCCTCGAGCACGGGCGAGCCGGAGTTGCCGGCGAACGTGTCGAGATTGGCGGTGAAGAAGACCCGGTCGGTGTTGTCCTGGACCGAAGCGTGATCGGCGAGCTTGGCCGGCAGACCGTTGGGATGGCCGATCACGTAGAGCGCGGCGCCGGTGGCGATGCGGCCGGTGCGCCGGAACGCTGCGGGCTGGCGGTCGGTGACGCGACGGTCGAGCTGGATCACGGCATAGTCGTTGCGGGTGAGGTCGTTCTGCTGCCGGGCGAGGATGCGGCGGGCACGGTAGATTCTGCTATTGGGGAGCGTGGTGCGGGCGCGGGTCGCGTCCTGCATGGCGAAGTCGAACACGAAGCGGATGCTCGCCAGGGTCTCGCGGCTGACGCAGTGACCGGCGGTGGCGACGACGGTGGGGGTGAGGAGCACACCCGAGCAGAAGGCGATCGCCGGCTGGCTGGCGAAGCGCTGACCGGGGCACAGGTCCTCCCTGATCCGGAGCGTCGGCCCGAGCAGGGTCGAGGTGCCGTTGCCGTTGTTGCGGATCGAGCCGGCGTCGACGAGCGCTACCGTGTCTCGGGCGACCCTGGCTCTGGCGCCGGCGAGGGTGAAGATCTCGACGCGATCGTCGTGGCCGTAGATGGTCTCGGAGCCGGGCTGCGCGGCGACGACAGCAGTGGAGGCGCCGAGCGCCGCCAAGGCAGCCGTGAGCAGCATCGAGCGGGTGAGCCGTGTTCTCCGCTTCGGCTCGAGCTCCTCGGGCATGATGGTGTCCTCGTTGTCCGGTTCGCCGGGCTTGCAGCCCATTCCGCCTTAGGTGAAGTCGGCAGCCCGTGCAACCGCATCCGAGGCCGGAAACCGGCTTGCCGGCCGGGTGCGTCCGCCGGATAAGAACGGCCAGCAGACCCTCGTGAGGGAGGCCGGTCCTCGTGATCACGCTCTACTATTCCCCCAACGCCTGCTCGATGGCGCCGCACATCGCGCTCGAGGAGGCGGGCGCCTCGTTCGAGGCCAGGCCCGTGTACCTGCGCAAAGGGCAGCACAAGGAGCCCTGGTATCTCGCGATCAACCCGAACGGCCAGGTGCCGACGCTCGTGGTGGACGGCGTTCCGCTCACCCAGAACGTCGCGATCCTGACCTGGATCGGGCGGGCGCATCCCGAAGCCGGCCTGCTGCCGTCGTTCGCCTCGCCCATGGAGGAGGCGCAGTTCCTCTCGCTTCTGGCCTGGCTCGCCTCGTCGGTGCATCCCGCCTTCGGGCAGCAGTTCGCGGCCCCGCGCCTGATCGACGACGCCACCGAGCGCGAGCGGTTCGTGGCGAGAGCGCGGGCGGCCTCGGAAGCGAACCTCGCCCGGATCGACCGCATGCTGGCCGGGAAGGAGTACGCCTTCGGCCGCTTCAGCGTCGCCGACGCCTATCTCTTCGTCTTCCTCCACTGGGCCAAGAACGCGTTCGCTTACGATCTCTCACCTTATCCGAACTACGTGGCGCACCGGGAGCGTCTGCTCGCGCGGCCGGCGGTTCAGCGCGTGCTCGCGCGCGAGCAGGAGGCGATGGCCGCGAGCGACGCCGGCTGAACGCACGGCGCGGCTGCAGCACCGCGGCTTGCGGCGCTGCCCGCGGCTGCTACGCTTCGTCCCGCCCGTGAGCTCCAAGTGCCGGACCAGCGCCATGCAGCCGCCCTATCTTCTGTTCCTCGGCGATGTCGGTGACCAGCTCGCCGCCAAGACGGCGCACGGGATCCTGGAATGGCGGCGGACATGGTGCCTGGGTCAGCTCCGGCTTCCGGGCTGCAAGGCCGATCTCGGCCTGCCCGAGCTGAGCCCGGCCGAGGCCAGGGCGCGCGGGGCCCGCACCATGATCGTGGCGGTCGCCAATTCGGGCGGGGTGCTGGCCGAGCACTGGGTGTCGACGATCGTGACGGCGCTCGAGGCCGGGCTCGACGTCGCGAGCGGGCTGCACCAGCGGCTGGGCGACTTCCCGGCGATCGCGGCGGCCGCCGCCCGCTGCGGTCGCACGCTCACCGACGTGCGCCATCCGAAGCAGCGCTTCAAGACCGGCACGGGCGTGCGGCGTCCCGGCAAGCGGCTGCTCACGGTCGGCACCGACTGCTCCTGTGGCAAGAAGTACACCGCTCTCGCGATCGAGCGCGAGATGCGCGCACGCGGCTGGAAGGCCGACTTCCGCGCCACCGGCCAGACCGGAATCATGATCGCGGGCGAAGGCGTCGCGATCGATGCGGTGGTGGCAGATTTCATCTCGGGTGCCGTGGAATGGCTGACGCCCGCGAACGATCCCGATCACTGGGATGTGATCGAGGGGCAGGGCTCGCTCTTCCACCCGGCCTTCGCCGGGGTCAGCCTCGGGCTCCTGCACGGCGCTCAGCCCGATGCGCTCGTCTTGTGTCACGAGCCCACGCGACGTCACATGCGCGGGCTGCCGCAGCAGCCGCTCCCGTCGCTCGAAGATTGCATCGAGCTCAACCTGCGCTGTGCCCGCCTCACCAACCCCGACGTGCGGCTCGTGGGTCTCAGCATCAACACGGCGAACTTGCCCGAGGGCGAGCGCGAAGACTATCTCGCGCGGCTCTCGGCCGAGTACGGCCTGCCGGCCGTGGACCCGATCGCCACCGGCGTGGCGCCGATCGTGGACCGTCTCCCGTGATGCGCCGGCGGCTCGAGATGCGGCACGAGAGCTGGCCCGTGCGCGGCGGCTTCACCATCAGCCGCGGCACGGTAACGGCGGTCGAGCTCGTCGTGGTCGGGATCATGGAGGACGGAATCACGGGACGCGGCGAGTGCCGTCCCTACCCGCGCTACGGGGAGAGCGTACCGCAGACGCTCGCCATGATCGAGGCCGTGCGGGAGCGGATCGAGGCCGGCGCGAGACGGGAGGAGCTGCTGATGCTGCTGCCGGCGGGTGCCGCCCGGAACGCGCTGGACGCCGCTTTGTGGGACCTCGAGGCGAAGCGGACGGGCCTGCCGGCCTGGCGGCTCGCGGGCCTGCCCGAGCCCGAGCCGCTCGAGGTCTCCTACACGCTGAGCCTGGACACGCCCGAGCGCATGGCCGAGGCGGCTAGGGCTGCTTCGGACCGGCCGATCCTGAAGCTCAAGCTGGGGGGAGAGGGCGACGTGGCGCGCGTCGCGGCGGTGCGGGCCGCGGCCCCCGATGCACGGCTGATCGTGGATGCGAACGAGGCCTGGACGCCGGATCTCTACCGCGAGGCGGCGCCGGTGCTGGCGAGCCTCGGCGTCGAGCTGATCGAGCAGCCCTTCCCGGCCGATCGGGACGACTGGCTCGATCGCCTGGAGCGGCCGGTTCCCTTGTGCGCCGACGAGAGCTGCCACGATGCGACGAGCCTCGAGAGGCTCGCCGGCCGCTACGATGTCGTCAACCTCAAGCTCGACAAGGCCGGCGGCCTCACCGAGGGCCTGCGCACGGCGATGTGCGCCGAGGAGCTGGGCCTCGGCCTCATGGTGGGCTGCATGGTCGCGACCAGCCTCGCCATGGCACCGGCCGTGCTCCTGGCCCAGCTCGCCCGCTGGTGCGACCTGGACGGGCCGCTTCTGCTCGCCCGCGACCGCGAGCCCGGCCTCGTCTATCGCGACAGCATGGTCCTGCCGCCGACCCCGACCTTGTGGGGCTGAGCGGCAGGAGCGCTGTCGGCACGGGCCCTGCCATCGGAGCCGTTTGCCGGATCCTTGCCTGCGGCCGGCAGGGTGGGCGCAGGCGGACGATCCTTCCAGGTGCCACGTGCACGACGGCTCGGCCGGGTTTGCTCGATGAGGCTCGCTTCTCATCCGCTACGGCGCCGGCCGCGCCCACAAGGCTACGACCTGCGAAGCTGGGCTCGAGCTTCCGCTCGTACCATACCCTCGAGGACGAGGCTGCCGGGGCCGCAACGGTCCCCGAGCCTGGGCGACCCATCTCGAGTGCTCGGGAGAAGCTCTACGGATCGTGCGCCGGGCGAGGCCGATATTGTCGCATATCTCACTTTTCATCGAATGATTTCGCGTTGGGATCGAATTATCATAAAACCTCTTGATTTGATCACCCCGGATGTGCAGCTTCCGCTTGTATTGCCGGCCGGGTCTCCCGGAGCCGGTGCCGAAGCATCCATCGCCACCGGGTTTGAGAAGGCTTGATTCTGCCTGGCATCTCCATCGTAGCCGCGCCAATTCGTGCGCCGATCTGCGTATCGGAATACGCAGAATATCGCGCGATGCCGATCTCGAGCCAGAGCAAGCTCGGCTCATGACCGATTTCGGTGCACGGCGCGTCGCGTCACGACGATCATGGGCCGATGATCCCGGCGCGGCCCGATGTTCCATCATGCGACATCCGGTTGGTCCGTCTCGGCGATTGGGCCTGCGCGCCCATCTCCTGGCGCTCGTGCTCGCGGTAGTGGTGCCGGCCCTTCTGTTCGGCGTCGTGGCCGTGACCGAGGTCGCCAGGAGCCACGGCGAGGCCTCCGGAGCACGGCTTCAGAGCACGGCGCGCACAGTGGCCCTGGCGCTCGACAAGGAGGTCGAGGCCTACCTCACGACCCTGACCGCGCTTGCAAGCTCGCCGTTTCTCGACGAGCCCGACCTTTCGGCTTTCGACACCCAGGCGAGGCAGGTGGCGCAGGCGCTCGATACCTGGATCGTGGCGCTCGACGAGAGCCTGCATCAGATCGCCAACACCGCGCTGCCCAAGGGCGCGCCGCTGCCGCAAGCGCCCAGCGCCGGCCCCGCGGCGCAGGTGTTCGCGACCGGCCGCCCGTTGGTGAGCGACGTCTTCATGAGCCGCACGAAGCGTCAGCCGATCGTGGCGGTCCTAGTGCCGGTGGTCCGCAACGAAAAGACGGTCAAGGTGCTGGCGATGCCGCTCTCGCCCGGCAGCCTCGCCCGGATCCTGCACGGGCTCGAACTGTCCAGAGGCAGCTTCGCGGTCCTGATCGACAGCCGGCGAACCATCATCACCCACTCGCGGGACGGCCCCCGCTCCTCCGGACAGCCGGCGCCTGCCTGGTATGCCGATCCGGCGGCCAGCGCCGAGTCTCATGGCATCGTCGTCGGCATCACGCCGGAAGGAGAGAAGGTGGCGCTGGCCCTCCAGCGCCTGTCGTATGGTAATTGGACGGTCGCGGTGGCCGAGCCGCTCGACGCCTACGAGAGCAGCTGGCAGAAGCCGCTGGTCGGCCTCGTCCTTGCCGGCCTCGTGCTGCTGGCGCTGGCGGCGGCGGCGGCGCTGGCGCTGGCACGGCGTGTGCTGCGGCCCGTGGAGGCGCTGGCGCGTCATGCCCGGAGCGTCACGGCCGGCGGCTCCGTCGAGACGGTGCCCAAGGCTACCATCGCGGAGCTCGAGACGCTGCGCAAGGCGCTGGCCGAGGCCGAGATCGCGCTCCGCGACCAGGCCGAGGTCGAGCGGACCGTCGCCCGCGCCGTTCAGGACAACGAGATCCGGCTCCGTGCCGTTCTCGAGCAGATGCCGCTCGGCGTCGCCCTGGTCGAGGCGCCCTCGGGCCGGCGTCTGCTCTGCAACGCCAAGGCCTTCGAAATCCTGGGCGACCCTCCATCCTTCGCGAACGACGGAATCGAGGATGTCCCGGTCGGGGCGATCCATCCCGATGGCACGCCTTACCGGCGCGAGGAGCACCCGATCATGCGCGCGATCCTGCACGGTGAGACGGTGGATCGCGAGGAGATGCTCCATCGGCGCGCCGACGGGACGATCACCCAGCTCGAGATCAGCGCCGCTCCCATCCGCGACGTCTCCGGTGGCATCGTGCTCGCCGTCGGCACCTTCAGCAGCATCGACGCGCGCAAGGAAGCCGAGGAGCAGCACCGGCTGCTCACGGCCGAGCTCAGCCATCGTGTCAAGAACACGCTCGCCGTCGTGCAGGCGCTCATGGTCCAGACCCTCGTCCGCAGCCGCTCGCTCGCCGAGTTCCGCTCGGTCTACGAGGGCCGCCTGCACGCGCTCGCCCGCGCCCACGATCTCCTCTTGCGCAGCGAATGGCGCCATATCGATCTCGTCGCGCTCGTCCAGAACGAGCTCGCCCTCTTCACCCGGAATGCCAGCCGGGTGGAGATCACGGGCGAATCGGTCCTCCTCGGTCCGCGACAGGGCTTGGCGCTGGGCCTCGTTCTCCACGAGCTCGTGAGCAACGCGGTGCGGCACGGAGCGCTCGTCGGCGCCACCGGCCGGATCGAGATCACCTGGACGAAGGAGGACGGGCATCTGCGGCTGCGCTGGCGCGAGCTGGAAGGCCCGCCCGTCCCCGGGAGCCCGGCCGAAGGCTTCGGCCTCGAGCTGATCCGCCGCTCCACGAGCTACGATCTTGGGGGAAAGGCGGAATGCACGTTTGCTTCCGAAGGCGTCACATGGGATATGATGTTCCCGCTTTGAGGTCGAAAAACGCCTGAAGGGAAGGGCCGAGAAGCCGTGACATCGGAGCCGGGCTCCTGCCTCAGGGGCAAGCGGATTCTCGTCGTCGAGGACGAGCTGCTGATCGCGATGACCATCGAGCAGATTCTTCTCGATCACGGCTGCGAGGTGCTGGGGCCGGCCCCCTCGGTAGGCGCCGCGTTGCGCCTGATCGATCGGCAGCCACCCGAGGCGGCGCTGCTCGACGTCAACCTGAGCGGTCATCTCAGCACGCCCATCGCCGAGGAGCTCGCCCGCCGGGCGATCCCGTACCTTCTCGTCACCGGCTATGTCGAGCTCGTCCTCGCCGACCCGGTCCTCAAGCGCGCTCCCTATCTTGCCAAGCCTTTCACGCCAGCGAGCCTGATCCACAAGATGGAGCAGGTGTTCTGCCGGCCGGCCGGGGAGTGACCGGCTCTTCCTCTGTACTCTATCCTCAACACGCCGCCATGGCATCCCGTTTCCAGTGCGTCGTCGACGCGTCTCTGTCCAGCCGCTCGCCGGTGGCGAGCCAGTGGGCGCAGGCCTCGCCCAGCCGCTGGCGGACCATCGCCTCGTAGCGGCGGCAATCGTCCTCGGTGAGGACGTCGTGCCAGCGTCCGTTGGTGCCTTTGTGGACGAAGGTCTGAGCGCCGCCATCCCAGCAGGCTCCTCCGAGCGGCACGCTCTTGCTTCCGTGGGCCTTCATGTGCTCGAAGCTGCAGTGCTCGAGGATCGCGGGCCAGCGCCGCTCGTCGATCGGGATCTCGAGGAACGCCGCGATGCGCCGGATCTGGCCCGGCAGGTCCGCCTTGAGCTCGGCGAAATGGAGGAGCAGCAGATTCGGCAGCCCCCTGATTTCCCACCAGGAGCGAATGTTCTCCCAGAACGACCAGAACGGATAGCCGTCGCCTTCCAGCCATTCGAGGAAATACTGGCGAATCGACGCGGGCGGCTTGCCGATCGGCGGTCCGATGCGGCCGGGCGTGTCGTTGAGCAGCCGGTACCAGAGCTCGTTGGCGTTGGCGTGGTGGTTGTAGAGGCTCCAGACCACGTCGCGGCCATCCCGAGCGATGTAGAGGTACTTGGCCTTGGGCGAGTAGACGAGCGCATCGACCGGCAGGTGTGTCTTGAAGAACCGTCGATGTGTCTGGGCCGCGGCCGCCTCGAGCTTCACCGCCTTGGGCGGCACTCTTAGATCGAGCCAGGGCGACATCTCGGCTACCGGGAGATCCTCCGCCCCTTGGAACAGGAGCTGAGCCACGATCTGCTGGGTCCAGGTCGTTCCCGACTTGGCATAGGTGCCGATCACGATGTCGTCGTCGCGGAACACGAAATCGTTCCAGATGGTCGAGTCGAAGTGGTGGTTGTGCAGCTCGCGGGTCTTCTGTGGCCAGCGTGGCGAGATCCCTGACACGGTTTCGTTCCTTTTCTTTCTCATCGCCCGATCATCGGTTGGCCCTCGATGGCCCTTGGGGTGCGTCGGGCCGCGGACCGAAGGCATCGACAGGCTCGCGCTCTAGCTCCCGCCCGCCTTGTCGGCTGTGACGGCGATCACACGAAGAGCCGAAGCCGCGAGCCGCTCCTCACCCGCAGCGGCTTCTCAGATCTCGATGGGGATGCCGACCTCGACCACCTGATCCAGCGGCAGGCCGAAATAGGCCGCCGACAGCTCGGCGTTCCGACTCAGGAAGGCATAGAGCGCCTCGCGCCAGACTGCCATGCCGGGCCGCGCCGCCGAAGGAATCACCGTCTCTCGGCCGACATAGTAGGTCACCTCGCTGGGATCGATCTCGGGGCACTGCCGGGCCGAAGATGCCAGGATGAGGCCCCAGGGCACGTCCGGCTGCTCCATGAAGCCGAAGCGTAGGACGATGCGGTAGATCCCGGACGCGACGTCGCTGTGCTCGGCCCGGTGCTTCTGGGGAACCCGCGGTACCTCGGCGGTGACGACCGAGACGAGGAACACCCGCTCGTGCAGCACCCGATTGTGCTTGAGATGATGTACCAAGATACGTGGAATGTTCGAGGTCGAGCGGGTCAGGAACACCGCGGTGCCGGGAACGCGATGCGGCGGGTTCGCCTGCAGCAGCGCCTCGAAGCTGGCAGCGGACATCCGCCACGGACCCCGCGCCTGTTCGGCGAGCTGCTGCCCGCGCCACCACGTGAGCATGATGAAGGTGATGCCCGAGGCGACGAGCAGGGGAAACCAGCCGCCGTGTTCGATCTTGACGAGGTTGGCGGCGAGGAAGCCGAAGTCGATCACGAGGAAGAAGGCCACGAGGCTGTAGACGGTCCGGCGCCGCCAACCCCAGCGCCGCGCCACCAGCGCGGTCAGCACGGTCGTGATCACCATCAGGAGCGAGACGGCGAGGCCATAGGCGCCGGCCAACGCGTCCGACGAGCGGAAGGCGGCCACGGTGCCGACCGTGAGCAGGCCGAGCCCCCAGTTCACGAACGGCACGTAGACCTGCCCGCGCTCGTGGCGGGAGGTCTGCACGATGCGCATCCGGGGCAGGAAGCCGAGCTGGACCGCCTGCTGGGTCAGAGAGAAGGCGCCCGAGATGATCGCCTGAGAGGCAATCACGGTGGCCATGGTCGCCAGCACGACGAGCGGCCAGTGCGCCCATTCGGGTGCCAACTGGTAGAACGGGCTGCTGATCCCGGCCGGATCGCCCAGCATGAGCGCTCCCTGGCCGAGATAGTTCAGCACGAGGCCGGGCAGCACCACCGAGAACCAGGCGAGACGGATCGGGAACCGGCCGAAATGGCCCATGTCGGCATAGAGCGCCTCGCCACCGGTCACGGCGAGGAACACGCCCCCGATCACGGCGAGCGCGGTCGCGGGCCCGGCGTCGGCGAGATAGGCGACCGCGTGGGCCGGGCTGATGGCGGCGAGCACGTGCGGCTGGCGGACGATCCCGCCGAGGCCCAGGAGCCCGAGCACGATGAACCAGACCAGGATCACCGGCCCGAAGACGATGCCGACCCGCGCCGTACCCTGCCGCTGCACCGCGAACAGGGCAGCGAGAATGGCGACGGTGATCGGGAGGATCAGGCTCTCGAGATGCGGGGTGTAGATCGTGATGCCCTCGACCGCGCTCAAGACCGAGATCGCGGGCGTGATGGCGCCGTCGCCATAGAGCAGGCCGGCCCCGAGGAGGCCGGCCATGATCGCGTAGGCATGACGCCAGTGCGTGCTCGGGCGGCGGGGATTGAGCAGGGCCAGGAGGGCCAGGATGCCGCCCTCGCCGTGATTGTCGGCGCGCAGCACGAACACGCCGTACTTGACCGAGATGACCAGGATGAGCGCCCAGAGTATCAGCGAGAGCACGCCGAGGACGGCGGCATCGCCCGTGCCGGCCGAGTTCAGCGCCTCGCGGAAGGCATAAAGCGGGCTGGTGCCGATATCGCCGTAGACGACACCGAGCGCGCCGAGGGCGAGGCTGCTCTGCGCCACGGGAAAGGCGCGAGCTGCCGTCGCGGTCTTGCTGGCGGCTACCATGCAGGCTCCGTGCGGATGGTTGCCCGACCGTGGCTCTCGTAGTCCTCAGGCTCCCTTTTCCTCGGCCGTGGATGGCGTCGGCCATGACCTGTCCACGATCACCACATCGTCACATCCTAGACCAGGCTCTCCGGCGGGGAAGCGGCGATCTCGCGGCGATGGGGCCGTTTCCGCCGACGTGGCGGCAATCGCGGGCGGGCTCGAGGTGGTCCATCGGTCTGGATCTGTGTTCGTCAGCGTGGCGAGGAAGCTCCCGCCCGGCGCATTGGTGCAGGCATCGCCGGCTGAGCCCATCGATCGCCAGCCCTCGCCATGGCCTGTATCGCCGTGATACACGCCACGTTCCGGATCACCGGAAAAAAAACCAGAACGTAATCAGGAAGTCGGGAGTTCTGGCGGAGACGGGGGGATTCGAACCCCCGATAGGGCTTTAGACCCTATAACGGTTTAGCAAACCGCCGCCTTCAGCCACTCGGCCACGTCTCCACGGGATGAGCTTGTATCGTCGGCGACGGGCGCATGTCAATCACGGGGGATCAGAGTGTGGCGATGCGCTCCGAGACGATGCCGCCCGTGAGCCCTGCGAGCTCGGGCAGCGAGGTCGCGAACACGCAGTGGGGATGGCCGGCCGCTGCGAACAGACGCTGGAAACGGCCGAGGCTCGCGTCGATGACCGTGGGCAGCCTCGTCAGATGGCCGACCGGCGCCACGCCGCCGATAGCGAAGCCCGTGATGCTCCTGACCTTCGCGGCATCGCAGCGCCTGGCCTTGCCGGAAAGGCCCAGGACCGCGGGCAGGGTCGCGACGTCGCAGCGCCGGTCGCCAGCGACGAGCGCCAGCACCGGAGCATCGTCGATCTCGAACAGCAGCGACTTCACGATCGCTCCCACCGGCACCTCGCAGGCTCTGGCGGCGTCCTCGGCGGTTCGCGCGGTGTCGGCGAGCTCGACGATGCGATCCTCGATGCCTGCGGCCGCGAGCGCATCGCGCACGCGGCGGACGGAGGCGCTGGTGAGAAGGGCGCTCACGGCGAAGACAACTCCATGGTGTGACCCGCGACGGAGCCGATCATCGTCGGGACGCTCCGCTCGCCGACTGACGGTCGAGCGCGAGGCCGCACGATCTCGCCCCACCCGATAACGGAGCGGCGCGCCGTAGCCAAGCCGAGATCACGAGGAGGGTGCAAAACCCGATCGCATGTCGATCGTCATGGGCGGACGAGAAGGGAGTCTCGTGGTCGTGCTCGGGCTCACGAGGCGGACACCCGCCGCCAGAGCGAGGCAACCGGCGCTTCTGGCGCTGCGCGTGGTGGGCGAGCGAAGGCATCGAACGCCGACGATCGGCTCAGCTCTTCCCGTTCTCCTGCCAGCGCGGACGGGTCATGGCGAACACGTCGTGCACCCGCATGTACTGATCGTAGCCGAGGCGGGCGATCGGATCGAGCCGCTCGACCAGCACCCTGCCGTCCTCGATCACCGTATCGGCAATGTGAATCCCGACCACGCGGCCGATGATCATGCGGTTGGGCTGCTCGGGCGAGGGCGATTCGAGCTCGACGATCTGCGAGAGCACGCATTCGAGCTGTACCGGGCTCTCGGCGACGCGCGGCGGCTTCACCACGACCGAGGGCGCCTTGGTGAGCCCGGCATGGGCGAACTCGTCGAAGCCGGAAGGAGCGGCGATCGAGCTCGCGTTCATGGCCTCGCGCAGGTTCCAGGTGGCGAGATTGGCCACGAACTCGCCCGTGGCCTCGATGTTCCTGACCGAGTCTTTGAAGCCGCCGTGCTCGTGAGGGCCCGTGGCCGAGAACATCACCTGCGGCGGCCGGTAGGCGACGGCATTGAAGAAGGAATAGGGCGCCAGATTCGCCCGGCCCTCCCGGTCGAGGCTCGAGATCCAGCCGATCGGGCGCGGCACGACGATGGCGTTGAAGGGGTTCGCGCGCAGGCCGTGCGACTCGTCGGGGCGGTAGAACATCGTGGTGATCCAGACAGGATGAGGTGTCGATCCGGCGACCGGCCGGGGAACGGCTCGATCCGGGGAGACCCGATCGAATTCCGAAGCGCTCGCCGCCGGAACCAGCGGCCGGCCAGCCGGTTCCTGCAACTCGCTTGGGCTGTCGCGGCAGCCGCTCGGCTGCCGGATGCTGGTTTAATCCTTTCTTTACAAAGGTCTAACCAATTTTTGCGACGTTCGGACGCAAGGTAAAATTCCCCTTTACAGGGGGAGGCATCTGCCCCATATGAGGCCCCCGAAAAGAAGCCTAAGCACTGCGGCGCGCGCGGCGGCGGCATTCTGATCGTCTTGACTCTTCCAGGGGTTGGGAGGTCGGTATGGCTGACACCTTCAGGAGCGCTGCGGCGCTGCTTTCGCATCGTTCCCCGGTCGATCCGGTCGTCTGTCTCCGGCCGCACCTGATCAAGGTGCGCGCCCGGCGGATGCTGGACGCTTTTCCCGGCGACGTGCTCTACGCCGTCAAGTGCAACGATGCGCCCGAGGTGTTGCGTGCGCTTTGGGAGGGCGGCGTCCGCCACTACGACACCGCTTCGATCGGCGAGATCCGCGCCGTGCGGGCTCTCCTGCCCGAGGCGCGCTGTCACTTCATGCACCCCGTGAAGAGCGTGGGCGCCATCGCCGAGGCTTACTACGAGCACGGCGTGCGCCGGTTCGTGTTCGACCATGCCGACGAGCTCGCGAAGATCGTGGCGGCCACGGGCTGCGCCACCGACCTCGAGCTGTTCGTGCGGCTCGCCGTGCCGGGCGAGGGAGCGTTGCTCACGCTCACGGGCAAGTTCGGTGTAGGAGTCGAGGAGGCGAGCTCTCTCGTCCGTGCTGCCCGGACTTACGCCAGGGAGGTGGGCATCACCTTCCACGTCGGCTCGCAGTGCGTCGACACGGGCGCCTTCGCCCGGGCGATCGGTCTCGCCGCGGAGGTGGTGCGCCGGGCGGGGCCCGTCGATCATCTCGACGTGGGCGGCGGCTTCCCCGCCGTCTACAAGGGCGACGAGCCCCGGTTCGAGGCGTTCGTGGCGACCATCGTCGAGGCGGTGACACGGCACGGGCTGAGCTGTCGGCTGCAGTGCGAGCCCGGCCGGGCGCTGGTTGCGGACGGCGCTTCGGTCCTGACCCGGATCGAGCTGCGCCGGGGCGAGAGCCTCTATCTCAACGACGGCGTCTACGGGAACCTGGCCGAGCTCAAGTGGGTCGGCCCGCAGTTTCCGCTGCGCCTCGTGCGGCCGGGCCGCACCGTCGACCATCGCCTGGTCGGCTTCGACCTTTTCGGGCCCACCTGCGACAGCATCGACAGCATGCCGGGCCCGCACTGGCTGCCGGCCGATGCCGACGACGGCGACTGGGTCGAGGTCGGGATGATGGGCGCCTACTCGAACGCGCTGAAGACCCGCTTCAACGGGTTCGAGAGCGATCGGATGGCCTTCCTCGAGGATGCGGGCTGGTATCTCAAGGACCCCTCGCGGCCGGAAGCGCCGCGAGCGGCACTCCACGCCCGGGCGGCTTGAAGGCCGCCCGGGCCGCGCTCACGCCGCCGACAGGTAGGACGTGACGATTTTCTGCACCTCGGGATAGTCGGTCTTGCCGGTGCCGAGCACCGGCAGCTTCGGCATGCGCACGATCTCGGCCGGCACCGTGATCTCGCTCATGCCCTTCTTGCGCGCCGCTGCCAGGATCTCACTACGCTCGAGCGTCTCGTCGTTGGTGACGAGGACGAGACGCTCCCCTTTGCGCGGGTCGGGAAGGGCGATCACCGCGTGATGACCCTCGGGCCGGAGCGAGACGACGAGATCCTCGATCGCCCCCAGGCTCACCATCTCGCCACCGATCTTGGCGAAGCGCTTGGCGCGGCCGATGATCGAGACGAAACCGTCCTTGTCGACGTCGACGATGTCGCCCGTGTCGTACCAGCCGTCCTCGGGCGGCTGCAGCACGCCCGGCCGCTCGTAGCGCAGATAGCCCAGCATGACGTTGGGCCCCTTGACCCACAAGCGTCCGCCCCGCTCGAGACCGGCCACGGGCTCGAGACGCCATTCGATGCCGGGAAGGAAACGCCCGACCGTGCCGGCGCGATAATGCATCGGCGTGTTGACGGCGATCACGGGTGCCGTCTCGGTGGCGCCGTAGCCGGTCAGGATGCGGATGCCGAACTTCTCGAACCACAACCGCTGCGTCTCCTCCTGCACGGCCTCGCCGCCGGCGAAGGCGTAGCGCAGCGAGCGGAAGTCGTAAGGATCGGCCATCCTGGCATAGCCCTTGAAGAAGGCGTTCGTGCCGAAGATGATCGTGGAGTCGCTGTCGTAGACCATCTCCGGCACCAGCCGGTAATGGAGCGGCGAGGGGTACATGTAGACCCGCACCCCACCCAGGATCGGCAGGAGCATGCCGCCGGTGAGCCCGAAGCTGTGGAATATCGGCAGCGCGTTGAAGCAGCGATCGAGCTGGTTGAAGTCGACGCGGGCCGAGAGCTGGGCGCAGTTGGCGAGGATGTTGCGGTGGCTGAGGACGACGCCCTTCGGCCGCCCCTCCGAGCCCGAGGTGAACAGGACCGCGGCGGGATCGTCGCGCTTCAGGCGCAGTCGTCCGTGAATCTTTCGCGCGAGCAGGCCTTCCACGAAGCCACGCAGCCGGTCCATCCGGCCGATCGTCTCGCGCACCTCCTCGAGCCAGAGAAGCCTGGCATGCGAACCGATCGCCGCCACCACGGGCTCGAGCTTGCCCTTGCGCACGAACTCGGCCGAGGAGACGACGAGCCCGAGTTCGGCCATGACGGCCGCGGCCTCGAGGTTGGCGGGACCGGCCGAGAAGTTGAGCATGGCCGGCACGCGGCCCATCGCCTGGAGCGCCATGAACACGACCGCGGCGGCATTGACATTGGGAAGCAGCACGCCGACCCGCTCGCCGGGCCTGGTCTCGGCAGCGAGCTTCCGGCCCAGCACCATCGCCCCCGCCACGAGCCGCATATAGTCGATCTGGATGCCGCTCGTGTCCTGGACGGCGACATAGCGCCAGCCGTGCCGGGAGCGAGCACGTAGAAGCGCTTCGAACAGGGTGTCGCCCCAATGCGTGGTGCGGAACACCATCGTCGACATGATCTCGTAGAGCTGGAGATTGGCGGCCTTACGCCGCTCCTTGCCACGCAAGCCCGGGCCGACCTCGAGCCGGCAGGGCTCGCAGATCGTGACGATCACCTTGGGGAACAGGTGCCGGGTCACTTGGCCCTGCTTGAGCCGGCTGAAGGGTGTCAGCTCCGGGCCGTCCAGGCGTACGGGGATGATCGCGGCCCCGGTCCGGTCGGCGATGTAGGCGGGGCCGGCATAGATCTTCATCAAAGCACCGGTGACGCTGATGCGCCCTTCCGGGAAGATCACGCAGGGCCGGCCCTGGTTGATCTTGTTGATCAGCTCCTTCACGGCGAGCGGGTTCGTGGGGTCGAGAGGGTGGAGGTTCGCCACCCGCCAGAACGGCTTCAGCCACCAGCGGTTCGCCATATCGGTGTTGATGGCGAACACCGGAATCCGCGGCAGCGCCGCCATCAGGAAGGCACCGTCCAGGAACGAGATGTGGTTGACGACGACCAGCACCTTCTCGCCGGGCCTGATGATCGCGGTGTGCTCCATCCCGCGGACCTCGTAGCGGTAAAGAATCCGCAAGATGGCATGGAGGATCGATCTCAGGACCCGGCTCGACAGCATCAGGGCGCTTCTCCCGGCGTGTGCAGCCGCTTCACGCCGCTGACGAAACGCGCGAGCGTGGCGGAGAGCACCCCCCGTGGGATCATGGCCTCGACGAGCTGGAAGCGGCCGCGGGTCCGGGCGGCCTCCTCCAGCGCCGCCGCGAGCTCGGCCCTGGTGGCGACGCGCCGGCCGTGCCCGCCCAGCGGCTCCGCCATCTCGGCGAACCGCCAGTCGTCGAGATCGTTGAAGGCCGATTCCGGCTGGAAGGCGCGCAGCATCTCCCAGCTCCTGTTGTTGAACAGGATCACGATCGGGTCGATCCCGAGCCGGCGGCAGTTGCCGAGCTCCCAGCCGGTCATCTGGAAGGCACCGTCGCCGACCAGGATCAGCGTGCGCCGGCCGGTGGCGAGCTGAGCACCGATGCCGGCCGGGACACCGTAGCCCATGCCGGCATAGTAGCCGGGTGCCGTGAGGTCGGTGTGGTCGATCTCCATGGCCGTGAACAGACAGTCGCCGATATCGGCCGCGATCGGCATCGGTCCGTACCGGTCGAACAGATCGTTGACGGCGCGCGCAATATCGTCGGGTGCGATCGGTGCTCCGTCGGCGACGAGGCCGCGCGGGTAGGATGTCGGCGGGGCAGCGTGGGCATGGCCGAGCGGCCGCGCACGCTCGAGCAGCGCATCCACCAGCGCCGCGAGTGGGATCCCCGGATATTGATGAAAGCCCATGCTGACCTGCCGGTCGAGGGCCTGCATGGTGCGGCGCAGATCGAGCTTGCCGGCGTTCACGCCGAAATTGGTGTCGCTCAGGATGACGCCCAAGAGCAGGAGCCCGTCCGAGCCCTCGACCAGCTCGGTGACCGCAGGATCGCCGGCGACGCCGAGATAGGTCCCGGCGAGCGGCGTGTCGGTACCCGAGAGCAGGCCACGGCCCATGAAGGTGGTGACGACCGGCACACCCAGGCGCCGCGTCAGCTCCGCGATCTTGGCCTCGAGCCCGTAGCGGCGGACCTCGACGTCGACCATCACGACCGGCCGGCTCGCCGCCTGGAGCCGGGCCATGATCTCCTCGGCGCAGGCCGCGACCGCCTCGGGGTCGGCCGGCGTCTCGGCATAAGGCGGGACGGGTCCGCACGCGGCCGCCACCATGTCGCGCGGCAGCTCAATGTAGACCGGCCGGGACTGATCGATCGCGGCCGTCAGCACGCGGGCGATCTCGGCCGGTGCTGTCGCCGGATCGTCGAGCCGCGCCTGGGCGCAGGTGATCTCCTGATAGACCCGGAACTGGGTGTCGAGCGTCCTGCCCTGGTGATGGAGAAGGAGGCCCGAACGGCTCTCGGCCCGGCCGGGCGCCCCCGAGATCACGACCACGGGCGACTTCTCGGCGAAAGCACCCGCGACCGCGTTGACGCAGTTGAAGGCGCCCGCACCGTAGGTCACCACCGCGACGCCGATGCTGCCGCGAAAGCGAGCGGCGGCATCGGCCGCGAAACCCACCGCCGGCTCGTGGCTCAGCGTGTGGAGCGGCAGGATCCCGCTCTCCTCGATCACCTTGAAGAACGGCAGGGCGAAGTCGCCGGGAATGCCGAAGATCTGGCCGGCCCCGTACGTCCTCAATGCCTGCAGCAGCGCCTCCGCAACGCGCACGGTTCCTCGCCTCCCGGCTTCTGCTTCACCTGCGGCACCATACGCCGAGGAGCCGGGCAAGAAAACGTCGGTTACGCCCGGAGGCCCGTGCGCTGCCGAGCGACCGCAGCTTCGGCGCCGTGGCGGGCGCCGTCGATCCGGATCGCAGCGGCACGTTTCCAGCCGATGGCGGTGACGGCGGAGGAGATCGACGCCGCAGCGCCATATCGGGCAGCATGGCAGCTTCCCGTCCTGGACCGCATCGGCGGCAGGCCCTATGGCTGGTCGCGGGCGCCGTGCCCGGGCGCCGTCGGGAACGAACATGCCACCACCCGCCACCCGCTCGTTTCCTGCCTATCACCTGCCGCCGGGGCACCGGCGCTACTGTCTCGTCACCCTCGCCCTCTTCGCCCTGATCTGGCTCCTGCTCGCCGTGACGCCCAGGGATCGGGCCGACTGGGCGCTCGAGAACGTGCTGCTCGTCCTGTTCGTCCCGGCGCTGGCGGCGTCCTTGCGCTTCTTCCCGCTCTCGCGCCTGTCCTGGAGCCTGATCCTCCTGTTCCTCGGCCTGCACTCGGTGGGGGCGCACTACACCTATGCCGAGGTTCCCTACGACGACTGGACCGAGGCGTTGCTCGGCTTTCGCCTCAACGAGGTCTTAGGGCTCGACCGCAACCATTTCGACCGGCTCGTCCACTTCTCCTACGGCCTGCTCCTCGCCTATCCCATGCGCGAGCTGTTCTTCCGCGTGGCCGATGCGCGGGGTTTCTGGGCCTATTTCCTGCCGCTCGATCTGACGCTCTCGACCTCGGCCCTGTTCGAGCTGATCGAGTGGGCAGCGGCCACGGCGTTCGGCGGCGATCTCGGTGTCGCCTATCTCGGAAGTCAGGGCGATCCGTGGGACGCGCAGAAGGACATGGCGCTGGCCGGCCTCGGCGCTCTCGTCACGATGAGCGTGACCTTGTGGATCAATTGGCGCTGGCAGCGCGACTTCACCCGCGAATGGACCCGGAGCCTGCGCGTCAAGCGCATGGAGCCCTTGGGCGAGGTGGCGCTCGCCCGGCTCGGCACCGAGTAGGAACCCGTGGAAAGCCGGACGCGCCGCTCGCAGATGATCGGTCTCGTGCCCCGCGTACGGCCGCCGGCCCGCCACCGTCGCCGAGGCGCGGGTACTGCTGCGCCCGCCGCCCGCGGCTTGCCGCCGCGGTCCTTTGCTCAATCCGAGAAGGCCCGAGCCACGTGATGATTCCTATCCCGTATCCCGTCCGGTCTTCTGGGTCCCCTGTTCGGCACGGTCGAAGCCGGCTGTCTTTCTGGACGACCGGGCGCGCCTACAGGGCATGCTCGACTTCGAGGCAGCACCCTCCCGGGCCGAGGCCGCTTTCTGCCACGGCTCCCAACAATCTTCCGCAGAGCGGGACGGCTAAACGGCCAAATACTGTCGCATGACCTCGCTCGTCTCGAGGTGCTCCCGATCTCCCTCGGCCACTACCTTGCCCTTCTCCAGAATGACGCAGTGCCGGGTCATGCGGAAGACCATCGGCACGTTCTGCTCGACGATGACGATGCTCATGCCCTCGTTACGGTTGATCGCAACCAGCGTCTCCGCGATCTGGTGCACGAGCGCCGGCATGATCCCGTCCGAGGGCTCGTCGAGGAGCATCAGCTTGGGATCAGTCATGAGGCTGCGGCCGATTGCCAGCATCTGCTGCTCGCCCCCGCTCATCGTGCCGGCGAGCTGCGTCATGCGCTCCCGCAGCCGGGGAAAGTAGCCCAGGACCTCGTCGAGGCGCGATCGCTTGGCGCCGCCGCCGGCGATCCGCCCCATCTCTAGGTTCTCGCGCACGGTGAGGCGCGGGAAGATGCCCCGCCCCTGAACGACGGTGGTGAGGCCCAGGCGGGCGCGAACATGCGGTGGTGCGCGCGTGATGTCCTCGCCGGCGAAGTGGATGATGCCAGCACTCGCCGGCACCAGGCCCGAGATGGCGCGGATCAGAGTGGACTTGCCCATGCCGTTGCGGCCGAGCACGCCTACGATCTCGCCGTCCTTGACCCGCAGCGAGATGCCGCGGAGCACGGTGATCGAGCCGTAGCCCGCGGTCAGGTCGTGGACCTCAAGTGCCATCAGCCGTTGCCCAGATAGACGTCGCGCACGCGCGGATCAGCCGCCACTGCAGCAAAGCTGCCTTCGACCAGAACCCGGCCGAGGTGCAGCACTGTCACCGGCGCGTCGAGATCGCGGATGAAGTTGATGTCGTGTTCGATGATTATCGCCGAGAGTCCGAACTCGCGCGCCAGTGAGCGGACCAGGATCCCGGTGGCATGGGTCTCCTCGGCCGTCATGCCGGCTGTCGGCTCGTCGAGCAGGAGGAGCTCGGCGTTGTTGGCCAGCAGCAGCCCGATCTCAAGCCATTGCCGCTGGCCATGCGACAGATGCTTGGCTACCGCATGGCGCTGGTCGGCGAGCCGGACAAGCTCCAAGACCTCGCCGATCCGTGCTGCGTGGCCGCGCGAGCGCGGACGGGAGCGCAGCACGGCGAGTTCGATATTCTCGTAAGCGCTCAGGCTGTCGAACAGGCTGGGTGTCTGGAACTTCCGCGCGATGCCGAGCTGGGCCCGGCGTGCGACGGAAAGCCCGGTCACGTCGCTGCCTTTGTAGAGGATCCGTCCGGTCGTGGGCGTCAGATGGCCCGAGATCAGGCTGATGAAGGTGGTCTTCCCCGCTCCGTTCGGGCCGATGATCGAGCGAATCTCGCCTGGCTGGAGCGTGAAGGCGATATCGGTGTTGGCGACCAGCCCCTGGAAGCGCTTGCCGAGCCCCTGCACCGCGAGGATCGGGCTCACGGCATCGCCCTCCGACGTGCCGGCAGCCGACCGAGGAAGCCTGCTATGCCGCCACGGAACAGGGTGATCGCTGCGATGAACAGGAGGCCCATGAAGAGCTGCCACAGGCCGGGTGTCAACGCCGAGAGATAGTTCGACAGCGAGGAGACGATGACACCGCCGAGAAAGGCTGCAAGCAGCGAGGACCGGCCGGCGACGGCGACCCAGACCACCGCCTCAGTCGAGAACAGGGCACCTCCCAGGGAGGGAGAGACGAAGCCGGCATGGGTACCGTAGAGAGCGCCGGCCAAGCCGGCGATACCAGCGGAGAGCGCGAAGGCGGCCGTCTTATAGAGCACCGTGCGGTAGCCCAGCGCCTCCATCCGGGTCTCGTTCTCGCGGATTCCGACCAGGATCTTGCCGAAACGCGCCGTCGTCAGCGCCCTAAGACCCGCGTACACGGCGGCCGCCACGACCAAGACGACGTAATAGATCGACACGTCGCCGTCGAGCGGCAGCTCGAGCCCAGGGGCGGTGAGTATCGGGCGCATGATGAACATGCCGTTCCAGCCGCCGGTCAGCTCCGACTGGCTCACGGCGATCTGCTCGACCATTATCGACAGCGCCAGCGTCACGAGCACGAAGTAGCTGTCGCGCACGCCGGCGCTGAACAGGAAGTAGCCGATCAGGGCCGCCGTGACGGCGCAGACCAGGATGCCGGTCAGGATGCCGATATAGGCAGGGTTGATCGGCAGCTCGTGGCTCATGCCGATGCCGATGGCATAGCCGCCGATGGCAAAGAAGCCGGCTTGGCCGAAGCTCAGGATACCGGTCTGGCCCCAGAGCAGGGCGAGCGACATCGCCATGACCCCGAATAGCATGTACTGCGGCAGGATGTAGACAACGTAGCCTTCGAACACGACCGGCAGCAGCGCCAGCGCTAGAAAGACGACGACTGCCGGCGCCCAGGCGCCCAGGCGGTGTCCCGCCGGCATGACGGCGGCCGGTAGCGCGGTGGCGTTCATCGGCGACCTCCGACGAGGCCTGCGGGCCGGAAACGGAGCAGGACGATGGCGAGCGCGAACACCACGGTCTGCGCGAAGACCTGGCTTGAGACGAGCGCGAACAGGGTTTCGGCCCCACCGATGACGAAGCTGCCGACGAGCGTACCGGCCAGGATCTGCCCGAGCCCGCCCACCGTTACCGCGAAGAAGGAGCGGATCAGGAAGACGTTGCCGATATAGGGGTCGATACTTAGCATCGGGCTGATGAGGGCGCCGGCGAGCCCGGCGAGGAAGGTGCCGGCGGCAAATACCTGCTTGTAGACGAGGCCGACATCGAGGCCGAGCAGGCTCGCGACCTCGCGGTTCTGGACGAGCGCTCGTACCTTGATGCCGATCCCGGTGCGGAAGATCACTGCCGCCAATGCCAAGAGCAGGACGAGCGAGAGCAATGCCACCAGCGAGCGGTAGGCCGGAAGCTCGAGGCCGAGCACGGTGATCGTATCCGACAAAGGGTTGGCGACGTTGCGGAAGTCGGTACCGAAGGCGAGCTTGATCACCTCGGTGCAGACGAGAAAGAAGCCCCAGGTCAGGAGCAGGGTCTCGAACGGCTCGTCGTAGAAATGGCGGATCAGAAGGTGTTCGAGCAGGAGCCCGACGAGGCACACGCCCAATGCCGCCAGCAGTACCGCTAGGACGAACGGGGTGCCGTGCGCGGTCGCCCACCACATGAAGTAGGCACCCAGCGTCAGCATGGCGCCATGACCGAGATTGATGACGCCGATCAGGCCGAAGATCACCGCGAGCCCAGAGGCGGCGAGCGCCAGAACCAGCGTGATCAGCACGGCGTCGACGGCGACGCTCAGGATGGATGCGAGCACCGGGCCCCCCGTTCCCTAGCGCACAAGCAAAGCAAGATGACGTGGGCCCCGCCACGGCAGCCGCGGCTGAGGCCCACGCGCACGAGGCTCAGAGCGGCAGCGCCTTGCACTTGGCCGGCACCGGCTCGACCGTCTGCAGCGAGCGGACCTCCTCGAACATGTCGCTCACCCCCGTCCAGCCCTGACGCACCTGCATCAGGTAGGACGGCAGCACGGCTTGGTGGTCCTCGCCGCGCATCCGCACCGGGCCCTGCGGCGCTCCGTCGAAGGTCAGGTCCTTGAGCGCGTCGCGCACCTTGGCAGTGTCGGTTGAACCCGCCTTGGCGATCGCGAGCGCCGCCATGTGAGCGGCGTTGTACATGCCCACGCCTACCGTGTTCATCAGCGCGTCTTTGCCGTATTTGGCGAAGAACTTTTCGAGGAAGATCTTGTTGTTCGGATGCTGGATGGTCATGAAGTAATCGAAGCTGACATAGGTCCCGGCCGAGACCTCGGGCCCGAGGCCGCTTGTGACCACCTCCTCGTCATCCACGGTCCAGATCGCGATATCCTTCGACATGCCGGCTGCGTGAAACTGGCGACGGAAATTGACCGTATCCGAGCCGGTGAGCGTATGGAACACGACCTCCGTCTTGGCGTTGCGGATGTCACGCAGGACCGATTCATACTGTGGGGTGTTGAACGGGATATAGACCTCGCCGACGACCTCGCCTCCCAGCTCCTGGAATTTCTCCTTGAACATCTTGTTGGTCTCGCGCGGCCACGCATAGTCGGAGCCGATCAGGAAGAACCGCTTGCCATGGCTCTTCATCACGTGCTCGACGTGTGGCCAAACCTGCTGCGAGGGCTCGGGGCCGAACATGAAGATGTTCTTGTTGCACACGCCGGGGAAGAATTCCTGGCTCTGCCCTTCGTACCAAGTGGGGTAGAGCAGGATCTTGCCGCTCTGCTGGACGACCGGCCCCGCCGCATTGCGTTCGGCACTCGAGAAGGTGCCAGCGAGGAGATCGACGCGTTCCTGGCGAATCAAGCGGTTCGCCTGCTCGACGACGATCCTGGGCTCGGTCTTGCTGTCGCCGACGACGATCTCGATCGGTCGCCCGAGCACGCCACCGGCTTTGTTGATCTCGTCCACGGCCAGCTCGAACCCGGCGAAGTGCGCCTTGCCGTAGACGGTCCAGGCACCCGTGAGCGGCGAGATGACGCCGATCCGGATCGGCGTCGCTGCCCAGGCTTGGCGCACGATATAGGGTGCCGCGACGATGCCAGCGCCTACCGTGGCAGTGGCACCGAGGAAACCCCGGCGCGTGACGCCGTCATGGCGCCAGGTGATCTTGATCATGGATTTCGTCTTCCCTTCCCGCGCTCAGTACCAGCCGGGCCTCGCAGACGAGCCCAGCATCTCGTCGTAGACATCCGAGCGGCGGTCGCGCAGCACCTGGTTGTACTCGTTCCAGTTTCGCTTGCGGCGCGCGTCAGCGAGGTTGCAGTCGGCGTAGATGATCTCCTCGCCGCTGCGCCCTGCCGGCCCGGCAATCGGCCAGCCCGTGTAGCTCACGATCAGGCTCTGGCCGATGAAGGGCTGGCCGCGCTCCGTGCCGACCCGGTCGGCGGCGGCGACGAAGATCGAGTTCGAGTGCGCGGCCGCCATGCACAGGATGTTGGCCATGGCCTCGCGCTTGGGGTCCTGCCCCGGGATCGGCACCCAGTTGGTCGAGACGCAGACGATATCCGCACCCTGCAGCGCGCACAAACGCCAGCTCTCCGGGAACCAGCCATCGTAGCAGATGATCATGGCGATCCGGCCCAGCGGAGTCTTGAACACCGGGAAGCCGACATTGCCGGGCTCGAAGAACAGATTCTCCTCGTTCCACAAGTGCACCTTGCGGAACGTGCCGATATGACCTTCGGGCCCGATCAGGACGGCGCTGTTGTAGAGCGCCTCGCCGTCGCGCTCGCAGATGCCGGCGGTGAGATAAAAGTCGTGGCGCTTCGCGGCCGCCGCCCAGGCGCGGACAGTCTCGCCGCTAGGCACGGGCTCGGCCAGCGCGAACGCTTCCTCGCGATTCTCGAACACGTAGCCGGAGTTCGCGAGCTCCGGCAGGACGACGAGCTTCGCGCCCTGGTCTGCCGCCTCCTCGATCAGCTCGAGACTCCGCTCGACATTGTGTGCCTTATCACCGACCCGCGGCTCCATCTGAATGCAGGCGACGCGGACCACCGCTTCCTGCCGACCTTTTCGATCGGTCACGTCGAACCTCCCCTTCGCTCGGTTGCCGTCTCGGTCCTTGCCTGCCGAGCTTGGAGGGAAAGCTGAACGCTGAATGTGGTCTAGTCAAGTGACTTGAATGATGCTCAATCCGTTCGTCGCTGTGTGCGAGCCTCGTAGGTGAACGACCCCCATGCCATACTCTGTCGCCGACGCGGCGGCGCTCTCCGAGGAGATGCCTTCCGAACTGGGCAGCCGGCTGCGCCGTACCCGTTTGGCCAAGCGGCTGCGGCTCGCCGACGTGGCCGTAGTCGTCGGCTGCTCGGAGAGCCTCCTTTCCAAGATCGAGACCAGCAAAGCGATGCCGTCCTTGCGGATGCTGCATCGCATTGCGCTGGCGCTCGGGACGAGCATCGCCGAGCTCTACAGCGATCCGGCTGTGGACGAGGTGATCGTTCGCCGCGCAGGCGAACGCCCGACGATCCGGATCGGTGGCGGCGCCCAGGCCGGCGGAATCAGCCTCGAGCAGATCGCACCCTTCGCGGCCGGACGCTCTCTCGATGCGAACGTGCACGTGGTGGCGCCAGGGGCGGACAATGGCGGCTCCATCCGCCACGACGGGGAGGAGATAGGCTACGTGGTCGAGGGCGAGATCGAGCTCACCGTGAACGGCCACGTCTTCTGCCTGACCGCAGGCGACAGCTTCTTCTTCCGCTCCGACCTGCCGCACAGCTACCGCAATGTCGGCAGCAACGTGGCGCGCATCGTCTGGGTGAACACGCCGCCGACCTTCTAAGAGGACGGAGCGCGCTAAGAGGAAGGAGCGCGCCCGGCGACGGCAGCCGCGATCTCCTCGGCCAGCCTGCCCACGGCCCGGCTCATCGCGACCACGATCGCATCATAGTCCGGGACGGGTGCTCCCGCCTCGGCCACGACCGACCGGCCGCTCGCGACCAGCTTCTCGCTGGCGCCGTCATAGACCCGCCAGCGCGCGTCGAGTACGACCCGCCCGGCCCGGTCCGCGTCGAAGCGGTTGACGTCGACCTCGATCACCCGGTCGAACCGCGCCTCGCGGCGCTGCGGCAGAGGAACGACGTCGCGCGCGTTCAAGAGCGCATAGAGATCCTCCGCCAGCACCCGGGTCAGCATCGGCTCCATCGGCTCGGCCCATTTCTGGAAGTCGGCCAGCCGCATCTCGTTCCGGCTCTCACGGGTGACGATGTCGGGCCGGTCGAGATATTGCGGCAGGGTCACAGGACCCAGCCCGACGACGAGGCCGCCCTTGCGGGCCGTCGTCGCGGGCGCCGGCTCGGCGGAGGCCGAGAGAGTGTAGAAGCTCGTGGGCCGCGTGGTGCCGGCGCAGGCCGAAAGCACAAGTGCCAGGCCTGCCGCCAAGGATAGCCACGAGCGCCGCTGCAGCATCATCATCGCGCCGCCGTCCCCGCCTTGCCGCGGATCAGCGCCTCGGGGTGGCGCTCGAGATAGTCCGAGAAGACCCGGATCGAGCGCGCCGCACGCGTCAGCTCCTGCATCGCGTCCTCGACATTGTTGGTGAACACCGAGTTCGGCCCCAGCGTCCGCTGCAACGAGCTCATCGTCGTCTCCGCCTGGCGGAGGGTCGCGGCGGCGGCATCGGCCGAAGCCTTCAGGCTCGCCAGCACCGGTCCGCCCTCGCGGTCGATGCGGGCGATGGTCTCCTTGAGCTGCGCCATCGACGCGCTCAGGGACTGCATCGCCTGCTTGACGTCCGGCGAGTCGACCACCTGCTCGAGCCTCTTGGCAGTGCTGGTCAGGCTCGCCACGAGCTGGTCGAGCGGCAGGCTCGCGAGCTTGTTCAGGATCTGGGTGAGCGAAGCCTGCAAAGCTTCCAGCGTGTTGGGCACGGAGGGAATCACCGGCACCGTGCCGCTGGTGTCGAGCCCGGCAGGTGGCGCATCGGGTACGAAGACCAGATCGACGAACAGCTCGCCGGTCAGGATGTTGCCGGTCGCGAGCTGGGCGCGCAGGCCCTGCTGCACCAGACGCGACATCAGCCCGAAGTTCTCGGGCTCGGGTAGGATCGTGGTGCCGTACTCGGCGAGGCGTTGCGGCTCGAGTTCGAGCAGCACCGGGATGCGGATACGCTGCGTCGCCTCGTCGTACTCGAGCCGGACCTCGGTCACCTGGCCCAGCTTCAGGCCGCGAAACTCGACCGAAGCGCCGGGATGCAGCCCGCGGACCGAGCCGTCGAAGTAGACCAGGAACGGCACCTTCTCGGTGAAGGCCGCCTGGCTCGCGGCGCTCTGGCTCGCGAAGAGCTGGAAGCGCGTGCCGGCCTCGGCGACCGCCGTAGGCACGGCCGCCGGCGGCGTCTCGAACTCGATGCCGCCGATGAGCAGGGACTGCAGCGAGGCGACGTCGAGGCTGACACCCTGCGAGTTCGTGGTGAGGCTGAACCCGCTCGCGTTCCAAAAGCGCGTGTTGGTGCGCACGAGGTCGTCGTAAGGGGCCCTGATGAACACGGTGACGTCGATGCCGTGCTCCTGCGCCAGCTCATAGCCCAGCACCTGGCCGACCTCGACGCCGCGATAAGTGACCGGCGCGCCCCGGCTCACCGAGCCCAGCGTGTCGGCGGTCAGCACGAAGCGGCGGCCCGGCACGCTCGAGCGGATCGGCGGCGGCTCCTCGAGGCCGGTGAACTGCCGGGCGGGATCGCCGTCACCGGGCTCGACCTCGATATAAGCGCCCGAGAGGAGCGTACCGAGCCCCGACACGCCGCCGACGCCGATGCGCGGCCGGACGATCCAGAACCTGGTGCCGGTGCGCAAGTACGGGGCGGCACCCGGCACCATGCTGGCCGTGACCGTGATGTGCTGCAGATCGGGGCCGATCGACACGGTCTCGACCGTGCCGACGTCGACGTCGCGATACTTCACCTTGGTCTTGCCGGCCTCGAGACCTTCGGCGGTCTCGAAGGTGATGGTGACGGTGGGGCCCTGGCTCATCCAGCTCTGCCAGGCGAGAAAGCCGGCCACGAGCGCTGCCACGAGCGGGATGATCCAGACCAGCGAGATGCCGCGACGCCGCCTGACCCTGGCCTCGGGCGGCGTGGGCAGGGGCTCAGGCTCGGAGCGCGCGGCCGTGGTCGCTTCGTTCATCGATCGCATCCCAGATCAGCCGCGGGTCGAAGGACATCGAGGCGAGCATGGTGACGATGACCACGGCGCAGAACGCGATGGCGCCGGGGCCGGGCACGATGGTGGCGATGTTGCCGAGGCTCACGAGCGCGGTGAGGATCGCGATCATGAACACGTCGACCATCGACCAGCGCCCCACCCCCTCGATGATCCGATAGATGAGCGTGCGGTCGCGCGGGCGCCAGGTGGAGCCGCGCTGGACCGTGATCAGGAGCCAGGCGAGACCCAGGAGCTTCAGGACCGGCACGGTGATGCTGGCGAAGAAGACGAGCAGCGCTACCGGCCACATGCCGACCGCGAGCAGCGTCATGATGCCGGAGAGGATGGTGTCGGGCTCGCCGTGGCCGAACGAGACCACGGTCATCACCGGATAGAGGTTGGCCGGGAGGTAGAGGATCGCAGCCGTGAGCACGAGTGCCCAGGTGCGCGTGATGCTGTCGACCTTGCGCTTGTGAAGTGGGGCCGTGCAGCGCGGACAGGCGAGGTCGTGCGCGTGCGCCGGAACGCGCACGAGCTGGTCGCACTCGTGGCAGCTCACGAGCTCCGTGCCGGGGCGGTGGTGCAGCACCTCCGGTCCTGCCTGTGGAGCGAGGCGCCGCCAGACCGCATGCGCCTCGAGCGCGGCGTCGCCCGCCGCCATCAGGATGATCGCGGCGACGAAAGCATAGAGCGCATAGCCCAGGTGGATGGTGGCGAGATCCGAGAGCTTCACGTAGGCGACGATCACGCCCAGAAGATAGACCTCCATCATCGACCAGGGATGGAGCTTGTCGATCCAGCGGAAGGCGGCGGAGAGTCCTTTGGGCCGCACGCCGAGCTGCAGTGGCAGGAGAACGTAGAGCATGCCGGTGATCTTGAGGAGCGGCATCACCGTCCCGGTGAGGAGGACCACCAGCGCCACCGGCCACATGCCCTCCCGGTAGAGAGCCCGAGCGCCGTCGAGGATCGTGGTCGCTGTGGCGTTGCCCTCGAGCGACATAGTCATGAACGGGAAGGCATTGGCGACGACGAAGAGGAGCAGCGCTCCGAGATAGAGGGCGAGCGTCTTCTCGATCGAGCGCTCGATCCGGCGGCAGATCGGGGTGCCGCAGGCGGTGCAGGTGGCGATGGTGCGGTGCGTCATCGGCGGCAGGCGGTGCACGAGTCCGCACGCATGGCATGCGATCATCTCCTCCTGCTCCGACGGGGAGGGCAGGGCTGGGACGCGAGCGAGCGTGGCCGACAGCATCGGGCGATCCGGTTCCGACGGTTCGAGGAAGGTTCTGGCAAAGTTCGCCTCCTCGGTCCATCGATGTCCGAGAAGAACGAAGCGTCATCATCGAATCTTCATCGCGTGCGTGGCGCTGGCGCTGCAGCATTGCAGTGCGTGCATCGTGGCAGGGATCACCCGCGCGTGCTAAGCGCCCGGCCATGGCCGCTATCCTTCCTACCTCCAGCAGCGATGTACCGCCCGCAGCGGCGCCAGCACCCCGGACCTGGCTCCTGATCGGCGACAAGCTCGGCGACAACGCGCAGGCGAAGACGCTGGCCGACGCGCTAGGCTGGCCTTACGAGGTGCGGCGGGTGCTGCCCAAGCCCGAGTGGGTCCTGGGCAAGCCCGCCTTCGCGCCGACCCTGGACCACCTCGATCTCGCGCGCTCGGACCGGCTCGAGCCGCCCTGGCCCGATCTCGTCGTCACCATCGGCCGCCGGCCGTCCATGGCCGCCTTGTGGGTGCAGGACCGGAGCGGCGGACGCACGCGGATCGTCCTGGTCGGGCCGCCCAAGCGCTGGCCCGAGCGGTTCGCCCTGATCGTGGCACCCGGCCAGTTCAGGATCCCGCCGCGCGACAATCTCGTCCAGCTCGATCTGCCTCTTATGCGCGCGGACCCCGCTAGAGTGGCGGCGGCGGGCGAGGCTTGGCGGGAGCGGCTGGCGGACCTGCAGCGGCCGCTCACGGCCGTCCTCGTCGGCGGCGAGACCAAGCCCTATCGCTTCGACGCCGAGGCGGCAAGCGACCTCCTGTGCGAGCTCGAGCGGCTCCGGGCGCGGGACGGTGGCTCGCTCTACCTCACGACCAGCCGGCGGACGCGGCCCGAGGTCGTGGCGGCGCTCGAGGCCGGGCTGCCGGAAGGAGCGCGCTTCTATCGCTGGTCGGCGGAGACGGGGAGCGCGAATCCTTATCTCGGGCTCCTCGCCCATGCCGACCGGTTCGTCGTCACGGGCGACAGCGTCTCGATGATGGTGGAGGTGGCGAGCCTCGGCAAGCCGCTCGCGATCTTCGAGCTGCCGCTCGCCCGCGGTTTCGGGCGGCGGATGCGCGTAGCGCTGGCCGAACTCGCGGGCGGCGGGGGCGGGCCTCTCGGCCGGCTGACCCGATCCCTTCTGCACCGCTTCGACAGCGCAGGCTACGTGCGGGACCTGGGCGAGATCCATCGCCTGCTGATCCGGCGCGGCCTCGCCGTGCGGCTGGGCGAACCGTTCCGTCCGGCCGAAGGACCGCTCGCCGACGAGCTGGCCCCGGTCGTGGCCCGGATCCGCGGGCTGTTCGGGTAAGAGCGGTTCAGGCTCATCGGGCGCGCCAGGGCCGGCCGGTTCGTCTTTCTGGTCTTCATCTTCCGGGAACGAGCAGGAAAGATCCTCATCAGACCCATCGGCGCCCGGTACATGCATGCAGCCGAGGTCGGGTCTTATGAAAAGGAAAATCCCGGTCTGCAGAACCGATGGGGAAACCGAACCGTTTCGTGGAGACGGCGGACCTGGCGGAATACGACCTGTCCCAGTTCAAGCCCGTGCATTTCGAGCTGCGGCGCGAGGACAAGGCCGTGAGCCTCGGGTTGCCCGCCGTCCTGCTCGACGAGGTGAAGCGGATCGCGGCGCAGCAGGGCATCCCCTACCAGCGCTTCATGCGGCAGGCGATCGAGCGGGTCGTGACGACGCAGCCGCCGGCACGCGAGCGCCGGACAGCCGAGGGCTAACCGCACCGGCCCTCGACGGGTGCTTCTTGACAGGGGTGGCCGCCTTACCACATGCGGCCGGTGAATCGTGGCCACCGTCGTCGGTGCCGCGGCGGCGCCGGGTCGGGCGTGCGGCCGGTCGCGTTGCACCCGCCGGCTCCGGCCGGTATAGGGCGGTCTGGTCTTCCGACCGCGCAAGCAGCTTGGATCGACGATGCTCCATTTTCTCTGGAAGCGGATCTACCGCGAGGTGATCCTCCTCTTCGCCTTCTTCCTGCCGGCGGAACGCAAGCGCAGGCTCGAGCGCTGGCTGCGCGGCAAGGAGGAGTTCAGGAAGCTCGAGCTCGCCGACGTCGTGGTCGTCTCGTTCGGCAAGAGCGGCCGGACCTGGCTGCGCGTGCTGCTTTCGCGCTTCTTCCAGCTCCGCTTCGGCCTCAGGCCCTCGGCCTTCATCGGTTTCGACAACCTGAACCGCCGCGACAAGGGGATCCCGCGGGTCTTCTTCACCCACGACAACTATCTGCGGGACTATACCGGCAATCTCGACAGCAAGCGGGACTTCTACGGCAAGAAGGTGATCCTCCTCGTGCGCCAGCCCGAGGACGTGGCCGTCTCGCAGTATCACCAGTGGAAGTTCCGGATGCGGCCGCGCAAGAAGGGGCTCAACCAGTACCCCGAGCACGGCAAGGACGTGCCGATCTTCGAGTTCGCGATGGACGAGAACGCGGGCCTGCCCAAGGTGATCGAGTTCATGAACGGCTGGGCCAGGGAGCTTCCGAACCTGAAGCAGCTCCTGATCGTGCGCTACGAGGATCTGCGGCACGACACGGCAGGCCAGCTCCGCCGCGTGCTCGAGTTCATGGGCCAGACCCCGACCGACGCCGAGCTTCAGGACTGCGTCCAGTTCGCGAGTGTGGAGAACATGCGCAAGCTCGAGGAGAAGCGGGTGTTCTGGCTCGCGGGCTCGCGCATGAAGCCCGGCGACAGGTCGAACCCGGACAGCTTCAAGGTCCGGCGCGCCAAGGTCGGCGGCTACAGGGACTATTTCGACGAGGCGCAGATAAGGGCGCTCGACGCCATGGTCGAGGAGCGGCTCCTGCCCGGCTTCGGCTATCTCGCGTCCGAGAAGCCTCCGGTTCCGACCGCCGCCTCGGCCTGAGCCGCCGATGTTCGCATTCTCCACCTTGTGCTAGAAGAGCGCCGCCCGCCCTTGAGCGGCACCCCACGGAGATTGTCCGTCATGAAGCCTTGCGTCTTCATCCACACGAACCACAAGCAGTATATCGGCGCCGTGGTCTCGATGCACTCGATGCGCCGCAACTCGAAGCATGCCGACAAGTTCGATGTGAAGCTCATCGAGCTCAAGGATCACATGGACATCTTCGGCAAGTACGAGGGCCGCGAGTACAACCGTGACAACGATACCCGCACCTGGCTGAACGAGGACCTGCAGTCGTTCACGCCGCTGCGCTTCATGCCGCCCGAGCTCATGGGCTACGAGGGCCGGGCGGTCGTGGTCGATCCCGACGTGTTCGCGGTGGGCGACGTGTGGGAACTGCTCGCGCGCGACATGCAGGGCAAGGCCATCATGTGCCGCACGCGCGGCAACCCGCCGCACTTCGCCTCCTCGGTGATGCTGCTCGATTGCGCGAAGCTGAAGCACTGGAAAGTGGCCGAGGACTTCGACAAGCTGTTCCGGCGCGAGCGCGAATACAAGACGTGGATGAACCTCGGCTACGAGGACCCGAGCACGATCGGCCTGATCGAGCCCGAGTGGAACGACTTCGACAAGCTGACGTCGAGGACGAAGATGATCCACAACACACGGCGGCGGACCCAACCCTGGAAGTCGGGCCTGCCGGTGGACTTCGTTCCGGCCGAGAACGATCCGCGCAATCCGTTGATGCTGCTCTCGCGTCTGCGCCGCAAGCTGTTCGGCGAGTACGCGTTCTTGGGCTCCTACAAGGAGCATCCGGACGAGCGGCAGACCCAGCTCTTCTTCGCCTATGTCAAGGAGTGCCTCGAAAACGGGCTCCTCACCGAGGAGATCGTGAAGGAGCACATGGCGGCGAACCACGTGCGCCACGACGCGTTCGAGGTGATCAAGCGCACCCCGCCCGTGGAGCAGGTCCTCGCCAGGGCGGCCTGAGCCCGAGCCGGAAGCAGGGGCCGGATCGGAGCGCCCCGGCGATGTCGCCGGGGCATCCGTCTTTTCAGGCGGCGGGGCCGACGCCGAGCCGGTCGTAACCTTTCCAGCGATAGATCAGCGCCGAGACGATCCAAGCGCCGACGAACACACCGATCACGACGAAGCCCGCATTGGCGAGGTCGTCGTGCAGGGTCATGATCGTATCCCAGAAGGCGCCGTCGAGGCCCAGCTTCTCGCCGATCAGGGCGAGCGCCCCGATGCCGCCGATCAGGAGCGCCACCACGACCGAGATCGCGGTGATGGTCAGGTTGTACCAGAGCTTCCGGACCGGGTTGACGAAAGCCCAGCCGTAAGCACCCACCATCAGCACGCTGTCCAGCGTATCGACCAGCGCCATCCCGGCCGTGAACAGGGCCGGGAAGACCAGGGTGGAGGTGAGGGGCATGCCCTGCGCCGCCTGGGCGGCCGAGATGGCGAGGAGGCCGATCTCGGTCGCGGTGTCGAAGCCGAGGCCGAACAGGAAGCCCAAGGGGTACATGTGCCAGCTCCGGGTCACGACCCGGAGCACGGGCCGGAACATCCGGGCCAGCACGCCGCCGGCCGCGAGCGGATCGAGGTCGCCCGCATCGAGCGCACGGCCGTGACGCACCCGGCGGAAGGCGGTCCAGGCACCTCTGAGGATCAGCAGGTTGGCGATGCCGATCGCGAGCAGGAACAGGGCCGAGACGCTGGTGCCGATCAGCCCGCCCAAGCTCTTGAACCAGTCGAGCTGGCTCTGGAGCAGGCTCGCCGCGAGCGCGATGCCGGCGGCCGCCAGGAAGACCACGGTCGAGTGGCCGAGCGCGAAGAAGAAGCCGACGGTGAGCGGCCGCTTGCCCTCCTGCATCAGCTTGCGGACCACGTTGTCGATGGCGGCGATGTGGTCGGCGTCCACCGCGTGGCGCAGGCCCAACGCATAGGCGAGCAGGGCCGTGCCGAGGAGCGCCGGGTAGCCGGCGAATGCGATCCAGGTCCAGATCCAGGCGGCGATGTTGGCGCCGACGAGGCCCGCGAAGATCAGGGCCGTCTTCACGCGTAGCCCCGCGGCACGGTCGTCGAAGAGGCGGACAACGGCAACATTCATGGGCCCTCGCTCCAGGGTCGTGCCGACGCAAGAAGCAAGGGCTCGAGGCGACTGCCCCGGCATCCACCGCCGACACACCCCGTCCGGCGGCTTCCCGCATCGACGTTGACGATGGCCGGTCTCCTGGCTCGCGGCTCGGACGCCGAGCGCCGCCTTCCCGAAGGCCGAAGAGCCCGGTGGCATCATGGCGCTCGCCTCGCCGCCTACAGTTGCGGGGGCAGCCGCGGCTTTCGACCGCGTTCCCGTTTCACCTCGCAAGGCACCATCGCGCGCGAAACGATCCAGGAGACCGGCCCGGAAGTCAATCCCGAGCGGCATCGAGGGAGCGTGTGAGCGGATTCTCGCCTGCAGGCCAGGCACCGCGCGCGATCACGCGCTCGCCGTCGAACACGAGCCAGCCGTCGCGCCGGTAGTGCGGCAGAGGGCGCAGGAGGGCTCGGAGCGCTCCGACATCGTTCGCCTCGACCACGAGGACGGGTGCTCCGCCCGCACGCCGCGCGGCCCATACCCTCGCGCTGCCGCGTCCCGCGATCTCGGGCGGAGCCGGAGACAGGCCGGCTGCGGCGAGCTTCGCCGCGACGGCGGGAGCCACGCCCACCACGAGCACCGGCGCGTCCTCGAGCCGCTTCGGATCGGCCACGAGGCCGGCGTCGGTGGGCAGGTCGAGGAGACGTCGGGCGAGTTCCTCTGCCAGACCCGTCATCGCCGTGTCCGGGACAGCGGTGAGCACCACCGTCCGGCCGCTCAGCGTGACGTCGCGCAAGATCGGCGGCGCCTCGCCAGGGGACAGCCGGCGGAACAGGTCGTGCTCCGGGTCGACGGCGAGCCGGTGCGGGCGGCTCGGGAGATCGAGCGTGAGCACAGCCTCGGCGCTCTCCAGTGTCACCGTCCGGCGGACGGAGCCCTGATCGGTGTCGATCACGACCGGAACGGCGAGCGCGTAAGGCGGCTCGGCCTGCCGGAGCACGAGATCGACCGCCCAGCCGCCATCCTTCCGGCGCGGCCGTGCCTCGCCGAGCTCGAGGCGGGGAGCACCGGTACGCTCGAGCCATTGCGCGAAGAAGCGATCGAGCGGCGCATCGGCGACGGCCGCGAAGCTGCGTTCCAGATCGGCCCAGGCGGCGCGCCGGCCGCGCTCCGCCGCGTAGAAGCTCCGGACCGCGCGACCGAAGCCCTCTTCGCCCAGAAGTCGGCGCAGCATGTGGAACACGAACGCGGCCTTGCCGTAGCCCACGATCTGGGATGCATCGTGCTCCTTCGCGACGAACGCGCGGAGCGGGATGTCCCGCTCGGACGGCAGTGCCGCATAGTCCATGAGCCAGGCGAGGCGCATGGCCCGTGCCTTCTCGGGGCTCTCCTGCTCGGCCAGCGCGTGGTCGGCCATGTAGGTGGTGAGCCCTTCGGCCCAGTTGCCCGCCGCGTAAGCCACACCCACCGCGTTGCCCCACCAGCCGTGCAGGAGCTCGTGCGCAAGGGACGTGGTCTGCATGAAAGGAAGCGGCAGGATGCGCTGCGAGACGTAGGCGAGGCCGGGAAAGCCCAGTCCCACCGGCAAAGGCCCGGCGACGACGGCGAAGCCCGCGTAAGGATAAGGTCCGATCCGCGCCTCGAGCATCTCGAGATAGGAGGCGGCGTTGGCGAGGTAGAGGTCGGCGAGCCCGGCCGCCTCGGGCGGGAAGTAGGTGCGCAAGGCAACGGCTCCCGCCCGGCGCTCGCGGATGATGTGGACGCCCACGAAGGCGGACGGTCCTTCGCCCGCCGGCTCCGCCTCGAACCGGGCGCGATAATGCCCGTCCGCCGTGCTCTCCGCGACGAGACGCCCCGTGGCGACGGCGGCATAGGGCTGCGGCACGTCGAGCGTGAGATCGAAAGGTGCCGCGGGCGCGCCTTCGACCTCGGGCAGCCAGGCGCTGCCGGCAGGAAGAAAGCCGCCCGCAGGCCCGAGAAGGGGCAGCTCCGCCGTGGGCTCGCCGGGAAGGCTTCCGCCATAGCGCACCTTCAAGACCTGCCCGGAAACAGCCGATGTCGTCGGGCGCCATGCGCCATCGGCCAGATCCAGCGTCACCGGCCTGCCGTCGAGCGAGGCCTCGCGCACGGCGAGCCCCGGCGCCAGCCGGAAGACGATCTCGCCGGCCGCCGGTCCGAGCGCGAGCCACGCTTCGGCCTCGATCCTGCCCGTCTCCGGCTGGAAGCGGACCTCGGCCCGGTTCGACGCCGCCACGGGCGAGGCCAGGACGGCCAGGAGAAAGCCGAGCGCCGCCGCGCGTTTCATCGATCGGCCTCCGCTGCGGGCGGGAACTTCGCCACGGCCTCGATGCTGCGTCCGTCGCGCCGGACGACGAGCGGCAGCCAGGTGCCGGGCGCCACGCTGCGCACGATCTCGACGAGGTCGCTCGCGGCCCGGATCGGGGTGCCCGCAGCCTGAACGAAGACATCTCCCCGGAGAAGCCCGCTCGCGGCGGCGACGCTGCCGGGCAGCACCTCGGCGGCGCTCACCGCGTCGCCGTTCGCCTCGAGCCGCACACCGAGCCGCGGCCGCGGGGCTTCGGCTGCGGGCACGGCAGCGACGACGAAGACCGCGTCGGCCTCGTCCGGGGCGAGCTCCTCGCAGCCTTCGGTCAGATCCTGCGGCAGGAGGACGGCCGTATCGCCGACGCCGAGATCCTCGAGCTGGTGCGGCACGCCATGACGCTGGCGCGCGTGCTCGCTGCCGACGATCCCGACCGCGAGCGGCGCGCCGTTCCGCCCGTGTGCCCGCGCCAGTCCTTCGGCCATCGCCCGGTCCCAGGTGAGCTGTGCGTCGACGAAGCGGCGGAACGCGGGATCGTTCCGCGGATCCGTCGGCGCCGCACCGCCGGCCTCGCGCGCGTGCTGCGCGAAGCTGCGGGCGAGCCGGGCGAGATAGGCCGTGGACGGCTGGACGGGATCGCCGAGGCCATGGCGCTCGGCGCGCGGGATCGCGGCCCAGCCCTCCCGGCCCACCCGGCTGACGAAGGCCCGATCCACGTTGAGCGCCGCCATCGGGATGCGGTGGAGGCGGGCCAGCTCGAACAAAGGCAGGTAGAGCGCCGGATCGAAGCCCCAGTTCCGCTTCCAGTCCACCTGGACAAGGAAGTCTTGCGGACCGAGCTCGCCCTTCACCCAGCGATCGAGCACGGGCTGCACCTCGGCCGGGAACGCCTCGAAACCGATCACCAGGTCGGGCCGCCTCGCGAGGAGGCCCGCCAACACCGAGAGCTGCCAGCGATGATGCTCGGGATTGTCGTGCGTTTCGCCGAGCAGCACGACGCTGCGCGCGGCCGCTTCCGCCAGCACCGCATCGTGCGGCCGCGTGGCGCCCGTCGCCGGATCGAGCCACGTTCCGGCCGTACAGGCGGCCGCTCCGTTTCGGGCGGACGCCGCTCCGGCCGGGGCCGCGAGCACCAGACCGACGAGGCCGAGCAGCACGGCCGGAAGCATCCACGACATGAGCCCACCCTCTCGATGCTGCTGGCGTGGTACGAAGCCACGAACGCTTCGGATCGGGATCCGTGCCGCCGAGCCCGGCAGGAGGCCCGAGCCGGTCGTCCTGTCAGCCGCCGGTCGCCTCGCCCTTGGTCCGGCGCCAGGCCTCGAACGCGCGCCGGCTCTCGGGAGTCGCCGGGTAGAGGCCCGGCAGGCGGCGACCCTGCCGCACCTGCTCCTCGACGAAGTCCTCGTATTCGGTCATGGTCACCGCCTCCTCGGCGACCTCGTTCGCGAGACGAGCCGGGATGACGACGACTCCCTCACCGTCGCCGACCACGATGTCGCCGGGATAGACCGGAACGTCGCCGCAGCCGATCGGCACCTGGAGATCGCACGCATGGTGCAGGATCGGCCCGGTCGGCGCCGAGGGCCTGGCGTGGTAGGCGGGAAAGCCCAGCTTCGCGATCGCGGGCGTGTCGCGAAAGCCGCCGTCGGTGACGGCGCCCGCGACACCTCTCACCATGAGACGGGTCAGGAGGATGTCGCCGGCCGAGGCGGCGCGGGCATCCTTACGGCTGTCGATGACCAGCACGTGGCCGGGCGGGCAGGTCTCGATCGCCTTCCGCTGCGGATGCTCGGGATCGGCATAGGCGTCGAGGACGTCGATGTCCTCGCGCGCCGGGATGTAGCGCAGCGTGAACGCCTCGCCCACCATGCGCGGACCGTCCGGGCTGATCGGGTGCACGCCCTGGATGAAGGCGTTCCTGAAGCCCCGCTTGAACAGGCAGGTGGTGAGCGTCGCCACGCTCACCCGCTTCAGGCGCTCCCGATTCTCGGCGGTCAGCGTCATGACATCCTCCCTCGGGCCTCAGGCCGACCACAGATTCTTGAGCATCCGGGGCTCGAACAGCCAGATCCAGTTCTCGCTCAGGAGCTTGTCACCCTGCTTGAGGAAGACCCGCATGTCGACGGGATCCTCGCCGTCGACGGTAAGGTCGAAGAACAAGCGCCAATGGCCGGGCACGTTGTCGGGCACGGCCTCCATGAGGACCAGCGAGGTCGTGCCGCGCGAGACCCAGATCACGGGCTCGGGCAGGACGCCGAACGGCAGCTCGCCGAGCTTGCCGCCCAGGAACTCGACCTGGAACTTGTAGACCCCGCGCGGCCGCGGCTTGCCGGGCTGGCCGCCGCGGCCCATGCGGGTCGCGGAGACGTGGGCGAGCTGGTCCCAGGGGAAGTAGGGCTGCTTGTCGACCCAGTGCAGCTTGTAGCTGTAGGCGAGCGCGTCGCCGGCCTTGGTCGGCCGCTCGGACAGCCAGTAGGCGCCGATATTGTCGTGGATCTCGTCGTCGGTCGGGATCTCGACGAGCTGGACCATGCCCTTGCCCCAGTCGCCGATGGGCTCGACCCAGGTCGAGGGGCGGCGGTCGTAGCCCACCCCGTCGAGATAGTGGTCGAAGTTGCGGTCGCGCTGGATCAGACCGTAGCCCTTGGGGTTGTTGTCGAGGTAGCTCGTGTGGAAGATGCGGGTCGGGTTGTTGAGCGGGCGCCAGAGCCGCTCGCCGGCGCCGTTCCAGATCGCGAGCCCGTCGGAATCGTGCACCTCGGGGCGCCAGTCGGCGATCTTCTCGCGGCCGTACTCGCCGTACCAGAACATGGAGGTGAGGGGGGCGATGCCCAGCCGCTCGATGTCCTTGCGCAGGAAAAGGTGCTTCTCGATCTCCATCAAGACACTCCGGGTGCGGTAGAGCTTGAAGCGGTAGGCACCGCAGATGCTCGGACCATCCAGGAGCGAGTGGAGGATGACGGGATCGCCCTCGTTGACGGCGGGGCTGATCCAGTGCGCGACGAAGTCGGGGAACTCCTCGGGCGTGCCGCTCGCGACGTTGAGAGCGACGCCGCGCGCCGACATGCCGACCTGGCCGAGCTCGCCGATGGCGCGGAAGTAGGAGGCGCCGAGGAAGGTGGCCCAGGGCTCGCGCTTTTGCCAGTCGCCCTCGAGTCTGCTCTCGTGGAACCACACGCCCGCGAAGCCGTTGGCGTCGGGCGGCAGCTCGCGCGCCGGGCTGTCCGGTCGGATCGTGAAGTATTCCGGCCGATAGCGGATCTCGCGCGCTTCGCCGCCCTCCACGGCGTACATCCGCACCGACTTCGGGAAGAAGCCGCCCAGGAACTGGAACGTCGCCGGGTAGATCCCGGGGCCGTCGCCGAAGAGTGCGTATTCCGGCTTGAAACGGAGCTTGCCGTGTGCGTCGTAGTCGATGCGCTGCACCACCTCGGGTGCCGGACGCGGCGGGGGAACATACTCCTTGGCGGCCATCCGGCGCGCCCGGTCGATCAGAAGCTCGAAGCTGAACGGCTCGGCCGGGCCGAAGTCGAGGCTCGGATCGGCGGCAAGAGCGGCTCGATGGAGCATGGGCAGGAACGGCAGGGACCCGATCGTACCGGCGGCCGACTGCAGGACAGCACGGCGACGCACGGGCTTGATGAGCGGCATGTTGTTCTCCGCAGAGGATCGACAGGACGGGTTGAAGCCGCAGGCGGACGAGAGCGGCGCTGGACATCCCGCAGGCGTGGTGTCCGATCAAGGCTCCGTTCTGTCAAGGCGACGTGCCGAAGCGTGCGGACGAGCCCGTGGCGGCTCGCGGTCTCGTGCCCGGCATGGACGTGATCGGCAAAAGGCCGTGGCCGACGGATCGATCGCCGATCCATGCGGTCGTCCACCCGCGACCACGTAGACGATCCGCTTCCGGTCGATCAAGGCTGCAGACCGGGCGGGCATGGCCGAGTCTTGCCAGGGACGCGGCATCGGCTCACAAGTCTCGTGACCGGAGACTTTAGGAGAGGTGGCGATGCCGTGGACGATCGACGATCTCGATACCCCGGCCGTGCTCGTCGACCTCGACAAGGCCGAGGACAATCTCGCGCGCGCCCAGGCCCACGCCGACGCGCACGGGCTGAAGCTGCGGCCGCACATCAAGACCCATAAGGTTTCCTATCTCGCGCGCCGGCAGATCGAGCTGGGTGCCGTGGGCATCACCTGCCAGAAGCTGGGCGAGGCCGAGGTGATGGCCGACAACGGCCTCGACGACATTCTCCTCACCTTCAACCTGCTAGGTGCCGCCAAGATGCGGCGGCTCGTGGAGCTGGCGCGCCGGATACGGCTCGCCGTGACGGCCGACAACGCGGTGGTGGCGGGCGAGCTGGCCGAGGCCATGCAGGCAGCCGGACTCGTCCTGCCGGTGCTGGTCGAGTGCGACACCGGCGGCGAGCGCTGCGGCGTGCAGACACCCGAGGAGGCGGTCGAGCTCGCCAAGGTGATCGACGGGCTGCAGGGGCTGCGCTTCGAAGGCCTCATGACCTATCCGGCCAAGGGGCGCACGGCCGAGACGAACACTTGGCTCGAGGCGGCGATCGCGGCGCTGGCGCGCGCCGGGCTCGAGCCCGCGGTGGTCAGCACCGGCGGCACTCCCGACCTCTATCGGGCGCAGGAGGTGCGGTGCGCCACCGAGCACCGGCCCGGCACCTACGTCTACGGCGACCGCTACCAGGCGGGGCTGGGCGTGGGCACGCTCGAGGACTGCGCGCTTCGCATCCTCGCCACCGTGGTCTCGCGTCCCACCGACGGGCGGGCGATCCTGGACGCGGGCTCGAAGACGCTCTCCTCGGACACGCTGGGCCTCGACGGGTTCGGCCACATCGTCGAGTACCCGCAGCTCGTGCTCGCGAAGCTCAGCGAGGAGCACGGGCACGTCGACTGCAGCGCCAGCAACGCGCGCCCGCGCATCGGCGAGCGGGTCACCATCGTTCCGAACCACGCCTGCGCCGTCAGCAACCTGCACGATGTCGTCTACGGCGTGCGCGGCGACCGGGTGGAGCGCGCTTTCCGGGTCGAGGCGCGCGGCCGGGTGCAGTAACTAAGTACTTCTACGCAGGCGACAGCGGCCCGATAACGCGCTTGATTTGCCGGCAAAGGCCGCTAAGCTTCGTTAAAACGATTTACGGGAGGTCGCCTTGGCCGAGAGGCCGTCCCTCAGCCGCAACGGTTCCAAGATGCTGCGCCGGCCTACGATCCGCGACGTGGCGCAGGCTGCCGCCGTGTCGCCGGGGACGGTGTCGAACGTGCTCACCGGGCGGCGCAACGTCGATCCCGCGATCCGGGAGCGTGTGCTCGGGGCGGTCGAGGCCCTGGGCTATCGGCCGGACGTCGCGGCGTCGAGCCTGCGCAGCACCGAGCGGAACGTGGTGGGCGCCGTCGTGCCCGAGCTCACCAACCCGTTCTTCGCCTGCCTCGTCGACCGGCTGGAGCGCGAGGCGCGCGCGGCTGGCAAGCGGCTCCTGGTCGGGGCCAGCAACGGTGACCCGCTCGAGGAGGAGCGCGAGGTCGCAGCGCTCGCCGCTTGGCGGCCGGCCGGACTGATCGTGGTGCCGTGCGACGGCCGGTTCGGCGCACGCCGTCTGCTCGAGCGCGAGGGTGTGCCGTTCGTCGTGGTCGACCGGCCGCTCGAGGAAGGGGAGCCCGTCGACACGATAGCGGTCGACAATGCGGCGGCCGCCGCCGAGGCGGCCCACCGTCTTCTGGCGCTCGGCCATCGCCGCGTGCTCGCGATCGCCTCCTCGCTGGCGCTCGGCAACATGCGCGAGCGGCTCGCGGGTGTGGAGGCCGAGGTGGCCGCCGTGGACGGGGCGGAGCTCGAGACGCTCGAGGCCGGGTTCGAGCCCGAGGAGATCACGACGGCCGTCGCCGCGAGGCTGGCCCGAGAGCCGCGGCCGACAGCGGTGTTCGCGCTCAACAACGTGCTGACGCTGGGCGTGCTCAGGGCCAGCGCCGACATCGGGCTCGTCGTGCCCGACGACTTCTCGCTGATCGGCTTCGACGATTACGACTGGATGGAAGTCTTCCGTCCGCCGCTCACGGCGGTCCGCCAGCCGGTGCCGGAGCTCGCGCACATGGCGTGGCAGCGGCTCGCCGAGCGGATCGGGCCGGCCGCGGAGGATACCGTGGCCGGCACCCCATGCCATCTCCGGCTACCCTGCCACCTGATCTGGCGAGGCTCGGTGGCGGTGCCGCCGGAAGTGCGCATTGGCAGCTCGTCCAGCAAAAGCGCTGCCGCCACGACAGGGAGTTGCTCGTCATGACCTCGACACGACGTCGCTTGCTCGCGCTCGGCGTCGCCGCACCGGCGGCGTTGATCGCGGCGAAGGGCGGCTTGGCCCTTGCCGCCGGCAAGCCGCAGATCGCCACCGTGGTGAAGATCGGCGGCATTCCGTGGTTCAACGCCATGGAGGTCGGCATCCAGAAGATGGGCAAGGAGCTCGGCGTGGATGCCTGGATGATCGGCCCGACCCAGGCCGATGCCGCGCAGCAGGTGCGCGCCGTCGAGGACCTGATCGCCCGTAAAGTGGACGTGATCGCGGTGGTCCCGAACGACGCGACCGCGCTCGAGCCCGTGTTCAAGCGCGCACAGGAAGCCGGGATCAAGGTGCTGACCCACGAGAGCCCCGACCAGAAGAACAACGACTGGAACATCGAGCTCACCACGGTCCAGGGCTTCGGCGAGCAGCACATGGAAGCGCTCGCCAAGGCCATGGGCGGCAAGGGCGACTACATCGTCTATGTCGGCTCGCTCACCGTGCCGCTCCACAACAAGTGGGCCGACGCCGCGATCGCGTACCAGAAGGCCAAGTATCCCGAGATGAAGCTGGTCGCCGACCGCTTCGGCGTCGCGGAGAGCCTGGACGACAGCTACAAGACGGCGCTCGACCAGATGCGCGCGAATCCGAACCTCAAGGGCATCCTCGCCTTCGGCTCGCAAGGGCCGATCGGGGCGGCGCGCGCGGTCGAGGAGCGCGGCAAGGAGAAGTCGATCGCGGTCGTCGGGCCGTTCTCGCCGGGCCAGGGAGCGAAGTACATCAAGTCCGGCGCCATCCGCGAGGGCTTCATCTGGAACCCGATGCTGGCGGGTGAGGCGATCGTCTATGTCGGCGCCATGCTGGCCAAGGACGAGACGCCCAAGGACGGGATGGAGATTCCGGGGCTCGGGCCGGTGAAGGTCGATCCCGCGACCCGCAACATTCTCGCCCAGAAGCTCCAGCCCATCAACAAGGACACGATCGACGAGCTCGTGAAGATGGGACTCTGAGCGATGATCCGAGGGGGCGCCCCTGGCGGCGCCCCGTTCTCTGCTGCCGGTGAGCTTCGATGAGCGAGCCCTTCCTGCGCCTGACCCGGGTCAGCAAGCGCTTCGGCGGCGTGCTGGCGCTGGATCGCATCGACTGGGACGTGCTCCCCGGCGAGGTGCACTGCCTCGTCGGCGAGAACGGCTGCGGCAAGTCCACGCTCATCAAGCTCGTGGCGGGCGTGCACGCGCCCGATCCCGGCAGCCGGATCGAGATCGCGGGCGAGGTGCACGAGCAGCTCGACCCGGCGCTCGCCCATCGCCTCGGCATCCAGGTCATCTTCCAGGATCTTTCTCTCTTCCCGAACCTCTCGGTCGCCGAGAACATCGCGATCGATGCGCATCTGGGCGGACTCGCGAAGCCCGTGGCCTACGGCCGCCTGGAGGCGGTGGCGCAGGAGGTCTTGAGCCGGCTCGGCTTCAGTCTGCCGCTCGATGCTAAGGTGGGCTCGCTGCCGATCGCCGAGCGGCAGGTGGTCGCGATCTGCCGCGGGCTCGCCGCCGACGCGCGGCTCCTGTTCATGGACGAGCCCACGGCATCGCTCACCCGGGCCGAGGTGAGATCGCTCCTCGCCATCGTCGACCGGCTGAAGGCGCACGGCATCGCCGTCGTGTTCGTGAGCCACCGCCTCGACGAGGTGGTCGAGATCGCCGAGCGGGTCACGGTAATGCGCGACGGCCGCAAGGTCGGCACCTATGCCGCGGGCGAGGTCGATGCGCGCCGGATCGGCGAGCTGATGACCGGGCTCTCCATCGAACACGTGATCACCGCACGCGACATGAGCGAAGCGCCGCCGCTCCTCGAGGTGAGGGGCCTCTTCCGTGCGGGCGAGTATGCGGACGTGAGCTTCACGCTGCGGCGCGGCGAGATCCTCGGCATCACGGGCCTCCTCGGCGCCGGCCGTACCGAGCTCGCCCTTTCCCTCTTCGGCATGACCCGGCCCGATGCGGGCGAGATCCGGCTCGACGGCAAGCCACTGGCCCTGGGCTCGAACCAGGACGCGATCCGGGCCGGCATCGCCTACGTCTCCGAGGACCGGCTCCATCTCGGCCTCAACATGCGCCAGAGCGTGGCCGACAACCTGGCCCTGGCCTCGCTCGACCGGCTCGCCGGGGCGCTCGGCTGGGTCCCGCCGGCGCGACGCCGATCACTCGCTGCCGACTGGGCGCGGCGGCTCAAGATCAAGCTGCCGGGGCTCGACAACCCGGTGCAGCAGCTCTCGGGCGGCAACCAGCAGCGGATCGTGCTGGCGAAGTGGCTCGCCACCTCGCCCAAGGTGCTGATCCTGGATTCGCCCACCGTGGGTGTCGACATCGGCAACAAGCGCGGGATCTACGAGATCGTTCACGCGCTCGCCGCCGAAGGAGTCGGCATCCTTCTGATCTCGGACGAGATTCCGGAAGTCTACTACAACGCCGACCGGGTCCTGCACATGCGCGAGGGGCGGATCGTGGGCGAGCACGTGCCGGGCCGGATCGCCGAGCACGCTCTCGAGGAGCAGGTCTATGCGTGACCTCGCGCGCCGCCTGATCGAGCATACGGAAGGGCTCCTCCTTCTCGTCATCTTGCTCCTGGGCATCGTCCTGACGCTCTCGACCCCTTATTTCCTCACGCTCCAGAACATCGTCGATCTCGTCGAGAGCTATTCGGTCACGACCGTTCTGGCGCTCGGCGTCTTCGTCGTGCTGGTCGCGGGCGGGATCGACATCTCGTTCGCGGCCACGGCCTCGGTCGCGCAGTACGCCACGGCCTATGTCGCGACGAACTGGGGCCTGCCGGCCTATGTGTGCATCCCCTTCGGCCTCACCGTGGGGCTCCTCCTGGGCTGCATCAACGCCGCCCTGATCCACTATCTGCGCGTGACCTCGATCATTATCACGATCGCCACCATGAGCGTCTATTTCGCGCTCCTGATGTGGATCACAGGGGGAAAGTCGATCTATGCGCTCCCGGACTGGTGGTCGAGCCGGGTGGTGTTCTTCCAGACCGAGACCGCGAACGGCGATCTCGTGCGGATCACGCTGCCGATCGTGGTGGCGGCCGGTGCCGCGCTCGTCACCTGGCTCTTCATGACGCGTACCTCGGCCGGCCGCCAGCTCACCGCCATGGGCGGCAATCTCGAGGCCGCGCGCCGGCTCGGCATCAACATCGCCGGCATGCGCTTTCTGGCCTATGGCTATCTCGGCATCATGGCGGGCCTGGGCGGGCTGCTCCAGGCGCACCGGGTCGGCGAGTCCGTGCCCAATGCCATGGTCGGCGGCGAGCTCAACGTGCTGGCGGCGGCCGTGCTCGGCGGAGCCAGCCTCACGGGTGGCATCGGCTCGGTGGGGGGCGTGCTCCTCGGCATCCTCCTTCTCGCCATGCTCCAGAACGGGCTCAACCTACTCGGTGTCTCGCCCTACTTCTTCCAGATCGTCATCGGCCTCGTGATCCTGGTCTCGACCTCGATCACCGGGCTTTCGAGCCGGTCGCGGCGGCGGCAGCGCCGCGTCGCGGTCGCGGCGTGAGATAGAGCCCCATGCGCGAAACCGTGGCTCCGGGTCCCTTGGATCGCGATCTCTCGGCGCTCACCCGCCTGGCGAGGAACGCCTTTCCGGGTGGTGCCGGCGGCCTCGCCCTCCTGCTCGTCTGCCTCGTCCTTCTGTTCTCGCTGCTGCTGCCCGACCGCTTTCCGACCTTCGGCACCGTGCAGTCGATGATGTTCCAGCTCCCCGAGCTGGGGCTTCTGGCGCTCGCCATGGTGCTTCCCCTGATCTCGGGCGGGCTCAACCTCGCCATCATCGCGACCACGAACCAGTGCGCGCTGCTCATGGCCTTCATCATGAAGAGCCTGGCTCCGGCCGGGGCCGCCGGGCCCGAGGTGGCGCTGGCCGTGGCGCTGGCACTTCTCGCGGGGCTCGCCCTTGCTCTCGCCATCGGTCTCGTCACGGGCTTTCTCGTCGCCACCATGGGGGTGCACCCGATCCTGGTGACGCTCGGCACCATGTCCTTGATCGATGGGATCTCGATCTATCTCACCCGCGGCACGGTGATCTCGGGTTTCCCGGACGTCTTCCAATGGGTGGGCAGCCGGATCGTGCTCGGCGTGCCGGTGCCGTTCCTCGTGCTGATCGCGGCCGCTGTTACGGTCGGGCTGATCCTGACGCGCACCGCCTTCGGTGTTTCGGTCTACATGGTGGGCTCGAACCTCGAGGCCACGCGCTATTCCGGCATCGACACGCGGCGCGTCCTGATCGGCGTCTACACGTTCTCGAGCGTGCTCTGCTTCGTGGCGGCCTGCCTGATGCTCGCCCGCTTCAACTCGGCGAGCGCCGCTTACGCCCAGTCCTATCTCCTCGTGACCATCGTCGCGGCCGTGCTCGGCGGCGTCGACCCCGACGGCGGCTTCGGCCGGATCTCGGGGCTGATGCTGGCCCTCGTCGTGCTGCAGGTGATCTCCTCGGGCTGCAATCTCCTGGGCCTCAGCCAGCACCTGACGCTCGCCATGTGGGGCCTCACCCTGATCGTGGTCATGGGCGTCAAGTTCCTCGTCGCTCCCTGGCTCGCCGAGAAGTGGGCCGGGCGGCGGCGTGCCTGATCCGGCAATCCTGCGGGAGGAAACGACGGTGACGATACGCTTCGGCATGCATTCGAGCTTGTGGACCGCCAACTGGACGCGCGAGGCGGCGGAACTGTGCGTGCCGGAAGCGGCCGAGCACGGGCTCGAGGTGATCGAGGTGGCGCTGCTCTCCCCCGAGAGCATCGACGTCGAGCATTCGCGCCGCCTGTTCGAGCGCTACCATGTCCAGCCCTCGGCCTCCTTGTGCCTGCCGGCCGAGGACAATGCCGCGCTTCATCCCGAGCGCGGCGAGGCTTTCCTGCACCGGGCGCTCGACGTGGCGCACGCGCTCGGCTGCGACATTCTCTGCGGCGTCACCTACTCCACGCTCGGCTGGCGCTCGGGCAAGCCGCCGACGGAGCAGGAATACGCCAACATCGTGAAGGCCCTGAAGCCGATCGCGAAGAAGGCGCGTGGCTACGGCATGCGGCTCGGGGTCGAGCCCTGCAACCGCTACGAGACCCACCTCCTCAACACGGCCGAGCAGTCGCTGATGCTCCTCGAGCGGATCGACGAGCCCAACGTCACGATCCACCTCGACACCTACCACATGAACATCGAGGAGAAGGGCATCGGCAACGGCATCCGCAAGGCCGGCAGGCGCTCCTCCTACATCCATCTCTCCGAGAGCGACCGCGGCGTCCCCGGCACCGGCACGATCGACTGGGAGGACGTGTTCGAGGGTCTGAGGGACGCGGGCTTCGAGGGTGACCTCGTCGGCGAGAGCTTCATCACCCTCCCGCCCGAGATCGCAGCCGCCCTTTCGGTCTGGCGTCCGGTCGCGAAGAGCCGGCAGGAGGTGCTGGAGCAGGGCGTGCCGTTCCTTCGCGATCTCGCGAGGAAGCACGGCCTCCTCGCCTGAGCCCGAGCGGCGGCCGCCCATGACCTTCATCGGCATCGACATCGGCACCTCGGCCGTCAAGGCCGTGCTCGTGGACGAGACGGAGCGGGCGGTCGCCGAGGCCGAAGCGTCGCTTGCGACCTCGCGGCCGCGGCCGGCCTGGTCCGAGCAGGACCCCGCCGCCTGGTGGGCCACGACGGAGACGGTGCTGGGAAGGCTGCGGGCAGCCGAGCCTCGGGCCTTCGCTGCCGTCGAGGCGCTCGGCCTCTCCGGACAGATGCACGGGGCGGTTCTCCTCGACGCCGAGGATCGCGTGCTGCGGCCCGCGATCCTGTGGAACGACGCGCGCGCCGTGGTCGAGTGCCGCGTGCTCGAGGAGCGCGTGCCGGGGCTCGGCAGGATCGCCGGTGTGCCCGCCATGCCGGGCTTCACCGCGCCCAAGCTGCTCTGGCTGCGGACGCACGAGCCCGAAGTGGCGACGCGCATCGCGAGGGTGCTCCTGCCCAAGGACTACGTGCGGCTGCAGCTCACCGGCGAGCACGTCACCGATCTTTCGGATGCGGCGGGGACACTCTGGCTCGACGAGGCGCGGCGGGCCTGGTCGCCGGAGATCCTGGCGGCCAGCGGCCTGACCCTCGCGCACGTGCCGCGTCTCGTCGAAGGCTCGGACCCGGCCGGCACGATCCGGCCCGAGATCGCGGACCGGCTCGGCCTGCCGCGGGGTGTGCTCGTGGCCGGCGGGGCGGGCGATGCGGCCGCGGGTGGGATCGGGATCGGCGCGGTCGAGGACGGCGATGCGTTCTGCTCGATCGGAACGAGCGCGCAATATCTCGTCGCGGCCGACAGCTACCGGCCTTATCCCGAGGCCTTCATCCACGCCTTCTGCCATGCGCTGCCGGGGCGCTGGACCCAGACGGCCGCCCTCCTCAACGGGGCGAGCTGCCTCGCCTGGGCGGCGCGGCTCCTGGGCGAGACCGACATCGGAGCGCTCCTCGCCCGCGTGACGGCAGCCTATCGCGGCCCCTCGCGGCTTCTGTTCCTGCCCTATCTCACCGGCGAGCGGACACCACACAACGATGCCGATGCGCGCGGCGTGCTGTTCGGGATCGACCCCGACAGCTCGGCCACCGACGTAGTCCAGGCCGTGCTCGAAGGTGTCGCCTTCTCCTTCGCCGAGGCACAGGACTGCCTCGCCGATGCCGGCACCGTGCCGGGGCAGGTGGCGGCGATCGGCGGCGGGGCACGGAGCCGGATCTGGATACGCATCCTCGCCAACGTGCTGAACCGGCCGATCACCCTCTATGCCGGCAGCGAGAAGGGCCCGGCCTTCGGCGCTGCCCGCCTCGCACGCCTGGCGCTCACCGGCGAAAGTCCGCAGGAGGTGTGCAGGAAGCCGCCCGTTGCGGCCGTGATCGAGCCCGAGCCCGATCTGGTCGCCGCCTACCGGCCGCTGGATGCCCGCTTCCGCCGGCTCTATCGCAGCCTCAAAGAGGAATTCCGGCTCGCCGGCGCGTGAGCCGGCTCAGGGCCTCGCACCCTCGGGCAGGCGGCCGGCGTCCGGATTCTTCGCCGGCGGCGGTCCGCTCCCGAGCGGGTTCGGCCGCTGGATCGCGTTCCCTTGCAGATCCACCGGCGCGTTCCAGACCTGCTCCAGGGCCTGGGTGAGGGTCACGTTGCCCGTATCGCTCGGGCTGGGCTCCGGCACCCGGGTGCCCTGCGGCGAGGGCTGCGGGCCCTGGCTCTGCACGACGTTCGGATCCTGCTTCAGCGACTGCTCGGCCGAAGGCTGTGCCGCTTGCGGCTGCACCGGGGCGGGCTGCGCCGCCTGCGGCTGCGCCGACTGTGGCTGCTGCGCCAAGGCCGGAGCAGCGAGCAGGGTCATGATCGCCAGGGTGGGGAGCACGGTGCGCACGTGAGCTCCTTTCGACTTCCGCAACGCCTCACGTCATGGAACGTTCCATTCGGGCCAGGGTTTCGCTAAGCTGAAAGTTGCTTCGTGCCGGCAGGGGAGAGGGCGCATGAAGCCGTCGGGGGTGGCAGGCCCGCAAGCCGGAAGAGGGCGCACGACGTGAGCCGCACCGAGCGCTTGAGCCTGGGGGTCGTGCTCGAGCATCGCCGGGTTCCGCGCGGCTGGCAGACGGACGAGTGGCGGGTCGTCGGCCTTCTGCCGTCCGGGGTCGACGACGCGCTCGAGCCCTGGACCGTGATGGCCGAAGGCGAAGGCTGGCGGCGGCTCTACGTGGGCCGGGTCGAGCTCGAGCTGTTCCCCGGCGAGACCGCGAGCTATCGCGACAATCTCTCGAGCTCGCGCCCGGCGGTCTACGTCGTCCTGCGCCGCGACGCCGAGCGCGGCGTGGCCTTGCGCGAGGCCACGGTCGATCCGGGCGAGATCGAGGCCCATGCCGAGGCCGGAGACGATCTGATCGAGGCCGTGCCGCTGCCCGAGCCGGTCGCTGCCTGGATGCAGGATTTCATCGACCGGCACCATGTCGAGCGGCCGTTCCTGAAGCGCCAGCGCGACCGGGCCGATCCGGACATGCTCGGGCGTCGCCCCGCCGTTCTGCGGCAGGAGGGCCGGCATGGCTGAGGAAGGCTTCCTCGCGCGCTGGTCGCGCCTCAAGCACGAAGCCCGGCTCGAGACCGAAGCGCCGCCCGAGTCCGCCGCAGTGCCGGAGGAGGAGCTGCCACCCGACGACCTTCCCGTCGCGGAGCCCGAGACGCTCGACCTCGAGGGCCTGCCGCCGGTCGAGACCCTGACGGCGGAGAGCGACTACACGGCATTCCTGAGGAAGGGTGTCCCCGAGGAGCTGCAGCGCCTGGCCCTGCGCAAGGCCTGGACCACCGATCCCGTCATCAGCGGGTTCCGCGGCTTCGCCGAGTACGACTGGGACTGCAATGCTCCGGGCTATGGCGCTCTCCTGCCGGCGGACGACGTCGTGAAGCTGTGCCGGTCGGTGTTGAACGCGCTCGAGGAGAAGCAGGAGCCAACCGAGGAGGAGCCTCCGCCACCGCCGGAGAAGCCGCCGCCGCTTCTGGAGCACGAGCAGGTGCTGGAGCTCGTCGCGACCGCGGCGCCGCCAGCGGTCATCGAGATCGCGGAGACGAAAGCGCAGGAGGCGGGATGAGCAACGCGGCGGCCGACGAGGTGGAGCTGGCACGGGTGGGGCTCTACACGCTCCTGGCAGTCCTCCTGGCGCGGCCGCCGGACCAGGATCTGCTCGCCCGCGTGGGCAGCCTGAGCCTGCCGCCCTCGCCCGTGGGCGAAGTGGTGCAGCAGCTCGCCGCGCGGGCGCGGGCGAGCACGGCCACGAGCGCCGAGCGCGAGTACAACGCGCTCTTCATCGGCGTCGAGCGCGGCGAGCTCGTCCCTTACGCCTCCTACTATCTCACGGGCTTCCTCAACGACCGGCCTCTCGCGCGCCTCAGGCAGGAGATGCGTACGCTCGGCATCGAGCGGCGGCCCGGCGTGGCGGAGCCCGAGGACCACATCGCCACCATCTGCGAGATCATGGCCGGCCTGATCCGCGGCGAGCTCGCGGGCACCGAGGGCGGGAGCCGGGAGCGCGGGTTCTTCGAGGGCTATCTGGCACCCTGGGCCGGACGGTTCTTCCAGGATCTGGAATCGGCCCGCGCGGCCGATCTCTATCGCCCGCTCGGCACGCTCGGGCGGCTGTTCATGACGATCGAGGAGCAGGCTTTCGCGATGACGGCGCCGATCGAGCCGGAGAGCGCCGTGATGGGAGCGGGAAGGTAAGGAGGCGGAACGATGAGGCAGGAGCAGAAGCGGCAGGCATCCGGCATCGAGCGGCGCGATTTCCTGCGCGGGGCCGGCATCGCGGCGGCGGGTGCCGCGGCGGCGCTGCCCGGCACGGCGGGCGCTGCAGAGGTCAAGGAGAATCCGCAGGAGCAGGTGAAATCCCGCTACCAAGAGAACGATCACGTCAGGCGCTACTACGAACTGAACCGTCTCTGAGAGCCGGGAGGCAGGCCGATGCTCGTCAAGCGCAACAGCGGGGCGCCGATCCGCCGTCACCTCGCGAACGCCTTCGCCGCCGTGGCCGACGCCCCGGTGAGCCGCCGCGCCTTCCTCGAGCGCTCCGGGATCGCCGCAGGCGGGCTCGCGGCCCTGGGCTCGCTCGGCCCCGCCATGGTGCAGAAGGCCGAGGCCGGACCGATCATGCCCGGCATCGAGGTGATCACGCGCAAGAACATCTGTACCCACTGCTCGGTGGGCTGCACGGTGATCGGCGAGATCCAGAACGATGTCTGGGTCGGGCAGGAGCCGGGCTGGGACAGCCCGATCAGCCAGGGCACGCACTGCGCCAAGGGCGCGTCGGTGCGCGAGCTCACCAAGGGCGAGCGGCGGGTGAAATACCCGATGAAGCTCGAGGGCGGCCACTGGCGGCGGATCTCCTGGGAGCAGGCGATCGAGGAGATCGGCAACCAGCTCCTCGACATCCGTCAAAAGGCGGGACCGGATTCGGTGTTCTGGCTGGGCTCGGCCAAGTTCTCGAACGAAGGTGCTTATCTCTACCGCAAGTTCGCGGCGTTCTGGGGGACGAACAACGTCGATCACCAGGCCCGCATCTGCCATTCGACCACGGTCGCAGGTGTCGCCAACACCTGGGGCTATGGCGCGATGACCAACTCCTACAACGACATCCAGAACTCGAAGTGCCTCGTGATCATCGGCGGCAACCCCGCCGAGGCGCACCCGGTCTCGATGCAGCACATGCTGCGCGGCAAGGAGCGCAACAAGGCCCCCTTCATTGTCATCGACCCGCGCTTCACCCGCACGGCCGCGCATGCGACCGAATATGTCCGCATCCGCCCCGGCACCGACATCCCGGTGGTCTGGGGCATCCTGTGGCACGTCTTCGAGAACGGCTGGGAGGACAAGGAGTACATCCGCCAGCGCGTCTACGGCATGGACGAGGTCCGTGCCGAGGTGAAGAAGTGGACGCCCGACCTCGTCGAGCAGGTCTCGGGCGCACCCGGCGAGCAGCTCAGGCGCGTCGCCGAGGCGATGGCGAAGAACCGGCCGAGCACCTTGATCTGGTGCATGGGCGCCACGCAGAAGACCGTGGGCACGGCCAACGTGCGCGCCTTCAGCATCCTGCAGCTGGCACTCGGCAACATCGGCGTTGCCGGCGGCGGGGCCAACATCTACCGCGGCCACTGCAACGTGCAGGGGGCCACGGACATGGGGCTCGACGTCTCGACCCTGCCTTCCTACTACGGCCTCACCGAAGGGGCGTGGCGGCACTTCGCGCGGGTCTGGGAGGTGGATTACGAGTGGCTGAAGGGCCGCTTCGCCTCCAAGGACCTCATGGAGAAGAAGGGCATCCCGACCACGCGCTGGTTCGATGCCGTCCTGGCCGAACCCGGCCAGATCGACCAGCCGAACCCGATCCAGGCCTTCGTTTGCTTCGGCCACGGCGGCAATACCGTCACGCGCATGCCGGAGATGGTGAAAGGACTCGCGAAGCTGAAGCTCCTCGTCATCGCCGACCCGCATCCCACGACCTTTGCCGCGATTCCCGACCGCAAGGACAACACCTACGTCCTGCCGGGCTGCACCCAGTTCGAGACCTCGGGCTCGCGCGTGTGCTCGAATCGCTCGATCCAGTGGGGCGAGAAGTTCGTGGAGCCGATCTTCGAGTCGAAGGACGATTACGAGATCATGTATCTCCTGGCCAGGAAACTCGGCTTCGCGGACGCGATGTTCAAGCGGATCACGGTGAACGGCACGAAGCCCGTCTCCGAGGACATCACGCGCGAGATCAACCGCGGCTGCCTTTCCACGGGCTACACGGGCTCCTCACCCGAGCGGCTGAAGCTGCACATGCAGTACCAGGCCGACTTCGACCGCATCACCATGCAGGCGACGCGGGGGCCGCTCAAGGGCGAGTATTACGGCCTGCCCTGGCCGTGCTGGGGCCTGCCGGAATGGAAGCATCCGGGCTCGCCCATCCTCTACGACACCTCCAAGCACGTCATGGAGGGCGGCGGCACCTTCCGCGCACGCTTCGGCGTCGAGCGCAACGGGGTGAGCCTCCTCGCCGAGGGCTCCTACTCCAAGGGCTCGGAGCTCAAGGACGGCTATCCCGAGTTCACGATGGCCGTGCTCAAGAAGCTGGGCTGGGACAAGGAACTGACGCCTGAGGAACGGCGGGTGATCGAGCTCATCGGCGGCGACAAGGTCGACGAGGTGAGCTGGCAGACCGACCTCTCGATGGGGATCATCCGCATCGCCCTCAAGCACGGCTGCCTGCCCTACGGCAACGCCAAGGCGCGCTGCGTCGCCTGGAACCTGCCCGATCCCGTGCCGGTGCACCGCGAGCCGATCTACACGCCGCGTCGCGACCTCGTCACCCGCTTTCCGGCCATCGACGACCGGCGCGACTTCCGCCTGGTCCAGCTCGCGAAGAGCCTGCAGATGGGCGTGCAGGAGCACGGCGTCCCGAACAGGTTCCCCTTCGTCCTCACCTCGGGGCGCCTCGTCGAGTACGAAGGCGGCGGCGAGGAGACACGCTCGAACCGCTGGCTCGCCGAGCTGCAGCAGGTCATGTTCGCCGAGATCAACACGAAGGACGCGGAGCGGCTCGGAATCGAGGACGGCGCCTGGATCTGGGTCTACGGCCCCGAGAACGATGCCCGCGCCAAGGTGCGGGCCCTCGTCACCAACCGCATCGGGCCGGGAACGGTGTTCATGCCGTTCCACTTCTCGGGCTACTGGCAAGGGGCGAGCCTGCGCGAGAACTACCCGCCCGGCACCGATCCCATCGTCCTCGGCGAGCCCTGCAACGGGGTCACGACCTACGGCTACGATCCCGTGACCTTCATGCAGGAAACCAAGGTGACGCTCTGCCGCGTCGAGCCGGCGTAAGGGGGTACGGACATGGCCCGCATGAAGTTCCTGTGCGACGCCGAGCGCTGCATCGAGTGCAACGCCTGCGTCACCGCCTGCAAGAACGAGCATGAGGTGCCTTGGGGCATCCAGCGCCGCCGGCTGGTCACGCTCGACGACGGCAACCCCGGCGAGCGTTCGATCTCGATGTCGTGCATGCACTGCAGCGATCCGCCCTGCGCTGCCGTTTGCCCGGTCGACTGCTTCTACCAGACGGCCGACGGCGTGGTGCTGCACGACAAGGATCTCTGCATCGGCTGTGGCTATTGCTTCTACGCCTGCCCGTTCGGGGCGCCGCAATACCCCAAGGCCACCAACTTCGGCAGCCGGGGCAAGATGGACAAGTGCACGTTCTGCACCGCAGGGCCGGTCCAGGACAACACGCCCGAGGAGTACGCGAAGTACGGCTCGAACCGGCTCGCCGAAGGCAAGCTGCCTCTGTGCGCCGAGATGTGCTCGACCCGGGCGCTGATGGCCGGCGACGGTGCGGTGCTCGAGGACATCTACCGCGAGCGCAGCGTGCGCCGTGGCTACGGCTCCGGGGCCTGGGGCTGGAGCACGGCCTATGCCGACGAGGACTGGGGCAACGCCTTCTCGCCCGGCCGGGTCGGGATCGGCAAGAGCTGAGCGGCGGGAGGAGAACCATGAGGAAGCGTATCGCCTTCTGGCTCGCACCCCTCTGCCTGATGCTGGCCCTCTTCCTGAGCTTCCCGTCCGTGGCCCAGCTCTATCAGGTTCCGGGTCCGAACTCGCCGACCAAGAAGGAGGACGTTCCGATCTATCGGCAGGAGCCGGACAAGATCGTCGGCCGGGTGAGCATTCCCGACGAGAAGCTCGCCACCCTGATCCAGCCCGAAGGCCGCGAGTGGCGCTCGTTCCGGCTGTTCATCTTCCGCACCGTTGCCACCGTCCTCGTCATCGGCACCGTGCTGGCGCTGGCCGCCTTCTATCTCGTCAGGGGTCGGATCCGGCTGGAGCGCGGCTGGTCGGGCTATCTCGTGCAACGCTTCAACGGCTTCGAGCGCATGGCGCACTGGCTTACGGCGGTGAGCTTCATCGTCATGGCGCTCACCGGCCTCGTCATCACCTTCGGCCGGCCGGTCCTGATCCCGCTCCTGGGCCACGGGTGGTTCTCCGCGCTCGCCGACTGGTCGAAGCTCGCCCACAACTTCTTCAGCGTGCCGTTCCTCGTCGGCGTGTTCCTGATCCTGATCCTGTGGATTAAGGACAATCTGCCGGAGCGGGCCGACATCGACTGGATCAAGCAGGGCGGCGGCCTGTTCTCGGGCGGACGGGTCCATCCCGAGGCCGGCCGGTTCAACGCCGGCCAGAAGCTGATCTTCTGGGCCGTGGTGCTGGGCGGGATCGCGCTGGGCATCACCGGCTTCATGCTGATGGCGCCGTTCGCCGTCACCGGCATCGGCGGGATGCAGGCAGCGCACGCCGTCCACGCGCTCGTGGCCTCGGTGCTCGCCGCCGTCATCGTCGCCCACATTTATATCGGCACGCTCGGGATGGAGGGTGCCTTCGACGCCATGGGGCGTGGCGAGGTCGACGCCAACTGGGCGCGCGAGCACCACAGCCGCTGGTACGAGGAGCTGCAGGAGCGGGGCGAGGTGCCACGCAGCCTGCCGGCGGAGTGAGGCTCGAAGCCGATCAGGCGTCCCGCTGCCTGCCGGGGAGCGCAGGGTCGGACAGCGGTGGGGTCGCGGGCCGGACCAGGAGCGGCCCTCGCAAGCGCTCGATCAGATAGAACAGGGGCGAGAGCGCCACGATCGCGAGCTCGTTCGGCCGCATCAGTCCGGACAGCATCCGCTCGCGAAAGCGGGAGCGGGTGAAGAGGTGCTTGAGCTTCCAGGCCTTCTTCCGTCCGGGCTTGTAGGTGAGGTGGTCGCTGCGGCTCGCGGTCTGGGTCGCGAGCATCGGGAAATAGGCATAGGTGCCGGGAAGGGCGGCGAAGGCCGCATCGATGCCCGTGCCGGCGATGCGGACGATCGGTGCCGTTCCGAACGGGTGGTCGCGCAGCCAGGTCAGGAGCCGCCGGCTCGCGATGTAGGCATGGGTGCAGGCGGAAGCGCTGCGCAGCACGTTGGGCCGCACGAACCAGGCGCGCAGGACCCAGTGGCCGAGGAAGAAGATCATCCAGTCCTGCGGCAGTCGGGCCAGGGCGCGCTGAACCGCGCGTACCGTGCGCGGGCGCACGAAGCGCGCGAACCGGACATCGTCCTCGAGCACGAGCACCGTCTCGAGCCCTTTCTCCAGCGCATCCAGCGCCACTGCCCGGTGCGACTCCCAGATGCCGATCTTGGGCGACTTCGGATGCCTGGTCGGGCGGTAGAACGTGACGAGCCGGCACAAGCCCACTTTGTGAAGCTGCTCGGCCGCGCTCGTCGCCCGGTCGGGCCGGCTCGCGAGCGAGATGCAGTAAGCACCGCCCAGGAACGACCAGTCGAAGCCCCCCGGCGGTGGCGAGCCCGCACAGTAGGGACAGCCCGGCTCGCTCGGGCAGGGGTGGAACAGGAGGACGGACCGATCCTCGCCTTGCCCAACTGAAAGCTGCATGGTTCTCTATCTTGAATCTATCGTGCTTTCATTGGCACAAGGCGAGGCCTCTGCAAAGGTCCGTGGGTCCGACCGTCGCCGCTGTTCCGGCCCTTACTGCCGTGGACGGTCGGGCAGCTCCTCGAGCTCGCCGCTGGTCACGGGCTCGACGACACGGGCGCTGGGCGCCGAGAACGCCTCGACGGCGCTGCGGCTGAAATAGTTCTCGAGCACGTAGGACGAGCCGACCGCGAGCAGAACCGCGAGCACGGCTCCTGCAAGGAATGCCTTCATCGCCACCTCACTTCCTGCTTCCTGCCTTTCGAACGGCCGAGCGGCGCCGATGCTACCGTGCCGCCGCCAGCCGGGCGAGCCCCCGGTACCAGACCAGCTTCTCGGCGAACGACGTTCGCACGAGTTCGCTCGGCGAAGGGAGCACGAAATCGCGAGCAAGAGGAAACGGCGCATCCTGCTGCAGGCCCAGGGCGCATCCGGCCGGCCGCCGGCGCGCGGCTCCGGCAGCGTGAGATCGGCGGCGCTTCTGGTCGGGCCGCATGACGAGGTTGGTGAGGCCGATGCCGAGCCCCGACGGCACGTGCTGCCTCTCCTCGGGCCGCAGCAGACGCGGGGCGAGCCCGGCTTCCGCGAGGAGGTGCTGGAACTGGTTGTTGGACCCGGCACGGTGTGATGTTCTGCCGAGCGCAGGCTCGTGGCGTCTCATGCGGCTTCTGGAGGGCGGTTTTTCGCCGGGCACGGGTGTCGACAGGCGGCTTTGTCGCCTATCTTTGATGGGTCGAACGTCAACCGGACCCGTCCTCGGGCGTTGAGGCGGGAGCCGGAATGAGGCAGTCCTGCGATGTGACGAGTAGGGTCTGCGAGGAGCGAGCGGGTCCATGGGGCGCGACGAGATGCGGAACCGGATGTGGGCGCAAGCCCTGGAGCTTTTGGATCGGGCCGAGCGGGTCCACCGGGCGATGTTCCGGCCGGGCTCGGGCGGGCAGCCTGCCTCCGGCCCCACCTGCTGGGAACCGCCCGTCGACGTGCTCGAGGTCGACGGCGCGATATGGATTCAGGTAATGCTGCCGGGCGTGTCGCCCGAGCAGGTCGAGATCCGGATCGAGGGCAACCAGCTCGTCGTGGCGGGCGAGCGGTCCTTGCCGCTCCCGCCCGGCACGGGCGTCATCCATCGTCTGGAGACCCCTTACGGCTGCTTCGAGCGCCGCATCACCCTACCACCGGGACATTACGAGATCGGTCGGCGCGATCTCACGCTGGGCTGCCTCACCCTGACCTTGCGCAAGATCGGCTGAGCGGGAGAAGCACGAATGGCAGACGAACGAAACCCCACCGATACGAACCCGCTCCCGGCCGACATCCTGCCTTTGGTGCCGGTGCGCAATCTCGTGCTGTTCCCCGGCACGGTGGTGCCGGTGACGATGGGCCGGCCGCGTTCGATCGCGGCCGCCCAGGCCGCGGTGCGCGCCGAGCGGCCGGTGGGCATCATCCTCCAGCGCGAGGCCGGAGTCGAAGAGCCCACGCCGCTCGATCTCCACCGTGTGGGCACCACGGGTCAGATCCTGCGCTACGTCACCGCCCCCGACGGCGGCCATCATCTGATCTGCCAGGGGCAGCAGCGCTTCAAGATCCTGGAGTTCGTGGGCGGCTATCCCTTCCTCGCCGCCCGGGTCGAGCGCATCGCGGAGCCGGACGAGCACCGGCCCGAGATCGAGGCGCGGCTCATGCTCCTGCGCGAGCGCGCGCTGGAGGCGGTCGAGCTCCTGCCGCAGGCGCCGCGCGAGCTCGCCGACACGATCCGCGCCATCCCCTCCGCGGCCCAGCTCGCGGATCTCGTCGCGAGCACGATGGACATCACCCCGTCCGAGAAGCAGGAGGTGCTCGAGACGTTCGACCTCGTCCGCCGCCTCGATCGGGTGCTCGAGTTCCTGAACTATCGCCTGAGCGTGCTGCGGCTCTCGCGCGAGATCGGCGAATCGACCCGCGGCAGCCTCGAGAAGCGCCAGCGCGAGGCGCTCTTGCGCGAGCAGCTCCAGACCATCCGCCGCGAGCTCGGCGAGGACGAGGGCACGGCGGCCGAGATCGAGGACCTGAAGAAGGCGATCGACGCGGCCGGGATGCCGGAGGAGGTCGCCGAGCAGGCGCGAAAGGAGCTGCGCCGGCTCGAGCGGATGCCCGAGGCCGCGGCCGAGCACGGCATGATCAGGACCTATCTCGACTGGCTGATCGAGCTGCCCTGGAACAAGGAGACCGAGGACCGGATCGACGTGGTCGAGGCCCGGCGCGTGCTCGACGAGGACCATTACGACCTCGACAAGATCAAGCGCCGGATCATCGAGTTCCTGGCGGTGAAGAAGCTGGCGCCTCAGGGCCGCAGCCCGATCTTGTGCTTCGTCGGCCCGCCCGGTGTCGGCAAGACCAGCCTCGGCCAGAGCATCGCGAGAGCCATGGGGCGGAAGTTCGTGCGCGTCTCCTTGGGCGGTGTCCATGACGAATCCGAAATCCGCGGCCACCGGCGCACCTACGTAGGCGCGCTTCCCGGCAACATCATCCAGGCGATCCGCAAAGCCGGCACGCGCAATCCCGTGATGATGCTGGACGAGATGGACAAGCTCGGCGTGGGCTTCCACGGCGATCCCTCGGCCGCCCTGCTCGAGGTCCTCGACCCCGAGCAGAACAGCACGTTCCGCGACGCCTATCTCGGCGTGCCGTTCGACCTGAGCCGGGTGCTGTTCATCGGCACGGCCAACGTGCTCGACACCATCCCCGGCCCCTTGCGCGACCGGATGGAGGTGATCGAGCTGCCGAGCTACACCGAGGACGAGAAGGTCGGCATTGCCAAGCGCTACCTCGTCCGCCGGCAGCTCGAGGCCACGGGCCTGACCCCGGAGCAGGTCGAGATCACGGACGCGGCGCTCCATGCCATCGTGCGCGACTACACGCGCGAGGCTGGCGTGCGCAACCTCGAGCGGATGATCGGCGCCGTCCTGCGCTGGGTCGCCGTACGGGTCGCCGAGGGGCGCACCGAGAAGACGGTGATCCAGCCCGAGGATCTCGACACCATCCTGGGTCCGCGGCGGTTCGAGAGCGAGGTGGCCGAGCGCACCGCCGTGCCGGGGGTGGCGACCGGCCTCGCCTGGACGCCCACGGGCGGCGACATCCTGTTCATCGAGGCGACGCGCGTGCCGGGCAGCGGCAAGCTGATCCTCACGGGCCAGCTCGGCGACGTGATGCGCGAGAGCGCCCAGGCCGCGCTCAGCCTCGTGAAGTCGCGCGCCGCCTCGCTCGGCATCGACGAGCGGCTGTTCGAGCGCTCGGACATCCACGTCCACGTCCCGGCAGGTGCCATCCCCAAGGACGGCCCCTCGGCCGGTGTGGCGATGTTCACGGCCCTCGCCTCCCTCATGACCGGGCGGAAGGTGCGCGCCGACGTCGCCATGACCGGCGAGATCTCCTTGCGCGGCCTCGTGCTGCCGGTGGGCGGGATCAAGCAGAAGGTGGTGGCGGCGCACGCCGCCGGCATCAAGCAGGTGCTGCTCCCGGCCCGCAACCGGAAGGAGTTCGAGGAGATCCCCGAAGCCGCGCGCCAGGGGCTCCAGTTCGTCTGGTGCGAGCAGGTGGACGACGTGCTGGCGGCGGCCCTGGAAGGGCAGGAGGAGCAGCCACGGGTTGCGGCCGCATCGTGACGATGATGCGGCCTACGAGCGGCTGGAAGCTTCCGCCGCCTCGGGCTGGAGCGAGCGGGATTGTGCTGGAGCACCCGAGGCGGTCGAGCGCAGGATGCCGATCTCGAGCCCGCTGTTGCCGTCGCGGACAGTGGCGGGCCACGGGCGCACCGCCATGAACACCGCGCGGCTGCCGTCGGCGGCGAAGGCGATCGCGTTCACGTCGAACCACCGCGCGGGCTGGCCTTCGGCCTCCACCCCTGGCGTGCCCGGCGGCATCCCGGGCACGGCGAGGCCGAGGGCCGCAGGCCGTTCGGCAAGCAGGCGCTGCACCGCTGCGACGGGAGCATGGCCCTCGACCACTTAGCCTGCGATCTTGGCCGCGTGACAGCCGCCGAGGTCGTCCGGCACGCCCGCGGCAGCACGAACCGGGGCAGGATCGTCCAGCTCGTGCACGAGAGTCTGGAACCCGGCGGCCTCGAGGTGCTTGGCCCAGGCGGCGAGCAGATCGCGGCGAGCGAGCATCGGCTGATGCCCCTTCGAGGCAGGGGAGCCGCCCGCCCGTGGGCAGCCTCCGGCAGGTAGGCCCGGCCCGATCCTACATCATCCACATGCCCATGGCGACGTAGCGGTCGAACACGGCCCGCTGCTGGGGCTGGAGCTGCTCGTAGAGCTTCGCCGCCGCGGCTTGCACCGCCTTCATGGCATCGGCCCGCGCCTGCATGCGCTGCTGCATCTGCCCCATCATCTGCGGCGCGTTGCCCTGCCAGCCCATCATGCCGCCACCCATGCAGCAGCCCGTTATCATCGTGGTGGTGCTGTCGCGCACGGCCTTGGCGAACGCGTCGAAGGCGGGCGTCTGCGCGTCGGTGAGCTGCAGGTCGGTGCGCAGCGCGGCGAGCTGGTTCTCGACCCAGCTCGCCATCATGCCGGGTCCCATCATCATGCCCGGGCCCATCATCGGCCCCATCATGCCCCAGCCCTGCTGGCCCAGCCCCCAGCCCTGGCCCATCATGCCGGGACCCATGCCCGGCCCCATCCAGCCTTGGCCCATCATGCCCGGGCCTTGCTGGGCGCGAGCCCCGTCGATGGCAGCCGACACGAGCAGCGCCGCGAGAGCGGCGGCGATGGCGGTTGCGGAGCGCATGTTCCTTCTCCCTGATAGCGCCGGTCTTCGGGCCGAGTATTGACGAATAGCATGCCAACATACAAATGCCTATTGCTATGAAGCCGGTTCCGGACAGCCTGCCCGCCTTGAGCCCCGAGCAGGTCGCCGAGGTGGCGGAGATCCTTCGCCTCCTCGGCGAGCCTTCACGGCTGCGTGTTCTGCTCGCCTGTCTGGCTGAGCCAGCCTCGGTCGGCGAGATCGCGGCACGCGCAGGCATGCCCCGTTCGCTCGCGAGCCATCACCTGCGGCTGCTGCGCGCGAGCCGCCTGCTGCGGGCCGAGCGGCACGGCAAGCAGATCATCTACGCACCCCGCGACGACCGGGTGCGCTGCATCGTGGTCGACCTCGCCCACCATGTGCTCGAAGACAGCGAGCTGGACGAAGCGGAATGATGCCATGACGGCTACCACCACCGCCAGTGCCCCGGCGACGGCGCGCTATCGGGTGACCGGGATGGACTGCCCGTCCTGCGCCGGGAAGATCGAGCAGGCGGTCCGTGGGCTCGGTGGTGTGGCGGAGGTGAAGGTCTCCATCGCCTCGCAGCTCATGATCCTGCGCCTGGACGATGCCGACGCGCGGCTGCCGGAGGTCGAGCGCGCGGTGACGGGCCTCGGCTACCGGCTCGACCGGCTCGACGCGCCGGGTGCCGATGCCGACCGCGGCGGCGATGACGACGACCTCCCGCGAGACCTCGCGCATGTCACGCCCGCGTATCGGCGGGCCTTGTGGGTCGTCGTGCTGCTCAACGTCGGCTACGGTCTTTTCGAGATGGCTGGTGGCTTCATTGCCGGGTCGCAGGCGCTGAAGGCCGATGCGCTCGACTTCCTCGGCGATGGGCTGATCACCTTTCTCGGTCTTCTTGCCATCGGCTGGAACCTCGCTTGGCGCGCCCGCTCGGCGCTTCTTCAGGGCGTGTTCCTCGGTGCGCTTGGGATCAGCGTGCTCGCCACCACAGCCTACCGCATGCTGGTGCTGAACCAGCCCGAGGCCGAGCTGATGGGGCTGTTGGGGCTGGTGGCGCTGGCGGTCAACGTAGCCGCGGCGCTCGTGCTCGTGCCGCACCGGCAGGGCGATGCGAACGTGCGCGCGGTCTGGCTGTTCAGCCGCAACGATGCGCTCGGCAACGTCGCCGTCGTGATCGCGGCGGCGCTGGTGGCCTGGACCGGAACACCTTGGCCGGACCTCGTCGTGGCGGTGGTGATCGCCGGGCTGTTCCTGCAGTCGGCCTGGATGATCTTGCAGGATGCACGGGCCGATCTGCGCGAGGCGTCCGCCACGGTCCTACCCTGAGCGTTCCTCTCCGCTCATACCAGGAGCACGTAGAGCCCGCTCGCGATGACGATGACGGCTCCAAGAAGCGCCAGGGGGTCCGGACGGTCGCCGAAGACGAGGAGCCCGATCAGAATGGCGTAGGGCATCTGGCTGTACTGGAACGGCGCCACGATGGCGGCGGGTGCCAGGCGGTAGGCGGTGGCCAGCACGAGAAACGAGGTGCCACTGCACAAGCCCGCGAGAAGAAAGAGGCCGAGATCGAGCCCGCTCGGCGTCGTCCAGAACCAGGGCAGGGCCAGGGCCGAGCCCGCGGCGATGACGGCGTTGCCCCAGAACGCGAACGCCTCGGCGGCGTCGCGCGCCGCAGCACGGCGGATCAGGACCAGGGCCAGGCCGTTGCCGATGGCGTTCACCATGGCGGCAAGGGCGCCGGCGCCGAACACGCCCGCCCCCGGCCGCAGCATGACGAGCACGCCCAGAAAGCCCGCGACGACAGCGGCCCAGCGTCGCCAGCCCGGTCGCTCGCCCAAGAGGGGCACGGAGAAGGCGATGACGATCAGGGGCTGGGTGAAGGCGATGGTGTAGGCGTCGGCGAGCGGTAGGAGGGCATAGGCCATGAAGGCGGCGATCCCGCCCACGAGCATGAGCAGCCCGCGCAGGAGTTGCAGCCCCGGCGCCCGGCTCTCGAGCCGCTTCGGCTCGCGGCGCAGCAGCGCCGACAGTACCGGTGGCAGGAGCCCCGCCGCAGCGACCAGGCACGCGATCTGGACCGGGTGAAAGCGGGCCGAGAGCAGCTTGACCAGGGTGTCCATGGTCGTGAACGAGGCGTAGGCGAAGAGCGTCAGCAGGATCGGCCGCAGCACGGTCGCGCGCTGCTGCCCGCCGATCGGCAGGATGGAGGTGGTGCTGCTCACGCGGCTGCTCCGAGGGCACGGCGGACGGCGGTCTCGCGGCGCAGGACATAGAGCCCGCTGCCGATGACGATGGCGGCACCCACGAGCATGCGCACGCTCGGCCGGTCCAGGAACACGAGCCAGCCGACCAGGATGCCGTAGAGCATCTGGCTGTACTGGAAGGGAGCGACGAGGGCCGCGGGCGCAAGGCGGAACGCTGCCGCCAGCAGGAGGAAGGCGGCGCCGCCCACCGCCCCGGCGACGGCGGCGAGCGCCAGATCGGCCGGACCCGGAGCGAGCCAGACCTCGGGCAGAAGGAGGGAGCTCGCGAGAAGCGTGAGCGCGTTGCCGACCACGCCCACCGCCTCCAGAGGCTCGGCGCTGCCATTGTGCCCGATTTTCCTGATGATCAGCATGTTGAAGGCGTGGCCGACGGCGCCGGCGAGCGCCACCAGCGCCGGCCAGGCGATCATGCCGCTGCCGGGCGCCAGGATCACGAGCACGCCCGAGAAGCCCACGGCCACCGCGGTCCAGCGCCGCCAGCCGACCCGCTCGCCCAGGATCGGCACGGAAAGGGCGGTCACGAGGAGCGGCGAGGCGAACAGGATGGCATAGGCATCCGCCAGCGGCAGCCGCGGGTAGCTCCAGAAGATCGCGAGCGTCGCGGCATAAGACACGGTCCAGCGCAGGACATGGAGCCGCCACTGCCGCGGCCGCAGCCGGTGCCAGCCGCCACGGCAGAGGCCGATCGCGGTCACGGCCAGCAACGCGAACAGCGAGTTGAGCCACGTCACCTGCAGCACGTGGTAGTGCCCGCCGAGCAGCTTCACCCCGGTGTCCATGAGGGTGAACATGGCGAAGGAGGCGAGCGCCAGGAGAATGCCCAAGGCCGGCGTATCCGGCGCCAGCCCGGCCTCGTGCCGTACCGTGATCATCCTCGGCTGCGGCCACCTCCCCGACCCGCTGCGCTTGAAGGCAAGGTAGAGGAGGCGCCGCGCGGCCACTATCGCCAACGCCTCGACCCTCGGTTGCATTTTCGCCGTAGCCGGCGCGCCGAAGACCCGCGCTCGTGACGGAGGCTCATCCTGTGGCCGCTCGGGCTTGAGCACGAACGTTTTTTTTAGGATAATATTCCAGATAGGCCTGCGTTGACCGTGATCCGGGAGCCTCACGACCTTGCGTAGGAAAATTGCACGAACGATTTCGAGAAAGCTGATAGCTTCAAACGCTGACACGTTTGGTGTTGACCGAATCCGACCGGCCGGCGCGCGTTCTTTGCCGGGCGATCGATCCTGCCGCTTGACCCGTCCGACCGCCTCCTCCACACCTCGCCACGACCGGAAGGGAGGAGCGGACCGCGATGAGCATCAGCGCCGATCTGCGCGGCAAGGTGGCACTGGTCACCGGAGCCTCGGGCGGGCTCGGGAGCCGTTTCGCGCAGGTGCTCGCGGCGAACGGGGCTGCCGTGGCGCTGGCGGCGCGCCGGGTCGACCGCCTCGAGGCGCTGGCGCGCGCGATCGCGGCCGCGGGCGGGCGCGCCCTGCCGGTCGCGATGGACGTCACCGACGATGCGAGCGTCGCGGCCGCGTTCGAGGCGGCGCAGGCGGCGCTGGGGCCGGTCGACATCCTCGTCAACAATTCGGGCATCGCCGGCCGGGGCGTGCCCATGCGCGAGGTGCCGCCGGCCGAGTTCGCCGCCGTGCTCGAGGTCAACCTCACCGGCGCCTACCGGGTCGCGCGCGAAGCGGCCTTGCGCCTGATCGCGGCCGGCCGCGAGGGCAGCATCGTCAACATCGCCTCGATCCTGGGCCTTCGCGTCGGCAGTGGGGTCGGGGCTTACGCCGCCTCCAAGGCCGGCCTCGTCCAGCTCACCCGCGCCATGGCGCTGGAGTGGGCGCGTCATGATATTCGGGTCAACGCGCTGGCACCCGGCTACGTCCTGACCGACCTCAACCGGGACTTCTTCGCGAGCGAGGCCGGGAAGGCCATGATCCGCCGCATTCCGCAGCGGCGTCTGGGCGAGCTCGCCGACCTCGACGGCCCGCTCCTTCTTCTCGCTTCCGATGCGTCGCGCTACATGACCGGCACCGTGCTCGTCGTCGACGGCGGGCATCTGCAGGCCGGGCTTTAGCTCGGGGGATGGGCTCCATGCAGTTCTCGCTGCCGACCGGGATCGAGGAGGCGAGGGCACGCGCCGCCGCCTTCGTCGACGAGCGCTTGCTGCCGCTCGAGGACGACCCCTCGAGCTTCGGCGAGGGCGAGCACATCCGGCTCGATCTCCTGGAGGAGGTCCGGAAAGAGGCGAGGGCACGGCGCCTGTGGTGCCCGCAGATGCCGGAAAGCCGCGGCGGTCTGGGCTTCGGTCCGGTCGGCATGGCGGTCCTCTACGAGGAGCTCGGCCGCTCGCGCTTCGGACCCGCCGCCTGCAACTGCGCCGCCCCCGACGACGGCAACATGCTGGTGCTGGAGCGGGTCGCGACCGAGGAGCAGAAGGATCGCTGGCTGCAGCCGATCATCGACGGCAAGGTGCGCTCGGCCATCGTCATGACCGAGCCGCATCCGGGCTCGGGCTCCGATCCCGCCGGCATGATGCTGACCCGCGCCGAGCACAAAGGCGACCGCTACGTCGTCCACGGCCGCAAATGGTTCATCACCGGTGCGGAGGGTGCGGAGCACTTCATCCTCCTCGCCCGCACCTCCGATGATCCGCGCCGCGGCCTCACCGCCATGATGTTCCACGGGCGCCAGCCCGGCTGGCGCATCCTCCGGCGCATCCCGATCATGGGCCCCGAAGAGCACGGCGGCCACTGCGAGCTCGAGCTCGACGGTCTCGAGATCCCGGTCGAGAACGTGCTCATGGGCGAGGGGCTGGGCATGAAGGTGACGCAGATCCGCCTCGCGATCGCGCGCCTCACCCACTGCATGCGCTGGCTCGGCATGGCGCGCAGAGCACTCGAGATCTGCGACCCCTATATCCGCGAGCGGCGCGCGTTCGGCGAGATCCTCGCCGACAAGGAGAGCGTCCAGGGCCTCCTCGGCGAGGCGGCGATCCAGATCGACATCGGCCGGCTCCTCACCATGCGCGCGGCCTGGCGGCTCGAGCGGGGCGAGAAGGCGCAGGCCGAGGTGTCGATGGCGAAGATCCAGGTTGCGGACGCGCTGCACCGCGCCGTCGACACGGCGATCCAGCTCATGGGCGCCAAGGGCTACTCCAAGGACACGCCGCTCGAGTGGATGTACCGCTACGCGCGGCAAGCGCGGCTCGTCGACGGCGCATCGGAGGTGCACCGCATGATCGTCGCGCGTACGCTGCTCAAGGAAGGACGGAATTTCTTCGCATGGCGCTAAAGGACGAGCTGATTCCGCCCCTTACCCGCTGGCTCGAAGGGGCGTTGGGAGCGCGGGCCGTCAGGATCGAGCGCATGGAGAAGCTCGGCGGCGGCGCCATCCAGGAGAACTGGGGGCTCGACGTCCGCGTCACGGGGGGCAGGCTCGACGGCCGCCACGCATTGGTGCTCCGCACCGACGCTCCGTCGCGGGTAGCGGTCAGCTGGGATCGGGCGCAGGAGTTCCGCATCCTCGAGGTGGCGTTCCGGGCCGGCGTTGCCGTGCCCGAGCCGGTCGCGCTCTGCGAGGACGAGGCCGTCATCGGCAAGGTGTTCTACCTCATGCGCCGTGCCGAGGGCGAGGCGCGCGGCCACAAGCTCGTCCGCGACCCGGCCGTGCGCGCGAAAGGCGAAGCGCTCGCGGCCCGGCTGGGTGCCGAGCTCGCGAAGCTGCACCGCGTCCGCCCGCCCGTGCCCGAGCTCGCGTTCATCCCCGTTCCCGATCGCGCCCCCGCGCTCTGGCGGGTCGAGGAATATCGCCGTCATCTCGATGCGCTTGGTGCAAAGGAGCCCGTGCTGGAATGGGCGCTGACCTGGCTCGAACGGCACGCGCCGCAAGGCCGCGATCTCTGCCTCGTCCACGCCGACTTCCGCACCGGCAACTACCTCGTCTCGAACGGCGAGCTCACGGCCGTGCTCGACTGGGAGTTCGCGGGCTTCTCGGACCCGCTCGAGGATCTCGGCTGGATGCTCGCGAAATACTGGCGCTTCGGCTCTTACGAGCTCGAGGCGGGCGGGATCGGCTCGCGCGAGGCCCTCTTCGCGGGCTACGAGGCCGAGGCCGGGCACGAGATCGACCGCGCGGCCGTGCCCTACTGGGAGGTCATGGCGACCGTGCGCTGGGCGGTGATCGCCTTGATGCAGGCGGCGCGGCACTTCGAGGGCCAGGAGGATTCCCTGGAGCTGGCGCTCACCGCACACGTCCTGCCCGTGCTCGAGCTCGACCTTCTGACCCGGGTGCGCGAGATCGAGGAGACCAGCCGATGAGCTATCTCGGTGCCACTGCCGACCTCCTGAAGGTCGCCCGCACCGTGCTCCGCGAGACGGTGATGCCGCAGACGAGCCCCGAGGCCCGCTACGAGGCCGCCATGGTCGCGAACGCGATGGCGATCGCGGTGCGGGAGCTCGAGCTCGGCCCTAAGACGAGAAGCGCCGAGCGGGCTCTTCTCGCCGGGCTCTACGCTGCCGCGGACGCATCCCTGCCCGAGCTGCGCGCCCGCTTCTGCCGGGATCTGCGCGCGGGCAGGTTCGGTGCCGAGCGGGAAGGCGAGATCCGCGCTCTTCTCCTCGAGACCGTGCGCGCCCGCCTCGCCATCAGCAACCCGACCTACGGAAGTTGAGCCTCGGGCTCGAGGGTGAACAGCACCTGCGGGCGGGCGACACCCCGAAGCGCGTAGCGGCCGAGGCCGACGAGCCGCTCGCGCCAGGGGCCGCAGCTCTCGGCGAACGCTTCGGAGAGGACCGCCTGCTGACCGAGCGACCGGCACAAGGCCGCGATGCGGGCGGTCTCGTTGACGGCCGGGCCCAGCACCGTGAAATCGAGCCGAGCCTTGCCGCCGATGTTGCCGTAGAGCACCTCGCCGGTATGGAGCGCCAGGTAAGGTCGGGTCACGGGCTCGCCGCGGCGCATCCGCGCCTCGCTCAAGGCGGCGGTGGTGCGGCGCGCTTCCGCCCAGGCGGAAAGAGCGGCGGCACAGGCGTCGCAGGCCTCGGCTCCCTGGAAGGTGGCGAGGATGCCGTCGCCCATGAACTTGAGGATCTGCCCGCCCGCCGCCTCGATCGCATCGACCTGCGCCTCGGCATAAGCGTTGAGGAGATCGAGAAGCTGCTCGCGCGGCAGCGAGTCGGTGAGGCGGGTGAAGTCCTCGAGGTCGCTGTACCAGATCACCGCCTCGATCGGCTCGGCCCGCCCGCGCTCGATCGCACCCCCGAGGACGCGGGCGGCGGCATCGGCACCGAGATAGGTCGCGAGCAGCGCCTTGGCCGTCGTCCGGTTGAGGGTGCTCGCGAAGACGAAGGCGGCGAGCGGCTCGAGCTCGCGGATGAGGGCGATATGCTCGTCGGCGAAGCCGCCGGGCCGGTCGCTGACCCAAGACGAGAACAGATCGTCCGCCTCGCCCAGGGTCACGGCCTCGCCCAGGCGCAGACGGAGCGCCAGATAGTCGGTGCCGCCCTCGGCGGCGAGCCCGGCCAGCAGCGCGAGCTCGTCGGCTCCCTCGCCGCGCTCGAGCCGCCGGCGCAGCACGTGCTCGCCGGTGGTCAGGAGCCGGTAGAAGGGGCTCTGCCGCCAGGGCTCCTCACCCGGCACGACGGGGCGCGCCGTGTCCTCCACCATGGCACCCCGGCCGCGCCGCCAGATGACGAGCGTGGCGTTCAGCACCGGATGCAACAGCAGAGCGCCCATGCTGGCGCGGGCGAGGGGAACGCCGGCCTCGACCAGGGCGGCGCAGACGGTCTCGACGAGCTGCGGCAAGTCCCGGCCCGCCACCGCGGCTTCGACCAGGGCCAGGATCAGACGCCCGCGGATCTCGATGGAATGCGCCAATGACGTCTACTCCTCGGTGCCATTACGACTGAGACGGGCCTCATCGTGCAGAAATGTCTCTTTCTGGTAGAAAAAATCGTGTCCTGCTCATCGATATCGGTCCTTGCTTCGTGCCGGTTTCGGGCTCTAGATGAATTTGCCTTAATGTAAATTCATAGCCCGGTCATGTGGCGGTGGTAAGGATGCAGGCATGAAATGGCTCAGTACGGGAGTTTTGACCGCTCTCCTCTCGCTTGCGGTCGGATCGGCGGAAGCATCGGTGATCGCCGGCTCGGACGGCCCGTTCCAGATCCTCGACAACAGCACGGCGAGCTTCGGCGTCAATCTCTACAACGGCAAGGCCGGTGACTCGTTCACCGCCGACTTCCTGTTCCAGACCGGTGGTGCACCGGATGGCGGCGCCACGGCGATCGAATGCACGACCGGCTGCGCCAACCTGCAGTTCACCTCGTTCGACCTCTACGCACGCAGCAACGCCAACGAGCCGATCGGCACGCCGATCGCGAGCGGCAACTTCGACACGCTGCCCGGCACCACGATCGACTACAGCGTCCTGCTCGCGTTCGGCGCGCTCGAGGCCGGCAGCTATCTCGTGCGCACGGCCGGCTATTTCCTCGGCTCGGGCGACGCTTCGATCGGCGGCAACGTCTCGCTGACCCCCATTCCGGGTGCTGCGGTCCTGTTTGGCAGCGCGCTCGCAGGCCTCGGCGCCGTAGCCTCGCGCCGGCGCAAGACGGCGGAGGCTACCGTTGCCGCAGCCTGAGGGCCGGGCCGTGCCGTTGTTATAAAGGCGCGGCTCTCCCCTCCTCGAGCGTGCGGCCGTAGTGCTTCCGGTGCCAGACGACGAAGCGGGCGATCCCCTCTTCGATCCTGGTGGCCGGGCGCCGGTCGGGGGCGGCCGCACCATCGTCCAGGGCTGCCGCGGCCGCACCGGGCGGGGCCGGCCCCCAGCGCTTTTCCACAACCTGCCCGAGCTCGTCCTCGAGGAGCGACACGAGCCGCGCCATCTCGACCGGCTCGGTGGCCGCGAGGTCGAGCAGCCGGTACGGCGTCCCGCTCCGAGGGTCGGGCGGGTCGTCGAGCGCCGACACGATCGCGGCCGCCACGTCCTCGACGAAGGCGAGCCGCACCACCTGTCCGCCCTCGGGCAGCAGCAGTGGCCGGCCGGCCGCGATCGCGTCGGCGAGCGCCTGACAGAGCGCGTCGGGGCGACTCCAAGGTCCGTAGACTCTGGCGAGGCGGATGCAGGTCTGTGGTATGCGATACAGCCGGGCATAGGCACGGCCGAGGATGATCTCGGCATCACGAAGCGCTTTGCGCCGACGGGCTCCGGCCGTCCCGTCGCTGTCCTCCGGGAGCGGCAGGCCGGACTCGGCATGGACGAGATGCCGGAGCTGCGGCAGGCGGTGGCGGCACAGCGCCAGCAGGACGAGGTGGCCGGCGATGCGCTGATGCACCTCCTCGCGTGGGTGAGACGGGTGCTTGCGCGACCGCCCTGCCGCCAGATGAACGACCCCGGTCACGTCGCCACCGTGCTGCGTCGCCCAGCCGTCGAGGAAGGCCGGATCGCCCACGTCGCCGCGGACGAACCCGAACCGCTCGCGGCCGAGCAGCCGCCGCAGCCGCGCTTCCTTCAGCGCCGGATCGTAGGCCGCGTTCAGATCGTCGATCCCGAGCACCGCCTCGCCGCGCGCCAGCAGGGCCTCGGCCACGTGGAGACCGAGGAACCCCGCCACCCCGGTGACGAGCACGCTCATGCACCACTCCTGCCCGAAGGACCCGCGCCACGAACGCGGGCCCGGTCCGCGGCAGCTTACTTCACGTCGGAGCCGACGCGAACCTTCACCATCTTGGTCGGATTGGCCGGGGGCTCGCCCGGCGCGATTTTGTCGACCTCGTCCATGCCCTCGATCACCTTGCCCCAGACCGTGTATTGACCGTTGAGGTGCGGGGCGGGCGCGAAGCAGATGAAGAACTGGCTGTCGGCGCTGTTGGGGTTCATGGTCCGCGCCGCCCCCACCGTGCCGCGCTCGAACGGCTTCTTGTTGAACTCGGCCATCAGGTTGCCGCGGCCCGAGCCGCCCGTGCCCGTGCCGGTGGGATCGCCGGTCTGGGCCATGAAGCCGGGGATCACGCGATGGAAGATGATACCGTCGTAGAACCCGGCGCGCGCCAGCTCCTTCACCCGTGCGACGTGCTTGGGCGCCACGTCGGGATAGAGCTCGATCACGACCCGGCCGCCGGTCGAGAGATCGATGACGAGGGTGTTCTCGGGGTCGACCGCCGTAGCGGCGCCGGCAGAGGCTGTGGTCATGAGCAGGATGGCTCCGGCTAGAAGGTGGCGACGACGCATGGCCCGGCTCTTGGTCCATTTGCTGGATGCGGTCGGTGGCCGCCCGATGGGCGGCGCACTCTCCTAACCCATCGGGCCGTGGGCCTGAACCGAAAATGCGGGGAGCGGCGGAAGAAGGCTCATCCTTTCCCGGCGCAGGCGACGCACAGGGCGACGGCGGGGTCGAGCTCGAGACGGGCATTCGGGATCGGCTCGCCGCAGGAGACACACCAGCCATACTCTCCGGCCTCGAGCCGCTCGAGCGCGGCATCGATGCGGGCGAGCTCGTGCCGGCGGCGACGCTCGATGTCGTGCGCCATGGCCTGCTCCTGCAACGTGTCCATGGGCGAGACCTCCTCCTTGGGCGGCTGGCCGGCCTCGGCGGTCGCTGCCGCGACCTCCTCGCCCTGCTCGAGCAGGTGCAGGATCGCGGTACGTTTCTCCTCCAGCACCCGTCGGGCCAGGTCCGGGTCCTCGCGGAGACTGCTCATCTCGGCCCTCCTTCGTTCTTCCCTCTGGAAGAGGGAAAGCCTACATGTTGCAGCGGTTCCCCACCCCACGCCAGGAGGTTCCGTCCGGCTCCGCCGCACGTCCGGCGGCCTCAGGACGGCTCGACCGCAGCCGAGACCCATCAGACCGACATGTCGCTTTCGCCGATCGCCGACGCCGCAGCCCGCCGGCGCACCTTCGCCATCATCTCGCACCCCGATGCGGGCAAGACCACGCTCACCGAGAAGCTCCTGCTGTTCGGCGGCGCCATCCATCTCGCCGGCGAGGTCAAGGCCAAGGGCGAGCGCCGGCGCGCGCGCTCGGACTGGATGAAGATCGAGCAGCAGCGCGGCATCTCGGTCACGACCTCGGTCATGACCTTCGAGTATGGCGGCTGCACCTTCAACCTGCTCGACACGCCGGGCCACGAGGATTTCAGCGAGGACACCTACCGCACGCTGACCGCGGTCGATTCGGCGATCATGGTGCTCGATGCCGCCAAGGGCATCGAGCCGCAGACCCTGAAGCTGTTCGAGGTCTGCCGGCTGCGCGACATTCCGATCATGACCTTCATCAACAAGCTCGACCGTGAGGCCAAGGACCCGATCGAGCTTCTGGACGAGATCCACGACCGCCTGGCGCTCGACGTCGCGCCGATGAACTGGCCCATCGGCATGGGGCAGAACTTCCGCGGCGTGTTCGACCTCGCGAGCCGCAACGTCGTGCTCCTGACCGAAGGCGGCGGGCAGGGCTCGGAGGAGGTGGTGCCCGAGCGCAGCAGCAGCCTCGGCGAGCGCGTGCCGGCGAGCCAGCTCGAGGAGCTGCACGAACAGCTCGCTCTCGTCGAAGGCGCTCTTCCCAGCTTCGACCTCGAGAGCTACCGCGAGGGGCACCTGACGCCGGTCTTTTTCGGCAGCGCCTTGAAGAACTTCGGCGTCCGCGCGCTCCTCGACGGCCTCGGCGCTTATGCGCCCTCGCCGCGGCCGCAGCCTGCGGATCAGCGCACCGTCGAGCCCGGCGAGGACAAGGTCACGGGCTTCGTCTTCAAGGTCCAGGCCAACATGGACCCGAAGCACCGCGACCGTGTCGCCTTCCTGCGCCTGTGCTCGGGCCGGTTCCAGCGCGGCATGAAGCTCAACATGGTAAGGCACGGAAAGCCCATCGCGATCTCGAGCCCGATCTTCTTCTTCGCCCGCGAGCGCGAGATCGCGGAAGAGGCCTTCCCCGGCGACATCATCGGCGTGCCGAATCACGGCCAGCTTCGGGTCGGCGACACGCTTTCCGAAGGCGAGCCGATCCGCTTCACCGGCATCCCGAACTTCGCACCCGAGATCCTGATGCGCGTGCGCCTGGGCGATCCCATGCGCGCGAAGCACCTGAAGGCGGCCCTGGAAGACCTCGCCGAGGAGGGGGTGACGCAGGTGTTCCGCCCGATGATCGGGGCGGAATGGGTCGTGGGTGTGGTGGGCCAACTCCAGCTCGACGTGCTCAAGACCCGGCTCGACGCCGAGTACAACCTGCCGATCGACTTCGAGTCCGCGCCCTACATCACGGCGCGCTGGTGCGATGCCGACGACGCGAAGGAGCTCGACCGCTTCGTGCAGGCGAAGAAGGCGAGCTTGGCTTCGGACCGCGACGGCAACCCGGTCTACCTTGCGCGCAACAACTGGGACCTGAACCGGGTGCAGGAGGACTTTCCCAAGATCCGCTTCACGGCCACCCGCGAGCGGCACTGAGGGCGGCTCCCGGCGCCGGTCTCAGCCCCAGGGACCGGAAGGCGGAGGAAGCGCTTTCTGCTCGCGGCACCAAGTGTAGACGTAGGAGAGGAAGGACGCGATCAGCGGTGCCTGGAGCCAGGCGTTGCCGACCGCGGCGAGATCGGCGAGCGCGCTCACGGCGAGGCTGCCCGTGGCTTCGGCGGCCCGGTTCAGGAGGATGGCGAGCCCGATCGTCACCGCTGCCACCGGCAGGGCGATCAGGAGAAAGCCGAGCAGCAGCCGCCAGCCATGTCCACGGGTGAGCTCCCAGGAGCGGCGGAAGGTGGTGGTCTCGTCGCCGATGGCCGTGGCCGGGAACACGAGCTGCAGCCGGAGCGCCAGATAGAGGCAGACGAGGGCCGCGAGGGGACCCGAAAGGAGCGGCCCGAGGCCGGGTGCGGCAGCGCCCGGTCCCGCCGCGAGGAAGGCGCCGCCGCTGAGCACGAAGACGAGCGCCGGTACGGTGCTCATCAGGAGCGCCACCAGCACGGTCAGTACGAAATAGCGCGCGACCCTGGCATCGAGCGGCGCCATTCTCTTGGTCAGAGGCTCGTTCAGGAGAATGTGGCGGTGCCAGGCGACCGCGATCGCCGCAGCGCCCACCGTCACCGCGAGATCGGCAGCGGCCATGAAGAAGACCGAGCCGTTCCGGGCGAGGAGCAGGAGCGCCCAGCTCAGGAGCAGCCACAGGCCGCCTACCTGGAAGAGGCCGCGGGCGTTGCCGATGGCATCGAGATAGGCATGGCGGACGAGCCGTACGACGGGGAGCTTGGTCATGCGCTTGGGCCCGGTGCGGTCTCCGCGGCGACGACGTTGAGGAGCGGCCGGCCGTCCAGCCGGCGCTCGAGATTGTCCATGAAGAAATCGGCGAACCGGTCCTCCCAGTCCGCGATCTGGTCGGCAGCATGCGGGGTGAGGATGACGTTGTCGAGCCGCCAGAGCAGGCTTTCCCGCGGCAGCGGCTCTTCTTCGAACACGTCGAGATAGGCGCCGGCGAGGTGGCCTTGCTCGAGCGCCTCGACGAGCGCCGTCTCGTCGACGAGCCCGCCGCGGGCGGTGTTGAGGAAGAGCGTGCCCTCGCGCATGGCACTCAGGACCGAGCGGTCGATCAAATGGCGGGTCTCGGCGGTCAGCCGCAAATGCAGGCTCACGATGTCGGCCTCGGCGAGGCTCGCGCGCAGCGCGTGCAGCGGGCGCACCTCGTCGAACTCGGGCAGATCGCGCACCGTGCGGTTGAGCCCGATCACCCGCACGCCGAAAGGCCGCGCACGGCGCGCCACCTCGCGGGCGATGGCGCCCGTGCCGATCAGGAGCATGGTCCGCCCGGCGAGCGGCCGCCAGGGGTTGGGCCGCCAGATCCCCGCCTCCTGCTGGCGCAGGTGGCGGCGCAGCCCCGAGACGAGGGCGAGGAGAGCGCCCATCAGGGTCTCGGCGAGATAGGGTGCGAGCACGCCGCGACTGTTCGTGAGCACGAAGGAGCGCTCCTCCCAGCCCGCAAGATGATCGTAGCCCGAGCCGCCGACATGGAGCCAGACGAGATCGGGCGCGTCGAGTAGCGGCCGGTGCGTCGGCCCCGGCATTCCCGACGTCTTGCAGGAATAGGCGATGGTCGGCCGGAAGGCGGCGATGAGCCGGGGAAGGACGGTGGCCTCGGTGCAGGTCCGGACCTCGAGGTCGGGAAAGCGCCGGCGCAGCCGGGGAAGCCAGGCATCGGCGTGCTCGTGGACGAGAAGAAGACGCTCCAAGGTGGCCTCGGCCAACGGTTGGGGGTGGCGGCGACAACGCCGTGGCGCTCGTGTAGCATGCGCCGCGGCGCTGAACAGGAGGACCCGTCGGCCCATGCGCGCGAAAAGCTCCCTGGCCTTTGCCCTCGTGCTCGGCCTCGCGCCGCTCGAGGTCGTCCGGGCCGCGGCACCTGTGCTCGAGCGGGTCCTGCTTTCCACGGGCGGTGTCGGCTATCTCGGCTACCGCGCCACCGTCGGCGACGACGGCAAGCTCCGGCTCACGGTGCCGCTGCGGCAGGTCGACGACATCCTGAAAAGCCTCACCATTCTCGATGGCGGCACGGTGCGGGCGGTGAGCCTCCTGGGCCCGACGCCGCTCGCCGACCTTTTCCGCGGCGCTCCCTTCGGCGAGCACGACCTCGCCGATCTGCCCACCCTGCTCGCGAGCCTGCGCGGCGCGGAGGTGGAGGTGCGGGGCTCGGTGAACGTCCGCGGTCGCATCCTCGCCGTGGCGCGCGAGGAGGCGAAGGAGGGCGAGGCCACGACCGTGCGCCACCGGCTCAGCCTGCTGACGCAGGATGGGATCCGCGCGGTGATCCTCGAGAGCGGCGTGGAGGGAATCACGCTCCTCGACCAAGCGCTCGCGCAGGAGCTCGATCGCGTGCTGGCCCGTCTCGCCGACAACCGGCACGCGCAGGAGCGCGAGCTCGAGATCGGCCTCGGCGGCGCCCCCGGCCGGATCGTGGAGCTGGGCTATCTCGCCGAGATGCCGCTGTGGAAGGCGGGCTACCGGCTGGTCGTGGGTGCCGAAGGCGAGAAGGACGCGGGGCTCCTCCAGGGCTGGGCGATCCTCGAGAACCTGAGCGGTCAGGATTGGCGGGAGGTCGAGGTGACTCTCGCCGCCGGCAGCCCTGTGGCGCTGAAGCAAGCGCTGTTCCGGAGCTACTTCGTGTCGCGCCCGGAGGTCCCGGTCGTCCCCGAGGCGCAGAAGCCGCCGGTCCAGACGGCGGCGCCGCGCACCGCGCTGCCGTCTGGACCGGCCCGCGAGAGGGCGGGCCGCGGTCCGGAGCTGATGGCGGAAGCGGCGCCGGCATCTGCACCTGCCGGCCTCGAGGTGGGCACCACACAGGAGCTGACGGCGCAGACCCTGTTCCGGCTGCCACAGAAGGTGAGCCTGCCGACGGGCCATACCGTGATGGCGCCGATCGTGGACGCGAAAGCGCCGGTCGAGCGGCTGGCCCTCTACCGGGCAGACGAGGGCGGGCCGCATCCGAAGGCGGCAGTGCGCCTCGTGAACCGGACCGGGGCCAGCCTGCCGGGCGGGATCGCGACCCTCTACGAGCCGATCGAGGCAGGTGGCCTCGCCTATCTCGGCGATGTCACGCTGCCGGCCATGGCGCCGGGAACGGACGCGATCCTCGCCTATGGACGCGACGGCAACATCGACGTGGCGTCGAGCGAGGAGGAGGAAGGTCGGCTCGACCGAGTCCGCATCGCCGATGGTCTCATGGAGCTGAGCCGGATCGAGCGGCGGCGGGTCCGCTACGACGTGAGCGCCCACTTCTCGGGGACGCCGCGCAGCTTCGTCCTGGAGCAGAAGCGGGAGGAGGGCTGGCGGGTCACGGAGCCCGCCGATGCCGTGATCCAGGGCGACACGCTCAAGGTGACCCGCTCGCTCGCACCTGAAGCGAAGCTCGAGCTCGCCGTCGTCCTGGAACGGCCGGTGGTCGAGCGGATCGAGCTCGTCGATGCCGATCCCGAGCAGCTCCGGCTCACCTTCCAGGGTGCGACCCTCGCGCCGGAGGTGCGGCAGGCCCTGGAGCGGCTGCAGGCGCTCACGGCCCGGATCGCCGACATCGACCGCGAGATCGAGGCGAAGGAGGCCCGTCGCGACGAGCGGGTCAAGGAGCAGGAGCGGCTTCGTGCCAACCTCGCGGCCGTGCCGCGCGGCAGCGACCTCGCCAAGCGCTACCTCGACCGTCTGGGTGCCAGCGAGGACGAGATCGCGAAGCTCGGCCAGGAGCTGGACCGGCTGCGTGCGGCGCGGGAGCAGGCCGCGGCCGAGCGCCTCGCCTTCATCCGCTCCTTGCGGATCTGACGGACGGGGGCTCGGCCCTTGGATCAGGCATCGCGGCCGGGCGGTGGGACGAACTGGGCCGGCGGCGGGTCCAGCGCGTCCTTGGGCGGCATGGCCGGCTGCGGCAGGGCGTAGAAGCGCGGCTCGAGCGTGTCCAGGGTCGGCTCGAACGGCACCCGCATCCGCACGCTCGACTGCTGTTGGGCGGCCTCGCGGCTCGCCTGCTGGAGCTGCTCGGCCAGAGGGCGGCTCCAGGGCAGGACGTAGGCGCGCGGCTCCTCCACGCCGTCGACCTGCAGCCAGAGATAGATCGCCTTGTCCTCCTGGAGCGAGCTGCCGAGCACGGTGGCCTCGGGCGCCTTGCCCAGCCACCACTCGAACGAGGCCGGCTTGGGCTTGCTCAGAAGGTCGGCCATGGCGGCGTAGGCGACCGGCATGAAGGCGCAGGTGAGCGCCACGGCGCCCACCTTCACGAGGAGTTTCCGGGGCGCCCAGACGCTGATCGTGGCGAGCGCTGCCGCCAGGATCACCATGAGAGCGAACAGAGGCGTGAGTGCGCTCATGACGGCTTCCAGCTGCGGATGGGCCGCTGCAGGTTCGTGACCGTGCCCGGCACGAGCTCGCCGCGGTCGTTGAGACGGAAGCGGAACACGGTCTGCTCCTGGCCCTCGCGGGTGAGGTCGACCTTGGAGGCCAGGATCTGACGTGCCGATTCTTGTGTCGATCGCTTCACGCTCGCCACCACGGTCACCGGGATCGAGCCCGCTCGCGCGGTGTTGCGGTAGAGATGCACATTGATCGTGTACTCGCCCGCCGGGATGCCGCGCGAGTAGCTGACCTCGTAGTTCATGTTGGTGGCGTCGGCGCGCTTGCCGAGATCGTCGCGGAGCAGGTTGAAGACGACCCCGCCCTTGTTGGAGTAGCCGACCGGGACGTCGCCGGGAGCCTGGACCCAGAGATCGACGTCGACGTCCATGTCGTCGGGCCAGCGCGCCTCGATGATGACGTTGCCGGGCGGCTCGGTCGTCTCGGTGGCCGTGCTCTTCGCCTTCGATTCGCCGATATGCGGCAGGAGCAGTACCGCCACGGTCACGAACCCGCTCAGCGTCAGCATGATCAGGTCGCGAAAGACGATGTCGCTGTCGTCGCCTTCGTCGTCAAACGGCTGCATCGCGCTCTCCGACCTCGACGAGGTGGGTGAGGAGATGGGTCGCCCCCGACTCGAGCAGGCGGTAGTTCACCATCAGCCAGACATTGAGGACCGAGCCGACGAGGGTCTTGAACAGCGCCATCGCCATGCCGTGGAGCAGGGTCGCCACCATGGGGCCGATCGCGGCGGAATCGGTGACGGCGTCCTGGTTGACGCCGGAAAGGGCGATGATGAAGCCGACGATGGTGCCGATGAGACCGAGCAGCACCAGCGTGCTCGCCATATGACGCACGACGGCGATCCGGTGCCCGATCTTCATGCGAAGGGCTCCCAGGAGATTGGCGCGGCTCTGGCCGTCGCGGCCGACGATGGCATCCATGTAGGCCGCCACGCGCGAGCCGGGCTGATCGATGCCTTCGCCTTCGAGGGCGTTGAGCTCGCGCGAGAGCATGACGATCTTCTGCCCGGCCCAGAACAAGCCGATGAGGAACAGGCTGAAGATCAGCTTGCAGATGTGGGTGTCGTCTGCGGCCAGGATCCGAGCGATCCAGCCCTGCATCCAGATGGCACCCAAAAGGGCGAAGCCCGTGACGTTGATCAGCGCGAAGCGCAGCAGCAACAGGTAACGGTACCGCCCGATCTCGCGCGCTCGCGGCGTGGGGGCGAACTCGACCTCGTCGACATAGCCCGTGCGAATATCCGCCACGGGCTCGGCAGCAGCCAACGTGTTCATGCACACCTCGTCCACAAGGAGGCGCCATCGCCGCTGTGGCAATGGTCGGAATCGGGTGACTCGGAAGGGGCGCAGCGCTGGTCCGGTGGTACTGGCGAGCACCAACGGATCGGCGCCGATGGGCCGGGCCGACATGCACGGAAGAGTGGGGAACGCGTCATCCACGATCTCCACGAACCATCCCCTGCCCCCACAGGCGGGAGCACGAGACAAGCCAACCTCCGTCAAGTCGTCGGTGACCGGGTCCGCGAGAGATCCCGTTGGCACAGGAACCGCCGCAGATGAGCGGCTTCGCCGCCAATATCAGTAGTTCGTTAACGCGGTTGCGGCGAGCAGGGTTCCTTCGTAGCACGAAAGGTTCAGGATTTCAACCCTAAAGAGAAATATGTTGCAAACACGCACCTGTCGGGGAAATCGTGGTGGATGAACGATGCGTGTCCTCGATGCCACGCTCACCGAGCGTCGAAAGCGTCGGGTTCCCTGCTCGAGTTGCCATGTGGTGAGAGAAGCCGGTACCGAATTCGACAGGATGCAGGGGGAACGAGGCGCCATTGGGACGTTTGCTGATCATTCCTCTGCTTATAAGATATCGGAACGAGCTTATAAGTCTTGAGAAAATACGGAATTAGTTGTTTAAGTTTGATTGAAGTATATTGAAATAACATAAAAACATCATCAGAAAAACATCGAGAGATTTTTGTTGCGTCGTTCAAGTTCGGTCTATTTCATAGAATAAAGATATTTATACGTATATAATACGTTTCACAAATTTGCTTTGATAGAAAAAGAGGCAAAATCATTTCATGCGGGAAGCTGCCGTAGCGTGGGGCGGCATTGACCGCGCCCGGCGCCATGAAAGCCCGGTTTCCCTAGGGTCGGTGACGGCGGGTAGCCGGAACGGAGTCCTCGCATGCGCGATCCCGCAAGCATACGGCCGACCGTGACTAGGCGATTACTCGGCAACGAAACGGTTTGCAACTGTCGGCATTCATGATATGGCGTCTTTTCGCATTGGACATGCGAGGGGAGTGCGTTGATGACCCTGGATGAGCTGAACACTGCCGTAGCGACCGAGACCGGGATGAAGAAGACCGAGGCTTCCAAGGCGGTGGCGGCCGTTCTCCACGGCATCCAGAATGCGCTGAAGCAGAACGGCAAGGTCGCGATCGCCGGGTTCGGGACGTTCGAGGTGGTCGACCGCCCCGAGCGCGAAGGTCGCAACCCGCAGACCGGCCAGACCATCAAGATCGCCGCCAGCAAGGCCGTGAAGTTCAAGCCCGGCAAGGGCCTGCGGGACGCGATCAACGCCTGAGCCGCCGTCCGTCGGGCCGGTCCGCCCGGCCTGCGCCGGCACGAGACGGGGCCGCACTGCGCAAGGCCGCAGTGCGGCCCCGTTCGATACGGCGACCGGCTCGGCAGCGAGCCCGATGTCGCCGCGGATTCGAGCCCGTTCCTTATGTCTCTAGCCTGCCAGCGTCATCTGTTCGATCTGCCGCGCGAGATCGCCTACCTCAACGCCGCCTACATGACCCCGTCCCTGCGGGCGGTGACCCGAGCCGGGATCGAAGGCGTGGAGCGCAAGGCGCGGCCTTGGACGGTAGCACCCGAGGACTTTTTCACCGGCAGCGAGCGTGCCCGCGGCCTGTTCGCGGGTCTGATCGGCGCCACGCCGGACGATATCGCCATCGTTCCGGCGGCGAGCTACGGTCTCGCCATCGCCGCGGCCAACCTGCCGCTGGGCAAGGGACGGCGCATCGTGGGGCTGCGCGACCAGTTCCCGTCCAACGTCTATTGCTGGCAACGCCTCGCCCGCGAGCGGGAGGCCGAGCTCGTGCTGGTCGAGGCCGGCGAGGACGGTGACCTGACGACGGCGGTGCTGGCCGCCCTCGACGAGCGTGCCGCCATCGCCGCCTTGCCGCACTGCCGCTGGACCGACGGCCGGCTGGTCAATCTCGTGCGGGTGGGGGAGCGCTGCCGGGCAATCGGCGCGGCCCTGGTGATCGATGCGACCCAGTCCGTGGGCGCCTGGCCGCTCGACGTGCGGCAGGTGCGGCCCGACTTCCTGGTCGTCGCCGGCTACAAATGGCTGCTCGGCCCCTACAGCCTGGGCTATCTCTATGTCGATCCGCGCCGGCAGGACGGGCGGCCGCTCGAGGACAACTGGATCACCCGCGCAGGTGCCGAGGACTTCACCCGCCTCGTCGACTACGAGGAGGCGTCGGCTCCCGGTGCCCGACGGTTCGACGTCGGAGAGCGCAGCAATTTCGCGTTGATGCCGATGAGCATCGCCGCCCTCGAGCAGATCCGGGCCTGGGGTGTGGAGGCGATCGCGGCGACGCTCTCGGCCCTGACCCGCGACATCGCCGCACGCGTGCGCCCGCTCGGCCTCGAGGCCGTGCCGGAGCATCTGCGTGCCGGTCACTATCTCGGCCTGCGCCTGCCGCCGGGAGCGCCCGTCGACCTGACGCGCCGCCTCGCCGCCCGGCAGGTTCACGTCAGCGCGCGGGGCGACCGGCTACGGGTCACGCCGCATCTCTACAACGACGAGGCGGACATCGACCGCTTCGTGGAGGCGCTTGCGGCCTCTCTTTGAAGGAGCGCCGCCGGCCGGCGGCTCAGCTCCGGTGGATGCCGCACTCGGTCTTGTCGAGGTGCCACCAGCGGCCGGCGCGCACGTCCTCGCCTTCCTTGACCGCACGCGTGCAGGGCGCGCAGCCGATCGAAGGATAGCCGCGTGCCACCAGAGGATGGAGCGGCAACTGCCGCAGGCGGCGGTAGTGCCGGATGTCCTCGAGGGACCAGGAAGCCAGCGGGTTGAGCTTGAGCAGGCCCGTGACCGGGTCGGCCTCGACCGCCGGCAGGGCTGCCCGCAGGCCGCCCTGGAACCGCTTGCGGCCGGTGATCCAGCCCACGAAGCCCCGAAGCGCCCGGTCGAGCGGCTCGGTCTTGCGGATGTGGCAGCACATGTCGGCCTCGCGGCGCCAGAGGTCGCCCTTGCCGTCGAAGCGGGCGAGATCGGCCGGATCGGGCCGGATCACGCGCACGTCCTCGAGCCCGAGCCAGCGCACGAGTTCGTCCTTGTAAGCCAGCGTCTCCGGGAACAGCTTGCCGGTCTCGAGAAAGATTACCGGCGTACGTCGGTCGATGCTCGCCACCATGTCGAGCAGCACGGCACTTTCGGCGCCGAACGAGGACACCAGAGCGATCCGGCCCGCACAAGGCCCGGTCAGAGCCGCACGGAGCAGTGCTAGACCTTCCAGCCCGTCCCAGGCCTCGCGCGCCCAGTCGAGCGAGATCCGGCTTTCCCTCTCGGCGGAGACGATATCCACGCCCCATCCCCCATCAACGGATATGGCTGGGGTTCATTTACTCACACGGACATAGAATGTAAATATGGCTTTTTAACAAAAAAATACCGTTTTATCTTTCTTGCAACCGAACCGGGCGCGCGCGGGCGACATGGCAGGCAACGCACGCCTTGACCGGTCCCGCCTTCGCGCCCGTCGCCTGCTCGCGGCGGTGGCAGTCCGTACAGAAGGCGTGGAACACGGTGTCGATCCGACGCGCTTCGGTGGTGCCCCAGGCCTTGTGGCAGGCGAGACAGGGCTTGGTGCCGAGGCCACGCTCGCGGAAATTGTGATGACAGGTCGTGCAGTTCACGCCGGTGTGGAACTTGTGATCGAAGCGGGTCGGCAGGAGCGGGCGCTCGGCGATCCGCTCGAGCCGCAGCCCCGAGCCGAGCCACAAGACGCCGGCCGTGACGAGGCCGGCCGAGGCGAGAAGGGCGACACGGAATGGGATGGAAAGTGCGCGCATCGGCCTCAGCCCCGCAGAAGGCGGACCACGTGGGGTGCCGTGGCGAGGAGCACGGCAATGGCGCCGATCAGGGCCGAGATGCGCAGCATTCCCCGCGCTCCCGCTCGGCTGAAGGGCTCCGAGGCGGCGGGTGCCGGCCGACGCTCGCGAAAACCGCCCAAGCGATCCGAGAGCGCCGGCGCCGGGAGCGCCAGGAACACGAGGGCGAGGAGGCCGTAGCGCCACGAGTCCAGGAGCTTCGAGCTCGAAGCCAGCACGTGCCAGGTCGTGAGAGTGCTCGCGGCGATGCCGCTCCAGGCATGAAAGGTCCGGCTGCGCGCGCCCAGGCGCAGCCGCCGCGGCAGCGCCGGCTCGCGGCTCGTGACCGCGAGCACGAAGGCGAGCGCTGCCAGGACACCTGCGAGCACGTGGAGCGGCATCATCCAGCCGAGATAGTCGAGCATGAAGGGATCGCCCGCGACCATCGTCAGAACGTGCGCCAGAACGAGCGCAAGAGCGAGATTGCCCGCGATCCGGTGCAGCGAGAACCGGTAGGGCGTGAGATGGCTCCGGCGCGGCACGACGCGGAAGGTCAGGACGGTGGCAGCGACGGCGGCATAGCCGAGGCTGGCCGCGACCTCCCAGAGAGGCTCGTAGGCGACCAGAGGCGGGCAGAGGAGGACGAGGAGAAAGGCAGCGAGCAGGACGACGCCCGTTGCGTCGAGGGGAGCCGCGAGCGGGATCATGCGGGTCGAAGCCGTCGGCCGCGAGGTTGCGCGGGGCGCCTGCATCGTCGCGGCGGCGAGCGGGCGCACGGACGCGATAGAGGTAAACCAGGAGTGCCAGACCGAACAGACCCGCCGCAAGGGCATGGCGAGACGGCTCGCGGCATGGTAAGTGCGGCGCGGCCGGGGTCGGTCCGGCTCCCTCGGAGAACCACCCGTGACCATGCCCGAAGCCCTCGTCGCCTTCAGCCTCGCGGCGGCGCTCCTGACGATGACACCGGGGCTCGACACCGCGCTCGTGCTGCGGACGGCGGGCGTGGAAGGTCCCAGGCAGGCGCTGCTCGCGGGCCTCGGCGTATGCGGAGGCTGCCTTGCCTGGGGTGCGGCCGTCGCGGTCGGGCTGGGTGCGCTCTTGAGCGTCTCCGAGTTCGCCTACACCGTGCTCCGTTGGGCCGGCGCCCTCTATCTCCTGTGGCTCGGCTGGACCATGCTGCGGCAGGCGCGGGATGGTCTCGCGGCCGAGGGCAGTACCGGTATCCCTCCTGCGACGGGTGGGCAGCGCTGGTTCGTGCGCGGCCTTCTCACCAACCTGCTCAACCCCAAGGTCGGCGTGTTCTACGTCACCTTCCTGCCGCAGTTCTTGCCAGCCGGGGTTCCGGCCACGAGCTTCATGCTGCTGCTGGCGGCGGTCCACGCGCTCTTGAGCATGGTCTGGTTCGCGGCTCTGGTCGCGGCGACCCGACCCCTGGGCCGCCTGCTCCGCCGCGCCGCCGTGGTGCGGACCCTCGATCGGGTGACGGGCGGGGTCCTGATCGCTTTCGGCCTGCGCCTGGCGCTCGAGAGCCGCCGCTGAGACGGCACCGCTCGGGCTCGCCGGCGGTTGAGGCCGGCCTGCCCGTCAGCCCGGAGTGGAGGCGATGACCACGCCCGAACCCGACCCGATCCTGCTCGCGCGCGTCGCGATCATGGACGCGATCGACGCCGTGATCCGCGCACGGGCAGCCGAGTCCGAAATTTCCGACGCCCTGCTCGCGATCCTGATCGACGAGCGCAACCGCATCGCCCGCCTGCTCGGCCGGCCCGAGTTCACCGCACCCGATCTGCTCGCCCGCGGGGTGGACGACTGACGGGCGGCTTCAGTCCTCGGGCCAGCCGAAGAGCTGGGGGTCGCGCCAGACGAAGAGCTTGCGGTCGAGCGGCATGCCGGTCTGGACCTGGCTCAGCGTGATCGTGGTGGTGAGTCCTTGCGCATCGGTCACGGTCCAGCGGCGCAGCTCGAGCGGCCGCTTGGCGAGCGTCAGCACGACCTGGCCCTGGTCCGGCTCCTTCGTGCGCACGAGCACGAGGTCGATCTCGCCCTCGCGCTCGCGCACGGCCTCGACAGTGACGTCGCCTTCGAGCTTGACCTCCTTGTCCAGAACGAAGCCCAAAGGGGTCTCGGCGAGCGGGATGACGTTCACCTGCTTGATGCTGCCGTCGTAGAAGATCAGCCGCCAGTCGCCGGGTGCCACGAGCAGGATCTTGGACGGCGGATCGTAGTCGAAGCGCATGCCGCCACGGTCGCGATCGATGTAGAGCTTCCCGGTCGACAGGCTGCCGTCCGGGGCGATCTGCTGGAAGTCGGCAGCGAGGGTGTGGATGCCGTTGAAATAGGTCTCGACCCGCTGCACGATCTCCTGTTGGCCCGGCACCAGGGCGGCCGCAGCGGGGCGGAGCAGGCCCATGACCGCCGTGGCGAGGGCGAGCGAGGCGAGCCCCCGCCGGGTGAGAGCGATGCGCTGCATGGGTGCCCTGGATTCCTTCGATGTCCGATGATGCTGCCGGGCTCAGAACGGGTCGTCGGTGGGCTCGGTGCCGTCCACGCCGCCACGGCCCATCAGCACCTGGCGTCGACCGACATGGTCGGCCCGGCTGATCAGGCCCTCGTTCTCCATGCGCTCGATGAGCTTGGCGGCGCTGTTGTAGCCGATCGACAGCTTGCGCTGAAGATAGCTGGTCGAGGCCTTGCCGTCGCGCGCCACGATTTGGACCGCCTGGTTGTAGAGGGCGTCGCCACCGGCGCTCGAGCCGTCGAACAGAGCCCCGTCGGCTCCGCCGGCACTCTCGCCGCCGCTCTCGGGATCCTCGGTCACTTCCGCGTGATAGTCGGGCTCGCCCTGGGTCTTGAGGTGGCGGACCACCTGCTCGACCTCGGCGTCGGTGACCAGCGCCCCGTGGATGCGACTGATCCGATCGCCCGGCATCAGGTAGAGCATGTCGCCCTGGCCCAGGAGCTGCTCCGCACCCGGCTCGCCCAAGATGGTGCGGCTGTCGATCTTGGAGCTGACGCGGAAGCTGATCCGGGACGGCAGGTTCGCCTTGATGACGCCGGTGAGCACGTCGACCGAAGGCCGCTGCGTGGCGACGATGAGATGCACGCCGGCGGCACGGGCTTTTTGCGACAGGCGCTGGATCGCGTTCTCGATCTCCTTGCCGGCCGTGAGCATGAGGTCCGCCACCTCGTCGACGATGACGACGATGAGCGGGAGCGGTTTCATCTCGATCGGCTGCTCCTCGAAGATCGGCACACCGGTGCCGGGCTCGAAGCCGGTGCGCACGCGCCGCTTCAGCTCCTCGCCGCGCGCCTTGGCCTGGAGGATGCGCTTGTTGAAGGCGAAGATGTCGCGCACGCCGAGGTGCGACATCAGCCGGTAGCGCTCGTCCATCTGCCGCACGACCCACTTCAAGGCCACCACCGCCTTGGGCGGATCGGTGACGACGGGGGCCAGGAGGTGCGGGATGTCCTCGTAGACCGAGAGTTCGATCACCTTGGGGTCGATCATGATCAGCCGCAGCTCGTCCGGGCGCAGCCGGTAGAGCAGCGAGAGGATCATGGCGTTGATCGCGACCGACTTGCCCGAGCCCGTGGTGCCGGCGATGAGGAGATGCGGCATCCGTGCCAGGTCGGCCACGATCGGATTGCCGGCGATGTCCTTGCCCAGCGCCAGCGGCAGTCGGGCGCCGCTGCCGCGATAGGCTTCGGCCTCGAGCAGCTCGCGCAGGTAGACGGTCTGACGCTTGTCGTTCGGCAGCTCGATGCCGATGACGTTTCGCCCCGGCACCACGGCCACACGCACCGAGAGCGCGCACAAACTGCGTGCGATGTCGTCGGCGAGGCTGATGACGCGTGCCGCGCGGGTGCCGGGTGCCGGCTCGAGCTCGAACAGGGTGACGACCGGGCCGGGCTTGGCGTCGATGATCTCGCCGCGCACACCGAAATCGTCGAGCACGGTCTCGAGCTGGCGCGAGGTCTCCATGAGCGCCTGCGGCGAGTGGTTGGGCTGGGCCGCGTTCGCGACCGAGGCCAAAAGATCGAGGCCGGGCAGCTCGAAATCGTGCGCGCCCTCGTGTTCCGGCGCCGGCGGCGGCGCTGCCGGCCGGGCAATGCCGGCCTTGGCCTCGGCAGCGGGCCCGAAGGCCCGCTGGAGCGACGGCTCGACCGTTGCGGCCCGCGTCCGCTCCACGACCGGCTCCATCCGGGGTGCTGCCGGCCGCTCGGTCGGCTCGTCCTCCGCTTCGGAGGCAGAGGAGCGTGGACGGCGGGCGCGGATCGTCGGCAGCGGTTCGTCGCCGTCGCCGAGCGGGGCGACCTGCGGGCGTCGCCGTTCGGGCACGGATGATGCGGCCTCGTTGGCCATCTCGTCGGGTCCGGCCTCTCGATCGCCGCCGAACGGGCGCCCGGCGAGGCCGCGTCCGACCGGGCCGGCCATGGCGGGCTCGCGGCGCAGGCGCCGCCGCAGGGACACCGGTTCCGACGCATCGTCCTCGATCTCGTCCACCGCGGGCCGCAACGCCGTCGGCCGCCGCAGCCGGCCGAGGTCGAAGCCGCGCCAGCCCTCGCGCACGAGCCGGCCCGACCGGAGCGTGGCGGCGCCCGCGGCATCACCGAGGCGACGACCGACCCAGAGCGACACGGCACCCACACGGCTCGCGGCCCAGATGCCCTCCGCCCAGCGGACGCCGAGCGCCGTGGCGCCACACAGAAGCGCCAGGGCCAGGCTGGCCCAGGCGAAGGCCGTCGAGCCGATCATCGGCTCGAGCCAGCGCCATTCGAGATCGCCGACCGCGCCGCCGAAGCCGACCCGAAGCGGCCAGCTCGATACGGCCGGAAGCGGCAGGGTGGCGAGGAAGCCGGCGAGGCTCATGAGCGCCAACGGCAGGCTCAGGACCGGCAGCCAGGGCCAGCCCAGTCTGCGGCCGAGCACGAGGCGCACCCCCCAGCTCAGGCCCGCGACGACCAGGAGCCAGGCGGCGAGGCCGAAGAGCTGGTAGAGGAGGTCGGCGGCGACGGCACCCGCGATCCCGACCGGGTTGCGAACCGGCTGCGCGGTCGCCTGATTGAGCGACGGGTCGCGCCAGTCGTACCCGAACAGGGCCAGTGCCAGCGCCAGGGCGGTGACGACGGCGACGAGTCCCAAGAGGCGAAGCAGGTTCTCCTTGAGCCGCTCCTTGAGCTGGGTGCTGCCGAAGGCGTCGGCGGTCGATGCAGCCATCAGCTTGTCCCTGGGCAATCGTCAGGACGCCGCCGCCCGCGGACGGCTCGCCTCGCCGAGCACCTCGGCGAAGCGCTCGAGCGCGCGGTCGACGAGCTCGATCCGATCGACGAGCGCCACCCGCACGAACGGGGCACCGGGATTGGTCCCGGCGGCATCCGCACCGGCCGAGAGATAGCCGCCGGGCAGCACCTTCACCCCGGCCTCGCGCCAGAGCCGGCGGCAGGCGGCCTCGCCGTCGCCGACGTCGAGCCAGAGGAAGAACCCGCCCGCCGGGCGGTAGAAGCCGAACCGGCCGGCGAGCCTTCGCTCGGCCAGATCGAACTTCTCGCGGTAGAGGGCACGGTTGGCCTCGACGTGGGTCTCGTCCTGCCAGAGCACGGTGGCCGCGGCCATGAGCGGCAGGGGCTGCACGGGCGAGCCGTAGGCGCGCAAGCGCAGGAGACGGGCGAGGAGCTCGGGATCGCCGGCGATGAAGCCCGAGCGCAGGCCGGGAGCGCTCGAGCGCTTGCTGAGCGAATGGAGGACGACGACGTTCGCGAAACTGCCGTCCTCGGCCCAGGCCGCCTCGAGAGCGCCCGGTGGCGGAGCCGCGTCCCAGAGCTCGCTGTAGCACTCGTCGACGGCGAGGAGGAAATCGTACTCCCGTGCGAGGCGGACGGCACGCCGCAGATAGTCGCGGTCGGCGACGGCACCTTGCGGGTTCGCGGGCGTGCACAGGTAGAACAGGGCCGTGCGGGCGAGGAGTGCCGGCGAAAGCGCCTCGAGATCGGGCAGGAAGCCCGAGGCGGCGGTGGCCGGCAAGAGCACGGGCTCGGCCCCGGCCATGACGGCAGCACCATAATAGACGGCATAGACCGGATCCGGCATCAGCACGACCGGCTTCGGCCCCGACCGATCGGCCGGCACCACGACCGATGGTAGGAGGTAGAGGCCCTCCTTGGTTCCGGCCAGCGGCAGGATCATGCGTTCGGGATCGAGCACATGGGACGGGAGCCCGAAGCGGCGGGTGAGCCAGGCGGCGGCTGCCGCGCGGAATTCGGGTGTCCCGTTCACCGGCGGATAGCGGTTCCACAAGTGTGCATGCGCCGCCACGGTCTCGGCGAGCAGATGCGGCGGGGCGTGCTTGGGCTCGCCGATCGAGAGATCGAAGGCAGGCCCCGCCGGCGCCGGCTCGCCGGCGAGAAGAGCCGCGAGCCGGCGGAACGGGAACTCGGCGAGCCGATCGAGACGGTCGTTGCGCATGCGCTTTCGGCTGGTGGATCTCTGGGCTACAGTTTCCGGTTTAACATCGGCCGGCAAAATCTTGCAACGGCAGCAGGTCGGCGATGTTGCGCCCCATGGCCGCGCCTCTCTCGACGAGAGAAGCGGCCATGGACCGCGCTCAGGCCAGCGCCAGCGCCTGCTTCAGAGGCGTGTAGGCGAGGTCGAGGCTCTTCGCGACCGCCTCGTAGGTCACCCGACCGTGAAGGACGTTGACGCCGTTGGCGAGATGCGGGTCGTCCTGGATGGCTTTGCGATAACCCTTGTTGGCGAGCGCCAGCGTGAAGGGCAGGGTCGCGTTGTTGAGCGCGAAGGTCGAGGTACGCGCCACGGCACCCGGCATGTTGGTGACGCAGTAATGCACCACTCCTTCCTCGACATAGGTCGGGTCGGCATGGGTCGTCGGCCGCGAGGTCTCGGAGCAGCCGCCCTGGTCGATGGCGATGTCGACGAACACCGAGCCGGGGCGCATCTTCCGGATCATGTCGCGGGTGATCAGGCGGGGTGCAGCGGCACCCGGCACCAGCACGGCGCCGATGACGAGATCGGCCGTGGTGACGTGCTGCTCGATCGCATCGACGGTGGAGTAGATCGTGTTGAGCATCGGGCCGAACTGGAGATCGAGCTCGTAGAGCCGATCCAGGCTCTTGTCGATGACGTAGACTTGGGCCTCCATGCCCATTGCCATGCGGATCGCGTTGGTGCCGGACACGCCGCCGCCCAGGACCACGACCTTGGCCGCGTGCACGCCGGGCACGCCGCCGAGCAGGATACCGGCCCCGCCCTGCATCTTCTCGAGGAGGTGCGCTCCTACCTGCACGCTCATCCGGCCCGCGACCTCGCTCATGGGGGCCAGCAGCGGCAGGCGGCCGCGGGCGTCGGTCACGGTCTCGTACGCGATCGCGACACAGCCCGACTGCACCAGCCCCTCCGCCTGCGGCAGGTCGGCAGCGAGATGAAGGTAGGTGAAGAGGATCTGGTCCTCGCGCAGGAGTCGGTATTCGCTCGTCTGCGGCTCCTTCACCTTCACGATCATCTCGGCGAGCGAGAAGATCTCCTCGGCCGTGTCCACGACCCTCGCCCCGGCGGCGCGGTAAGCGTCGTCGTCGAAGCCGATTCCCGTCCCGGCCCCGGTCTGCACCATCACCTGATGGCCGTGATGGGTCAGCTCGCGCACGCTCGACGGCACGAGGCCCACACGGTATTCGTGGGTCTTGATCTCCTTGGGGACACCGATCAGCATCGACGGCTCCTTTTCACGTTCGGCCCTGATTTTCGCTGCCGCGGAAAGCACCTAGCAGCAACGGATTGGAAACTGTGCCTCTCGGGGCTATTCCTACCTGCAATCCAGGCCCGCCGCCATGGCGCGGCTGGCACGGGAGCATCGCGATGCGGGCGAGGTGCAATGATCGCGGCATGGAGTCGAAGCGGCCGGTGCGGAGCCCGCGTCGTGCGCTCTGGCCGATGGCCATGGCATGCATCGTGACGCTCGCCGCTCCTTGCCCCGCGTGGGCCGCCGATCTCCTGGACTCGCTCTACGGGCGCTGGACCACCGGCCAGCCGGCGCCGTTCACCATGACCTGGACTCGGGAGAGAGACGGCTTCGCCGTGCGCTGGACGGTGCCGGGAGGCAGAGAGGCCGACATTCATTTCACGCCCACCAGGCGCCCTGGCGTGTTCGCCGGGCGGACGAACCAGGGCTGGTCGATGTTCGGCCGGGACAAGCCGGTCAATCCTCTGGTCGAGGGCACGCTCTACTGGGCTCGCTCCACCCCGGATGCGGTCTATGTCTATAGCCTCAGCGTCGACGACCGGGGCGCTTTCGTGCTCGACCGCTATGCCTGTCGCAGAGCCGGGCAAGGCCGGCTCGATGTGGCGCTGCAGCGCCGCCTGCCCGATGGCAAGACGGAGGAGATGACCATGCAGCTCGCCAAGGCCGGGCCATGAGCGGCACACCCGTCGCCAGCGCCTTGGTGCTCGGCGTCCTGCTCGGGGGTAGCGCTCCGGGCACGGTCCATGCCGAGCAGCCGCCGCTGGCGCCTCTGATCGGTGCCTTCGTCGGCCGGGCCGAGCAGGTGGACGAGGCCGGCAACCGCGAGCAGCGCGACATCGACGTCGTGATCGCCCCTTACGAGCGCGAGGGCTTGCGGATCACCTGGACCAACGTGACGCTCGTGAACGGGCGGCGCGATGTGCCGGGCGTGAAGCGGCGCAGCGACGAGATCCTGCTCGTGCCCGCACCGGACCGCAGCTTCTATCTGGCCGGGGTCGGCTACGACCCGTTCCACGCCCGGCCCGAGCCGGACCCGATGCGCGGCGATCCCCTGCGCTGGGGCAGCGTCGCGGGCGGCTCGATCGACGTCTACTCCTTCGTCATCCTGGACGATGGCCGCTACGAGCTGCAGATCTTCGAGCGTCGGCCGACCGAGGACGGCATGACGCTCGAGTTCGACCGGATCCTGGATGGCGAAGTCGTGCGCCGGCTGACCGGCCACGCCGTGCGCGCCGAGTAGCGGATCATGCGACACCTCGGCCTGCCGCGCCGTCGCCTCGTGGCCTCGCTCCTGGGTGGCTGCGGGCTGGCTGCCACCGGGTGCCGCTGGACGCTGGCCGACGATGCCCGCTTTCTGCGGATCGGCACCGGCCCGATCACCGGCACCTACTATCCCGTGGGCGAGCTGATCGCGAGCGTGGTGTCGAGCCCGCCCGGCGCCCGCCCGTGCGGGCCGGAGGGCGGCTGCGGCGTTCCGGATCTCGTCGTGGTGGTCCAGACCTCCAAGGGTTCGGTCGACAACGTATCCGCGATCCAGGAGGGACAGATCGAGAGCGGCTTCTCGCAGAGCGACATCGCTTACGGCGCCTTCTCCGGCACGGGCATCTTCGCCGGCCGGCCGCCGATGCAGAACCTGCGGGCGCTGGCGAGCCTCTATCTCGAGAGCGTGCATCTCGTGGCCCGCGCCGGATCCGGCATCGCGAGCGTCGCCGATCTGCGCGGGCAGCGCGTGTCGCTCGATGTCGAAGGCTCCGGCACGCTGGTCGAGGCGCGGCTGATCCTGGACGCTTTCGGCCTCTCGGAGCGGGCGGTGACGCCGGTCTACGCATCCTTGGTCAAGTCGATCGACCTGATGCGCGCGGACGAGCTCGACGCGCTCTTCTTCGTGGGCGGCTACCCGGCTGCAGCGGTGAGCGAGCTCGCCCGGGATACCGGTGCCAAGCTCGTCCCCATCGTCGGTCCCGGGATCGAAGCGCTGCTCGGGAAGCACCGCTTCTTCACGAAGCATACCATTCCGGGCGGCACCTATCCGGGGCTGGACGAGGACACGCCCACGATCGGCGTCGCGGCGCTCTGGCTGGTCTCGGCCGGGCTCGACGAGGATCTCGTCCACGCGATCACCGAAGCGCTCTGGCACCCGAACGCGGCGAAGGTGCTGGCCGCGGGCCACCCCAAAGGCAAGGAGATCCGGCCCGAGGATGCGCTGCGCGGCGTCGCGATTCCGCTCCATCCCGGTGCCGCCCGCTACTACCGTGAGCACGGTATTGCCGAGAACGGCGACGAGTAAGCCTCTGCAGCGGGAAACGAAGGGCCGGAACATGCTCGACGACGCGAAGCTGCTGGCCGCAGCGCCGCAGGAGGCCATGCCGCTCTCGGGCGAGCCGCCGGCGATCCTGGTCGAGGGTCTGAGCAAACGCTACGGCGAGGTGGTCGCCGTGGAAGATCTCGGCTTCACCGTGGGCCGCCGCCGGACCGTGGCGCTCCTGGGTCCCAACGGGGCCGGCAAGACCACGACCATGGCCATGCTCCTGGGCCTTCTGGCGCCCACGAGCGGCACGATCCGCATCCTCGGCGAACTCATGCCCAAGGGCCGGCACAAGGTGCTGCCGCGGATGAACTTCACGAGCCCCTACGTGGACCTGCCGCAGCGGCTCACCGTGCTCCAGAACCTCAAGGTCTATGCCGAGCTCTACGCGGTGCCGCGGCCGAAGGAGCGCATTGCGGCGCTGGCGGCGGCGCTCGACCTCGAAGGTTTCCTGAACCGGCCCTTCGGCCGGCTCTCGGCCGGGCAGAAGACGCGCGTGCTGCTCGCGAAGGCGCTGATCAACGAGCCCGAGCTGCTGCTGCTCGACGAGCCCACGGCCTCGCTCGACCCCGACACGGCCGACCAGATCCGGGGCCATCTCGAGGCCTACCAGGCGCGGACCCACGCCACCGTGCTGTTGGCATCCCACAACATGGGCGAGGTCGAGCGCCTGGCGCATCACGTTCTCATGCTGAAGCAGGGGCGGCTGGTCGATCAGGGCAGTCCTGCGGATCTCCTCGCCCGCTACGGCCGCGACGATCTTGAGGAGGTGTTCCTCGACATCGCCCGCGACCGTCGCCGGCCCGATGGAAGGGAGAGCGCATGAGCCTCGCCGCCGGGATCGAGTTCGGCCCGTCCTTGCGCCGCATCCGCGCCATGCTGCTGCGGCACCTCTATCTTCTCCTCGGCTCCTGGCCGCGGCTCCTCGATCTCGTCTACTGGCCCACGGTGCAGATGATCTTGTGGGGCTTCATTACCCAGTTCCTGGTCGGGCGCTCGAGCTGGGTGGCGCAGGCCTCGGGCGTGTTCCTCTCGGCCGTGCTCCTCTGGGACACGCTGTTCCGCGGCCAGCTCGGCGTTTCTTTATGCTTCCTGGAAGAGCTCTACGCCCGCCATCTCGGGCACCTCTTCGTGAGCCCCCTGCGTCCCGCCGAGCTGGTCCTCGCCAACTTCACGGTGAGCTTCATCCGGGTCCTGATCGGTGTCGGCGGAGCGAGCCTTCTCGCCGTTCCCATCTTCCACTTCTCGCTGATCGGCGCCTTGGGGTGGGCGCTGATCCCGTTCTTCGCCGTCATGATGCTGTTCGGCTGGGCGATCGGGCTCATCATCGCCGGGCTCGTGCTGCGCCTGGGCTTAGGCGCCGAGAATCTCGCCTGGGCCGCGATCTTCTTCATCCAGCCCTTCTCGGCCGTCTACTATCCGATCGCGACCCTGCCCGAGGCTGTGCGCTGGTTCGCCTGGATGCTGCCCTCGGCCCCGGTGTTCGAGGGCATGCGCGCCATCCTGGTCGAGAACCGCTTCGACGCCGGCCTGTTCGGCTACGCGCTCCTGATCCTCGCTCTATGGCTGATCGCCGCCGCCGTGGTCTTCATCCTTCTCTTCCAGAGCGCCCGCCGGCGGGGGCTGCTGCTGCAGAGCGGGGAGTGACGGCAGGGGTCGGTAAGGGGCCATGACCGATGCCAGCATCGGGAAGTGCTTACGGTTGTGGATCGCCAACCCCGGATCATGCATCATGGCAGTTGCCGCGATGAGCGTGTCCGCCATGTCGAGACCATGGCTGCGGTGATAGCAGCTCGAGGCTCTTCACCCCTCCAGCACGATCGCCGAAAGCTGCAGCCCGAACCGCTCCTCGCCGCGCTGGGTGGTGCGACGGAAGCTGAAGAAGAGGTCCTCTTCCGCGCAGGTGTCGTGCGGCAGGAGCTCGATCCGCTCGACCCCGGCCCGGCGCAGGCGTGCCCCGATATAGCCCTTGAGGTCGAAGAGGGCCTTCACCCGGCCGGGAGCCGGCGTGAAGAAGGTGGCACTCGCCGCGTCGGTCTCGGCGAAGCGGGCGACGAACTCGGGGCCGACCTCGTAGGAGGTCCGGCCGATGCAAGGGCCCAGTGCTGCCGTGATCCGGGCCGGATCGGCGCCGAGCTCGATCATGGCGGCGACCGTGGCCTCGACCACGCCCGCGAGCGCCCCCTTCCAGCCGGCGTGCGCAGCACCGACGACCTCGGCCTCGGGATCGGCGAGGAGGAGAGGCCCGCAATCGGCCGTGAGCACGCCCAGGAGCAGACCCGGTCGGTCGGTGACGAGAGCGTCGGCCTCGGGCGCGGCCGCATTGTCCCAGGGCCGACACACCTTCAGCGCTACCGTCCCGTGCACCTGCCGGGCGGTGACGAGGCGTTCGGCCGGAACCCCCAGCGCCTCGGCCGCGAGTGTCCGGTTGCGGGCGACCCGCCACGGGTCGTCGCCGCTGCGTAAGCCCACGTTGAGCGAAGCCCAGACACCCTCGCTGACGCCGCCCCGGCGGGTGAAGAAGGCGTGCCGCACGCCCGGCAGCGCCACGAGCGTCGACGAGCGCAGCATCATGGCTGCCGCTTCTCCTGGAGCGTGAAGCCCGGCGGCACGGGCGCACCGGGCGAGGTGAGCGCCAAGACCTTGAACAGCTCGCCCATCTGCAAAGGATCGATCAGCCGGGCGCAGCCGCTCGCGAGGGCTGCCCGCTGCTCGGGTGTCGCCCGCTCGAGGAGACGCTGCAGGCGCAGCCCGATGCCGAGCCGGCGCAGGAAATCGCCCTGGCTCACCGGCCCGTAGGCGACAGCGCCCGCCGCGACGGCGCGCCGGGCCACCGCGCGGAAATCGACGTGAGCCGAGAGGTCGACCTCGCCTGGCGCTTCGAGCGGATCGACCTTGAGGTGGCGGCGCACGGCCTGAAAGGTGTCGCCGACCATGAACGAGGCATCGCTGCCGTAGTCGATCAGAAGCGCCATGCCGCCCTGGGCCGCGAGCCTGCCGGCCAGGGCCTCGGCCAAAGCTTCCCGCGCCGGGCCGAGCTCGAGGAGCGTGCCCTCGGGCAAGGAATCGGCCCCTTCGGTTGCGATCTCCGGGAACGGCGTCGCGCGGGGGGCGAGGATGAACCGGAAAGCGCTCGCCTCGTCGATGCCGATCAGCCGCTCGCGCCAGCCTCCGCCGTGCCGGACGAACTGGCGGATCGGCAGCGCGTCCAGGAACTCGTTGGCGACGAGAAGGAGCGGCGCATCCTCGGGAATGCTGGCCAGCTCGTCGTGCCAGCGGACCGACAAGCCCGGAAGTGCTGCCGCCTGCCGCTCGCGCAAAGCGGGGCTGGTCTCGACCAGATGGATCGAGGCCGCGGCGAGGAAGCCCGGCACGACGCGCGCAGCCCTGAGCGCGTCTGCCATGAGCGTGCCGCGGCCGGGGCCGAGCTCGGTCACGAGCACGCGCGGCGGCTGCCCGATATCGAGCCAGTGCTGGACGAGGGCGAGCCCGACCAGCTCGCCGAAGAGCTGGCTCACCTCGGGTGCGGTCACGAAATCGCCGGCCGTGCCCAGGGGATCGCGCCGCGGGTAGTAGCCCTTGGTCGGATGCGCTGACGCCAGCGCCATGAAGCGCGCGACCGAGATCGGCCCGTGCTCCCGGATCAGCCGGCGTAGGGGCTGGGCGAGCTCGCTCACCGCGCGGTCTCGAGCCGGCGCCGGCTGCGGTGCCGGCCGTGGAGGACGGCGATGATCCCGGCCAGGAGCATCGGCAGCGACAGGAGCTGGCCCATGGTGATGCCGCCCAGGAGGAAGCCCAGTTGCGCGTCCGGCTCGCGGAAGAACTCGACCGTGATCCGGGCGAGCGCATAGCCGATGAGGAAGATGCCGCCGAGCGTGCCGCGCTGCTCCGGACGGTAAGGCCGGGAGGCGAAGAACAGCATCACGAGGAGCAGCACGATGCCCTCGAGCCCGGCCTCGTAGAGCTGGCTCGGGTGGCGCGGCTCCGGGCCGCCGTTCGGAAACACCACAGCCCACGGCACGTTGCTCGACCGGCCCCACAGCTCGCCGTTGATGAAGTTGGCGATCCGGCCGAGGAACAGGCCGATCGGGGTCACGACCGCGAGCGCGTCGACGATCTCGAGGAAGGGCAGCCTGCGGCTTCTCGCGAACAGGACGGAGGCGGTGATGACGCCCAAAAGGCCGCCGTGGAACGACATGCCGCCGTGCCAGACCGAGAGGATCTCGAGCGGATGGCGGAGATAGTAGCCGGGGTTGTAGAACAGGACGTAGCCGAGCCGCCCGCCCAGGATGATGCCGAGCGTCACGTAGAAGAGGAGATCGTCCACCGCCTCGGGCCCGATGGTCCAGCCCGGACGCTGCACGAGCCGGCGCACGAGCTGCCAGCCCAGGACGATCCCGACGATGTAGGCGAGCGCGTACCAGCGAATCGCGAACGGTCCGATCTGGACCAGCACCGGGTCGATGGCCGGAAAGGGGATGGCGAACAGGGGCAAGGCCGGTCTACTCCGGTGCGGTTGCGCCGTGGACGATCGTGGTCATAGGCGGCGGCCTCCCTCGGGGCAACCCTGGAGACCGGCTTGCGTTGGCGGTCGGCCCGTCCCATATCCTGACGCTGTCCTGACGGACGATGCGCTTCCTGGAGATGGCCATGCAGACCAGCAACCGCCTGTTCGATGATCTTGCCAAGGTCGCGAGCGGGGCCTTCAACACGCTGAGCGGGCTTCGCGAGGAGATCGAGACGCGGGTGCGCGAGCGGGTCGAGCGCATGGCGGCCGACCTCGATCTCGTGACGCGCGAAGAGTTCGACGCGGTGCGGGCGATGGCGGCCAAGGCGCGGGCGGCGCAGGAGGAGCTCGAGGGCAAGCTCGCACGGCTCGAGGCCGAGCTCGAGGAGCTGAAGAAGGCCAGGACGGCGGGCAAGCGTTCCAAGGCCGAGACCGGAAAGGATCGTGACGGAGGCGAAGCGACCGAATCCTGATCCATCCCAGGGTTGACCCTGCCCTTGTAAAGCCTGGTTGCTTTTGGCAGGCTTCGAGCGAAAGGCCGAAGCCGAGTGAGACGGCCTGCGGATCGCCAGGGGACCACCCAGGGCTCGGGCGCAAGACCCGTGCCCGCCACTCGCAAGGAGTGCCCAAGCGTGTCCTCGCTGCACCCCGACGATATTCAAGACGAATCCAGCGCCAACCCGCTCGACCTGGTCGAGAAGCTGGCGGTTGCCAACGACTGGCCGTTCCACCGCCAGAACGAGGAGGAGCTCGCGGCCGAGGTCGCCGGCCAGTGGTGCCACTACAAGCTCTGGTTCTCGTGGCATCCCGAACTCGGCGTGATGCATCTCTCCTGTGCGCTCGACATGAAGGTGCCGAGCAAGAAGCGTAACCCCGTCTACGCGCTCCTCGCCATGGCCAACGAGAAGCTCTGGCTCGGTCACTTCGATCTCTGGTCGGAGGAGGGGCTGCCCGTGTTCCGCCACGCCGTGCTGTTCCGCGAGGGTGCGGTTGCCAGCGGCGAGCTGATCGAGGATCTGGTCGACATCGCGGTCTCGGAGTGCGAGCGCTTCTATCCCGCGTTCCAGTTCGTGATCTGGGGCGGCAAGGAGCCGGCCGAGGCGATCACCGCGGCCCTTCTCGAGACCGAGGGCGAGGCGTGATGCTGGAGGCGGGTCGCCTGCTGCTCCTCGTGGGTGGCGGCAAGATGGGCGAGGCGCTCCTGGTCGGCTGGCTCCGGCACGGTCTCGCGCCCGAGGCCGTGCTGGTGGTCGAGCCGGATGCGGCGAGGCGTCAGGCTCTCGCCACGACGCACGCGGTTCGGGCCGTGGCGGCGCCCGAGGAGCTGCCGGAAGCCGGTACGCTCGGTGCCCTGGTCCTCGCCGTCAAGCCGCAGATGATGGACCGAGCGCTCCCGGCCTATGTGGGGCGGGTGGCGCCGGATACTCTCGTGCTTTCGATCGCGGCGGGAAAGCCCATCGCCTACTTCGAGCGGATGCTCGGGCAGCCGCTCGGCGTGGTCCGCGCCATGCCGAACACGCCCGCCGCCGTGGGCCGAGGTGTCACCGTGCTCTGCGCCAACGCCGCTGCGAGGAAGGAGCAACGGGCGCTCGCCGAGCGCCTGATGGCGGCGGTGGGCGCTACCTACTGGATCGAGGACGAGGAGCTCATGCACGCGGTCACCGCCGTTTCCGGCGGTGGCCCCGCCTACGTGTTCCACCTGATCGAGGCGCTCGCGGCCGCCGGTACCGCGGCGGGCCTGCCAGAGGCGCTCGCGATGGCGCTCGCCCGGGGCACCGTGGTCGGAGCCGGCGAGCTCGCCCGTCTTTCGGACGAGAGCGCCGCCCAGCTCCGGATCAACGTCACGAGCCCGGGCGGGACCACGGCGGAAGCGCTCAAGGTGCTGATGGCCGAGGATCGCGGCCTGATTCCGCTCATGGTCGAGGCCGTGGCCGCAGCGGCGCGCCGCTCGCGCGAGCTGGCCTGAAACCCCGCCCCGGTGGCGGGCGGCCTCGGGACGTGCAGGAGGAAGCCGCGATGGCGGAGAGGACGACAGGACAGAGGCCCGATCTCGTCGAGCTGGCTCTGGCGCTCGTCGCCGAGCGCGGCTGGCGGCATTTGAGCTTCACCGAGATCGCGCGACGCGCGGATGTGCCGCTGTCCCGCGTCTATGCCGAGCTGCCCAACCGCGGCGCGCTGCTCGAGACGTTGAGCCGCCGCCTCGACGGGCAGATGCTCGACGTCAGCATCGTCGATCTCGAAGGCCTTTCGCCGCGCGAGCGCGTGTTCGAGCTCGTGATGCGCCGTTTCGATGCCATGGCGCCCTACAAGGAGGGCTTGCGGGCGCTGGCGCGGGAGGCGGCGGGCGATCTCGAGCTGATCGCCGCGGGCTTGTGCAATCTCGACCGCCTGAGCCGCTGGCTGCTCGACGCCGCCGAGACCGGCGACGGGCCGGCCATGAGCGCCATCGCGCGCAAGATCCTGGCCGGCATCTACGCCCGCGTCTTTCGGGTCTGGCTCGACGACGACACGCCTGACCTTGCGCGCACCCTCGCCGAGCTCGACCGGCGCCTCCAGCAGGCGGAAAGCCTCGCCCACTGGACCCGCGGCTTTCGGCGCCGGCGCGGCCGTGGGGGCGAGGAGACCGCCACGGCACCGACGGCATCCTGAAGCGGCTTTCGGCGGATCCGGCGTTCGTCACGCTTGACAGGTGCAGGAGCCGGCGCGGCAATGGCGGGCCTCAGCCATTGCCGCGAGAAAGGTCGAGCCCAGCATGAGCGCGGACACGCCGGCCCTGGTCGCCGAGGACATCCATAAAAAATTCGGCGACGTCGAGGTCCTGAAGGGTGTGTCGATGACCGCCGCCAAGGGCGACGTCATCGCCATCCTGGGGGCGAGCGGCTCCGGCAAGAGCACCTTCCTGCGCTGCCTCAACCTGCTCGAGATGCCGAACCAGGGGCGGATCGTCGTCTCGGGCGAGGAGATCAGCCTGAAGCCCGGCCGGCACGGCACCCTCGAGCCCGAGGACCGGCGGCAGGTCCAGCGCATCCGTGCCAAGCTCGCCATGGTGTTCCAGAGCTTCAATCTCTGGTCGCACATGACCATCCTCGAGAACGTGATCGAGGCCCCGATCCACGTGCTCAAGGTGCCGCGTAAGGAGGCGATCGAGCGGGCCGAGGCGCTGCTCAGGAAGGTCGGCATCTACGAGCGGCGCAACGCCTATCCCGCCCACGTCTCGGGCGGGCAGCAGCAGCGCGCGGCGATCGCGCGAGCGCTCGCCATGGAGCCCACGGTGATGCTGTTCGACGAGCCGACCTCCGCACTCGATCCCGAGCTCGTGGGCGAGGTCTTGAAGGTGATGCGCGACCTCGCCGCCGAAGGCCGCACCATGCTGGTCGTCACCCACGAGATGGGCTTCGCCCGCGACGTGGCGAGCGAGGTCGTGTTCCTGCACCAGGGCCGGATCGAGGCGGAAGGCCCGCCCAAGGAGATGTTCGGAGCACCCCCGACGGAGCGCTTCCGCCAGTTCCTCGCCAACTTCACCAAGGGCGAGGGTGCTGCGGCGGCTTGACGCCACCATGAGCGCACGCCAACCATGCCGCCCATGGATGAGCCCGGCTTGGGAGAGGTAGGATGGCTCGTTTGACGCGACGGCTGGCGCTGGCGGCGGCCGCGACGCTCGTGGCGCTGGCCGGCTTCGCCGAGGCCAAGGAGTGGAAGAAGGTCAGGATCGGCGTCGAGGGGGCCTATCCGCCGTTCAGCTCGGTCTCGCCCGAGGGCAAGCTGCAAGGCTTCGACATCGACATCGCCTATGCGCTGTGCGAGGCGATGAAGGTCGAGTGCACGCTGGTCCAGCAGGACTGGGACGGCATCATCCCGGCCCTGCTCGCGAAGAAGTACGACGCGATCATCGCCTCGATGTCGATCACCGAGGAGCGCAAGAAGACGGTCGACTTCACGAACAAGTACTATCATACCCCGGCCCGGTTCGTCGCCCGGAAAGACTCCGGGATCCAGATCTCGAAGGAGGGCCTCAAGGGCAAGAAGGTCGGCGTGCAGCGTGCCACGATCCACGACAAGTACATCACCGACAATTTCGGCGACGACGTCGAGGTCGTGCGCTACGGCACGGCCGACGAGGCCAATCTCGATCTCGTCAACGGGCGCATCGATCTCAGGCTCGACGACTCCGTGGCGCTGAGCGAGGGTCTGCTCAAGACCGACAAGGGCAAGGACTTCGAGTTCGTGGGGTCGCCGCTCAACGATCCCAAGTGGTTCGGCGAGGGGGCCGGGATCGCCATCCGCAAGGGCGACACCGACCTCAAGGAGATGTTCAACAAGGCGATCGACCAGATCCGCGCCGACGGCACCTACGAGAAGATCGAGAGGAAGTACTTCGACTTCGACGTCTACGGCAGCTGACCGGCCGAGGAGGGGCGGCCGCCCGGCATTCGCCGATCCGTGAGCCGCCCCTCGGCGCACGAGGAGCCACTTCTTGCTCGATCTGCAGGGCTACGGTTTCTCTCTCCTCGAAGGCACGGTGCTCACCGTCGAATCGGCGCTGGCCTCGCTCGTCCTGGCCGTGGTCCTCGGCATGCTGGGCGCTCTCGCCAAGCTCGCGCGCGCGCGGGTCCCGAGGGGCGTGGCCGAGCTCTACACGACCATCATCCGGGGCGTGCCGGACCTCGTCCTCATGCTGCTCGTCTTCTTCGGCGGGCAACTCCTCGTCAACCAGATCGCACCCATGCTCGGCTACGAGGACTATGTCGACGTGAGCCCGTTCACGGCCGGGGTCGGCACGATCGGGTTCATCTACGGCGCCTACATGACCGAGACCTTCCGCGGCGCCATCCTGGCGGTGCCCACGGGCCAGCTCGAGGCCGGCTACGCCTTCGGCATGAGCCCCGGCCAGGTCTTCCGGCGCATCCTCCTGCCGCAGACCATCCGGCACGCGATTCCGGGCTTCGGCAACAACTGGCTGGTGCTCCTCAAGACCACGGCCCTGCTCTCGGTCCTGGGCCTCGACGATCTTTTGCGCAAAGCGAGCCTCGCCGCTGGCGCCACGCGCGAGCCCTTCACCTTCTACGCCGCGGCAGCGCTGGTCTATCTCCTCCTGACCAGCATCTCGACCGTGCTCCTGGTCTGGGCGGAGCGCCGCTACAACATCGCCTACGCCAGGCCCGCCCATGCAGTTTGAGGTCATCTGGGAGAACATCGGCCAGTATGTCCACGGGCTCTGGACCACGGTCTGGCTCGTCGCGGCCTCCCTGGCTCTCGGCCTCGTCCTGGCGGTGCCGCTCGCGATCCTGCGCACGTCGAAGAACCCGCTGATCAACGGCCCGGTCTGGTTCTACACCTACTTCTTCCGCGGCACGCCGCTGCTCGTGCAGCTCTTCATGCTCTATTACGGCGCGCCGCAGTTTCCGATCCTGCGCGAGAGCTTTCTCTGGCCGCTCCTCACCCAGGCCTGGTTCTGCGCGCTCGTCGCCTTCACGCTGAACACGGCCGCCTACACCACCGAGATCATCCGGGGTGCGATCGTGACGACCCCGCACGGCGAGATCGAGGCCGCACGGGCCTGCGGCATGTCGCACGCGCTGATGATGCGCCGCATCGTGCTGCCCAGCGCGTTCCGCCGCGCACTCCCGGCCTACGGCAACGAGGTGATCTTCATGCTCCACGGCAGCGCCGTCGCGAGCGTGGTCACGATCGTCGACCTGACGGGCGCCGCCCGCAACATCAACTCCACCTACTACACGCCCTACGAGGCCTTCCTGACCGCAGGCCTGTTCTACATGGCACTCACCTTCCTGATCGTCTGGGTGTTCCGCCGCATCGAGCGCCGCCTGCTCGTCCATCTGCGCCGTCCGGCGGCATGATCCGGAAAGGGTGATGCGCTCGCCCGCCGTTCGGCTGCGACAAGCTCCACCGGGACCTCGGCTCGGGAGCGGCACGGCAGGGCGACAGGTTTGCGAGCAAGGAGGAGCTTCGGGATGAAGCGACGCGCAACGATGCCGAGGCTGATCGTTCTCGTGGCGTACGCCGTTCTCGCGGCATCTGCCGGCAGGCCGGCGCAGGCCCAGCCGGCCCCGGAAGGAGCGAGCGGCTGGGCCGAGAAGCCCGTCTCGATCGCGCAGTCGTTCATGGTCGTCGCCGCCAACCCGCTCGCCAGCGATGCGGGCGCTGCCGTCCTGGCGCGGGGCGGCAGCGCGATCGATGCCATGGTGGCGACACAGCTCGTGCTGAACCTCGTCGAGCCCCAGTCGTCCGGCATCGGTGGCGGCGCCTTCCTGCTCTACTGGGATGCGGCGAAGCAGCGGCTCACCACCTTCGACGGGCGCGAGACGGCACCGAAGGCCGCGCGCCCCGACCTCTTCCTGAAACCGGACGGCACGCCCATGAGCTTCCTCGAGGCCGTGGTCGGTGGCCGCTCGGTGGGGGTGCCCGGCACGCTCGCCCTGCTCGAGCTCGCCCACGATCTCCACGGCCGGCTGCCCTGGGCCGAACTGTTCCAGCCCGCGATCGATCTCGCCGAAAACGGCTTTACGATCTCGCCGCGGCTCGCCGGGGCGATCGCCGATACCGCCGCGCAGGGCCTCGACCGGTCCGAGGCGACCAGGGCCTACCTCCTGCAGCCGGACGGCCAGCCGCGCCGGGCGGGCACCGTGCTCAAGAACCCGGCGTTCGCCCAGAGCCTGCGCCTGATCGCGCGCGAGGGCGCAAAAGCGCTCTACCGGGGCGAGATCGGCGATGCGATCGTCGAGGCCGTGCAGAAGGCGCCGGTCAATCCCGGCCTTCTGACCAAGGAGGATCTGGCCTCCTACCGGGTGGTCCTGCGCGAGCCGGTATGCCGGCCCTACCGACGGGTCGAGGTGTGCGGGATGGGGCCGCCGAGCTCGGGCGGGGTGGCAGTCCTTCAGATCCTGGGCCTTCTCGAGCATTTCGACATGAGGAGCCTCGGCTCTGGCGTGGACGGGATGCACGTCCTGCTCGAGGCCTCGAAGCTGGCGTTCGCCGACCGCGATCTCTACCTCGCCGACGACGATTTCGTGCCCGTGCCGCTGCGCGGGCTGCTCGATCCGAGCTACCTCACGGTCCGCGCGCAGGCGATCCGCCTCGATGCGGCGATGCCGAAGGCGATACCCGGCAACCCACCCTGGCGCGAGATCGGGCCGCTTGCCCCCGACACGCGCGACGAGCGCCCCGGTACCAGCCAGATCGTGATCGTCGATCGCGCGGGCAACGCCGTGTCGATGACGACCACCATCGAATCCGGCTTCGGCAGCCGGCTGATGGCGGGCGGTTTCATGCTCAACAACGAGCTCACCGACTTCTCCTTCCAGCCCGAGCAGAACGGCCGGCCGGTCGCGAATCGGGTCGAGCCCGGCAAGCGGCCGCGCAGCTCGATGGCACCCACGATCGTGCTCGACGCGAGCCGCCGGCCCATGCTCCTGATCGGCTCGCCCGGCGGCAGCCAGATCATCGGCTACGTAGCGCAGGCACTGGTCGGCATCCTGGACTGGGGGATGAGCCCGCAGGCAGCGGTCGCCATGGGCCACGTCCTGAGCCGCAACGGCCCGGCCGAGCTCGAGGCCGGGACCCCGGCCGCCGCACTCGAGCCGGCGCTCGCAGCGCGCGGCCATCAGGTCCAGGTGAAGCCGCTCAACAGCGGCCTGCACGCGATCCTGATCGGGAACGGCCGGCTCGAGAGCGGCATCGACCCGCGTCGCGAAGGGGCGGCACGCGGGCAATGAGGAAGGGCCATCCTATCGGATGATCGGCATCGAGGCCGCGACCTTCATTTGTCGTAGAAGAACGTGTCGGGACGGTAGAGGCCGATCTGGCCCTGCGGCTCCCAGTTGAAGATCGCTTCCTCCGGCACGTTGCGTAAATTCGCCCGCACCGCGAGCGGCTGGCGCACGTTCTCGACGAGGCCGAACGTGAAGCATTCTTGCGTGTAGAGATCGAGCATCCGCTCCCAGACGGCTCTCTGCCCGGCAGGATCGGCGGTTCGCTCCCACTGCTGGTAGAGGTCCAGGAGCTCCTTGGCTTCGGGCAGGTCGGGCGGCTCGCCGGCCTCGCCCCTGGTCTCGTGATATTGGCCCCATTTCGGCCATTGCGGCTGGTCGGCCTGGCTCGTGGGCGCGAAGTCCTTGGGCGGCATCGCCACCGTCGGTGTGCCGTTGTCGATGCCGTAGAAGATCGACATCAAGGTCTCGCCCGCGAAGATCCGGTTGCGCAGGACCTCGCGCTCGGAGGGCTTCGTGTGGATCTTGAGGCCGATCTCCTGCCACTGGTCGCGCACGAGCTCGAGCACGTCGGCCTGCTCCGCGTCCTCGCCCGCGGTCTCGACGACGAGCTCCATGGGCCTGCCGTCGGGGAGCAGCCGCACACCCCCGCTGCCGCGCCTCTTGAGGCCCAGCTCGTCCAGGATCCGGTTGGCGGCGTCGGGATCGTAGGCCGTGCAGCGCTCGCCATACTCTTTCCTGTAGAGCGGGCTCTCCGCGAGGAGAGAGTTGTTGGAGGGCCGGGCGAGGCCGAAATAGAGGTACTGGCTCAAGGTCTCGCGGTCGATCCCGAGCGAGAGCGCCTCGCGGAAGCGGCGGTCGCGGAACAGCTTGCGCCAGACGGGGTCCTTGGCGTTGAGATTGGGGTAGAGGGCCAGATGCGCGCTGCGCCCTTCCGGCCAGAGCAGCGTCCTGAGGCTGCTGCGCTCCTCGCTCTCCTTGAGGAAGGTGTAGTCCTTGAAAGCCAGATGCCGGGCCTGAAGGTCGGTCTCGCCGGCACCGGTCTTGAGCGGGATCAGCTTGGGATCGGCCACGACGAGGATGAACCGGTCGAGGTAGGGAAGCTGCTGGCCCGTTTCGTCGACGCGGTGGAAGTAGGGATTGCGGACCGCCACGAAGCGCTCGGCCGGTGGGGCCGTGGTCGGCATCCAGGGCTGAAGGGTCGGCATGTCCGGGTTGTCGAAGTCGTCGAGCCGGTCCTTGCGCAAGTAGAGCTGCACCCAGTCGCGCGAGCGCGTCTCCTTGACGAGCTGGTCGAGCTTCGCGGGATCGGCGTATCTCTTGTGGAATTGCCTCAGATAATGTGCGGGCCGGTAGATCTCGAGCGACGTGGTCGCGGCGATCGCCGGCAGGAACAAGGGGTTGGGCTTGGACCAGCTATAGCGCACGGTGCGCTCGTCCAGGATCTCGACCTTGGGCTTCTCACCGTCCACCAGGAGCACGACCTCGGGGCCGGTGGGTGAAAGCTCCGGATTCTGCGCCACGTCTTCCCAATAGAAGCGGAAATCCTCGGCGGTGAACGGCTCGCCATCGGACCAGCGATGGCCCTTGCGCAGGTGGAAGGTGAAGATACGGCCATCCTGGACCTCGTAGGAGGCGAGAATGTCGGGGACGAGCTCGAGCTTGAGATCGTAGCCGACGAGCCGCGCATGGCCGTAGGCGAAGAACAGGCGGGTGTCGCGCGGGCGGCCGATCAGACTCCTGAGCTCGCCGCCCGGCCGGCCGATCTTCGGGATGTCGTTCAGCACCCGAGGCTCCTCGGGCGGGCCCGCCAGCGCCGCCGTGGCGAGGCAGAGGACGGCAAGCCCGGTCGCGAAGCTGAGGCGCATGGCGGCTCCCTCTCGCGTTCGATCGTCTCAGGTCTGCAATCGGACGAAGTGGCCGGGCTCGACCTCGTGCAGGCGGCCAGAGCCCTCGACGAGGGTGAAAGGCGCCGGCCACAGCGCCGGTTCCGACATCCGGCCGCTCGCGAGCGCCTTGAAGTCGAGCGGGTTGTCGAGATCGGGCTCGGGCACGGCCGCGAGCAGCGTCTTGGTATAGGGGTGTCGTGGCGAGGCGAACAGGCGCTCGGTCGGGGCGAGCTCGACCATGCGGCCCGCGCACATCACCGCGATGCGCTGCGCGATATATTTCACGACCGCGAGATTGTGGCTGATGAAGAGATAGGTGAGGCCGAGCTCGCGCTGGAGGTCCTTCAAGAGGTTCAGGATCTGCGCCTGCACCGAGACGTCGAGCGCCGAGACCGGCTCGTCGCAGATCAGGATCTCGGGCTCGAGCGCGAGCGCGCGCGCTATGCCGATCCTTTGCCGCTGACCGCCCGAGAAGCTGTGCGGGTAGCGGCGCATGTGGCGCACGTCGAGGCCCACGGCGTGGAGCAGCCGCTTCACCCGGTCGAGGCGCTCGGCCTCGCTCTTGACCCCGTGGATCTGCAAGGGCTCGGCCACGATGTCGGCCACGGTCATGCGCGGGTCGAGCGAGCCGAACGGGTCCTGGAAGATGTACTGGATGTGATGGCGGAAATCCTGCAGCTCCCGCTCGTCGAGGGCGAGCACGTCGATCGGACCTTCTCCCCCGCAGCAGAAGGTGATCCGCCCGCCATCGGGCTGGATCGCCCGCATGATCATCTTGCTGACGGTCGTCTTGCCCGAGCCGCTCTCGCCCACGATGGCGAGCGTCTCGCCGCGGCGGACGGAGAAGCTGACGTCGTCGACCGCGACCACCCGGCGGCCTTCGCCGCCGAGCCAGCCCGCGCGTCGCGTCAGGAACACCTTGCGCAGGCTTTCCACCTCGAGGATCGTGCTGTTGCCCTGGGGGCGGTCGCGCGCGGGCCCGTTCCGGCCGAGCCGCAGATTGTGGTCGACCTTGACCTCGCGCAGGGCCACGAGCCGCTGGTCGGCGCGGGTGTGGAGCCGTGGCACGGCATCCAGCAGCGCCTTGAGGTAGGGATGCTGCGGCCGCGTCAGCAGCTCCGCGGTAGGGCCGCGCTCCATCACCCGGCCGCGGTAGAGCACCACGATCTCGTCGGCGATGTTGGCGACCACGCCGAGATCGTGGCTGATGAACAGGATCGACATGCCGAACTCGGCCTGGAGATCCTTCATGAGCTTGAGGATCTGGGCCTGGATGGTGACGTCGAGCGCGGTCGTGGGCTCGTCGGCGATCAGGACCGCCGGCCGGCAGATCAGCGCCATGGCGATCATGGCGCGCTGGCGCAGGCCGCCCGAGAGCTCGAAGGGATAGTGGCGCGCCGCCTCCTTCGCGTTCGGAAACCCGACCCGGTGCAACATCTCGACGGTGCGCTCGCGGGCTTCCGCCTCGTCCACGTCGTGATGGAGCATCAGCGCTTCGCGGATCTGGTTGCCGATCGTATGGAGCGGCGAGAGCGAGCTCATCGGCTCCTGGAAGATGATCGAGATCCGTCCGCCGCGAATCGCGCGCCGGGTCGGGTGCTCCTGTGGCAGGGCCGCGAGATCGAGCAGCATCCCCGGCGTTTCGGGGTCGTCGAAGAAGATCGAGCCGCCGGTGATCCGAGCATTGGCCGGCAGGATGCCCAGGACCGCCTGCGAGATCACGGTCTTGCCGGAGCCGCTCTCGCCCACGACCGCCACGGTCCGATGGGCCGGTACGTCGAACGACACGCCGGCCACGGCCTGGATCTTCCCTCCATCGGCCTTGAATTCGACGCGGAGGTCACGGATCGCGAGCAGCGGCTCTACCATCGAGCCTCCCCGAGCAGCGTGCCCATGCCGAGCAGCCGCGCTTTGGGGTGATCTTGCACGAGTGTCAGGAGCCGGTCGAGGGTGGCGAGCGCCGCATCGCCCATCACGAGGTGATGGCTCAGGATGCCGATGGGCTCCCCGTCATAGGCGCGGACCCGCTCGGCGAGGGCCGACAGCGCCTCCTCCGGGCTCAGGGCGCGGCCGCCCTCGCGCCAGGCTACGAGATCGAGATGGGTGTTGACCTGCCGGAGCCCCATGACGGGCTCGGCCGCGCGTCGCCGGCCGAAGGTCGAGAGCGCCTTGAAGCCCAGGGCCGGCAGGCCGGGGACGAGATCCGGGTCGATCCGGTTCCAGGGCGGTACCAGCACCGGCCGGAACCGTGCGCCGAAAGCGGCCGCGAGCCGTTCCCGGCCCCGGACGAGATCTCGGGCGAGCGCGGCATGGTCGGCGCTTCCGCCGAGCTCGATCTTCTTGCCCGGCGGCACGGCGTGATCGGCGTGCGCGATGCCGTGCTGCAGGACCGTGGCGAGCGGGCATCCCAGGATGCGCGCCGCGCAGGCCTCCTCCAGCCATTCCGGCACCACCGCCAATGCCACCGGTGCTCGCCGCCGTTCGGCGAGGGCGAGAAGGCTCGCTAGCCTCGGATGGTCGCGCCCGGCATCGTCGTCCCGCCACCACAGCACCACCGGTGCCGGGGACGCGCCGAGCGCGGCCACGAGCGCCGCCTCAGGCGGCACCGACACCGTGGCGCTCCTCGACGAGGGCGGCGAGAATCGCGGCCGAGCGCGCAGCGCCGTCGAACGACCAGTATCCGATCGCGGGCCGCGGTCGCGCAGCGGCCCGGTCAATCGCGGCCGCGAGCGCTCGCGGCTCGATCCGATCCTCCTCGACCAGCTCGGCGAGGCCGAGTTCCTCCAGCCGCCGCGCGCGCCGCGTTTGCTCGTCCTCGTTGCCGGAAGCGAACGGCACCAGCACCATCCGTGCTCCTGCGGTGAGACCTTCCACGACCGTGTTGTAGCCGGCCTGTGAGACCGAAACCCTGCAGCACCCCATGAGGCTGCCGAGATCGTCGCGCCAGCGCACTATCGTGCAGCCGGGATCGGCTTCGGCCCGCAACGCCGCGAAATCCACTTCGGGCAGGTTCTGCCCGGCCGCAAGCAGCCAGAGCCCGTCGCGCAGGCGCGTGAGCGAGCGTGCCGCGAGGGCCGTGCGCAAGAGCCGTTCGCCCACGGCACCACCACCGGCGCTGACCAGCACGGCCGGCGCTTCCAGCACCTCCGCCTGTGGGAGGATCGGCCGGACGAAGCCGGTATGGACCACACGCTCGCCGAGGCTCGCCGCCAGCGGGAACGAGGCCGCGAACGGGAGCAGACGCTCGTCGCCATGGACCAGTACCCGGTCGTAATGGGCGAGCGTCAGTTCGGCCATCCAGCGATAGCGGGCGGGATCGGGCTTGCTCACGAGCACGTCGCGCACGCTCGCCGCCACGATGGGACACGGGCGCTGCTCTCGCGCGGCCTCGAGCAGTGGCAGAAGCTCGTCACGGAAGGCGCGCCGGCCGAAAGGGAACATCTCCGTGACCACGGCCTGCGGGCGGATGGTGCGGAAAAGATCGAGCAGCCGTTCCCGCCGTGCCGCTCGGAGCGCTGGCGAGACCGGAGCGCCGGTCTCGTCGATCAGGCTCCCGAAGTCGGTTCGTTTCGCCGTCACGGCCGGTAGCTGCACGAGCTCGACCCCGGCCGGCACCGGCCAGGGACCCGTCGGGCCGCCATTGACCAGTACGACCGCGGCCCCGCGCGTCGCGAGCGCCTCGGCCAGGAGAAGGGCACGGCGCAAATGGCCCGTGCCCAGGAGGCTCTGCACCCAGAGCAGGCAGCGCCAGAAGGTGGTCACGCCGTTTCCTCCCGCAGCGGATGGACTCCGAGCAGCCGCAAGGAGCCCGACGGGCCCAGCTCGTAGAGGAGCGCCTTCTCGGGCTCGAAGCGGACCGGAGGCTTTCCCAGCATGTCCCAGCCGAGGGCCAGGATCAGGGAGGCGCGGAGAATCCCTTTGTGCGCGACGAGCAGATGGTCGCGGCCGGTCGCCGCCAGATCGCGCAGGCAGGCGGCGAGTCGCTCGGCCACGAGCCGCGGGCTCTCCCCGCCCGGCGGCCGGAAATCCACGCCCAGCACCTCGAGGCGGCGCATGGCCTCGCCATGCTCGGCGCGAAGCTCGTCCAGCGTACGGCCCTCGAAGGCGCCCCAGCGCATCTCGGCGAGCCGCGGGTCGACGCCCGCATCGGTGAAGCCCAGGATCGCCGCGGTCTCGCGGGCGCGCGCGAGAGGGCTCGTGACGCAGGCAGCTTCCATGAAGCCGTACGGCAGCCGCCAGGCAGCGGCCTGCGCCCGCCCGGCCGCGCTCAAGGGAACGTCGATCCGGCCCTGGATGCGGCCTTCCTCGTTCCAGCGGGTGGCCGCGTGGCGGATCAGGCAGACACGCATCGGCTCGCTTCCAGAAGCGGCCGCAGCCGCGCGCGCGCTGCGGCGACGTCGTGCCGGGCCGTGACGTGCGCGCGGGCGGCGAGGCCCATGACGCGCCGTCGTTCGGGGTCGTCCAGGAGCGTGCGGACCGCATCGGCGAAGGCCAACGGATCGCGCGGCCGCACGAGAATGCCGGTGCTGCCGTCCACCACGATGTCGGACACGCCACCCTCCGCACCCGCCACCACCGGCAGGCCCGCTGCCTGCGCCTCGAGCAGCGCCATGCCATAGGCCTCGTTGCAGGCGGGCCAGACGCAAAGGTCGCACGCGGCGAGAAGCCCGGCCAGCGCCTCGGGCGGTACGGCGCCCGTGAAGTGCACCCGCCCGGCGCCGAGCGGGGCGAGCAGGCCCTCGACGGTGCCGCGCGCCTCGCCGTCGCCGACGACGACGAGCTGCCAGTCGCGATCCGCGAGCGCTGCCAGCGCTCGCGCCAGAAGCCGGTAGGAGAGCAGCTTCGCGTCCGCGCGCATCATCGCGACCGCGACGAGCCAGGGCCACTCCATATCGAGCCCCGAGGCTGCGGCGAGCCGGGCGCGGGCCGAACCGCGCGCGAGCGCTGCCGCGGCGAAGGGGGCCGTGTCGAGGAAAGGCGGAAAAAGGTGGAGCCGGCCGGGCCCGCTCACGACAGAGGCGAGCCCGGCCCGGTCCTGATCCGTCATGGCGAGCACGAGATCGGCGCGGGCGATGGCCGCCCGGCTCGCCGCGAAGCCGATGGCCCAGGGGCCCGCCGCCTGCTTCGGCGCCACCGAGGCCTCGGCCACGACGTAGGGGATTCTCAAGGCCGTGCTCACGACGGGACCCAGCCAGTCCGGGGCCTTGTGGTAGAGGTGGTAGGTGAACCACAAGCCCGGCAGCATCTCGGGCGGCCGCCCGCGATAGCGCCGCACGAGACGCCGGGCCAGTTCCCGGCCGATCCGGGCGAGCCGCTCCTGCCGCCGCTCGTCGCCCGTACGGTCGTAGCTCCGAAAGCGGGAAGCGAGCTCGACCTCGTGGCCGAGGCTCACGAGAAGATCCATGAAGGCGCGGGCCATGCGCCGGTCGCCCGAGGGCACCGGATGGTCGGGCGGCTTCAGTGGGGCGTGGAACGCGATGTGCATCAGGCGGCCTCGCGTTGCTCCGTAGCGAGCCCGAAGCGCCGGGCAAGCCGTGCCATGCCGGCTGCGAACGAGAACCACTCGAGGATACGCCGCCGTCCCTCGCGGCCCATGGCGAGCCGCCGCTCGGGGTCCCGGATCAGCTGGGCGATGGCTGCCGCCAGCGCATCGGGGTCCTCCGGCGGCACCAGGAGCCCCGTGCTCTCCGGAACCACCGCCTCCGGGATCCCGGCCACGGCGCTCGCCACCACCGGCAGCTCCTGCGACATCGCCTCCATGACGACGTTGGGCAGGCCGTCGCGGTCGCCGTCGGCGGCGATGCGCGCGGCGAGGCAGAAGAGATCGGCCCGGCGCAGCGCCGTGAGCACCTCGTCCTGGGTGGCGGCACCCCGGAACGTCACCCGATCCTCGATGCCGAGCCGTCGCGCCTGCTGGATCAGCACGTCCTTGAGCGGACCGCTGCCGATGTGCTCGAAGCGCCAGTGCAGGTCCTCGGGCAGGCGGGCGAGGGCTGCCAGCAGCACGTCCAGCCCCTTCTTCTCCACGGCTCGCGCCACGCAGAGGATCAGGACCGGCCGGTCCAGGCCGCTGCCGTCGGGGCCGGGCCCGCGCGCCGGGGCAGGAAAGCGCTCCACGTCGAGCCCGTGATAGACGAGCTCGATGTCGGCCGAGGGGACCAGCGCCTGCAGATGCCGGGCGTTCATCCGGCTGCAGGTCACGAGCCACCGGCAGGCCCGGATCTTCGCGCGCTTCTCGCGCTCCGGGATGGTCCAGACGTCCTTGGCGTGGGCCGAGACGCTGAACGGCAGGTCGCGCAGGATGGCGGTGTAGAGGGCGACCGAGCAAGGCGTGTGCAGGTAGTGCACGTGCAGCCAGTCGATCCCGGCCGGCAGCTCGCTCGCGAGCACGAGCGCCTGGCCGAGGCGACGGCCGCGGTTCGCGGTCGGGTCGTGGCGAAGGTCGCGGAGCCACACGGCGAGAACCCGCCAGAAGCGAGGGTTCGAAAGCTGCCGCAGGAGACCGCGCAGCACACGCCAGGGCTCCTGGTAGAGATATTCCGGCAGGTAGCGCACGGGTGCCTGGATCTGCCGATGGAGATCGTGCACGGCCTTGTCGGTCGGGTGACGCAAGGAGACGATCTCGAAGGCGAGCCCCATCCGCTCCAGCGCCAGGAGCTCCTGGGCGATGAAGGTCTCCGAGAGCCGCGGATAGCCCTTGACCAGGATAGCGGGACGGTGCGGCAAGGCTGTGATCGTTACGCGTAGCGGCTGCGGCGCAGCTCGTGCACCTGGGCGCGGGGAGCGAGCCAGGGCTCGATCAGGTCCGCGATCCTGTCGAGGCCCTGGAGCATGGTGGCACGCTCTTCCTCGCCCGGAACGGCGAGATCAGGCAGCGCCTCGAGGCATGCCGCCATGCGGGCGGGCGACCGCGTGCCGTCGTTCGGCAGCATCCGCACGAGTCCCAGCGCCTGCGCCCGCTCGGCCCGCAAGTACTGCTCGAGCCTGGGCGTGGTGCGCGGCACGAGCAGCGCCGGCTTGCCGAAGGACAGGATCTCGCAGAACGTGTTGTAGCCACCCATGGCGACCACACCGCTTGCCCGCTCGAAGAGCGACTCGACCCGCGCCTCGAAGGTGATCGCCACGAGCCGCGGGTCGCGGGCCACCCGCTCCTGGAAGGCGAGTCGCTGCTCCACCGGCATGAACGGCCCGAACAGAATGACGGCGCGCCAGGGGATGGCGGGATCGCTCTCGTAGGCGCCGATCACCCAGTCGATCAGCTCGGCCCCGTCGCCGCCGCCGCCCGGCGTGACCAGGATGAAGGGCTCCTCCGGCACGCGGTGCTCGAGCATGGGGCCGCCGTGGTCGGGCGCGGTCCGTCGCAGGTAGCCCGTGAACCGGACCTTGTCCGCGAACGCTGCCATGCCCGGAATCTCGGCAAGGGGATCGAAGATCTGCGGCAGGCCGTAGACCCAGATCTCGTCATAGAGCTCGGCCAGGGCCGGGAACACGGTCTTTCGCTGCCACTCGTCGACGAGGCTCGCAGGCTCGTCCATGACGTCGCGCAGGCCCAGGATACAGCGCGTGCCGCGGGCCTTCAGGAGCTCTAGCGTCGAACGCACTTCGCCGCGCAGGCCCAGCGGCTCCTTGTCGACGAGGAACACGTCGGGCGCGAACATCTCGGCCGTGTGATGGATGATCGAGCGGCGGATCTCGAGCATCTCGTCGATGCCGAGGCGCAGCTTCAAGGAAGTGTACCCGCCGTCCTTGAGCTTGATGACGCCCGGCACGCGGACGAAATCGACCCGCGAGCGGAAGTCGAAGCTGCCGATGATCGGTGAGCCCGAGAGGATCAGCACCGAAAGGTGCTTGAACCGGTCGACCAGATGGTGCGCGATCGTCCGGCAGCGGCGCAGATGCCCGAGCCCGAAGCTGTCGTGGCTGTAGATCAGCAGGCGGCTGCCGTGGTCCATCCTTGCCCGAGCCCCATGATCTCCGCCCTGGACTATGGCAGAGCGCTCCGAGCCCGCGAAGCGCTAATCGCCGGGTGAGAGCGCAAGCCAGCCGGGCGCTGCCGGCAGTCCACAGATTCTATAAGACCGGCTTCCATATTATAGGAAAATATACTATATATCGGGCTGAAGACGGCTTAAGCCGGAAAATGATCGTAAACTGCAGGAGCGATCCATGGCCGTGCTGTTCCCCCTCGACGATGACGGGCACCCGATCCCGGTCCTAGGCTTCGACTACCGCGGCACGCAGAAGCTCGCGGTGGGTGTTGCGGCCTCCGTGCGCAACGCGACTCCGATTCCCTCCGATGTGCAGATCGTGAGTCTGATCGCCACCGGCCTGTGCCGGTTCGAGGTCGGCGATCATACCGTCATCGCCGACCCCGCGACGAGTCCAGTCCTGTTCCCCGGCCAGTACGTCGACCTGCCGCTGCGCCGTGGCGAGCGCTACGTCGCCTTCATCGCCGAGGGCGAGCCCTGCGACGCCTACATCGTGGGCCGGGTGTGACATGCCCTTGCGCCTGCGCGTCACCGGCGAGGGGCTGAGGCTCACCGGCCCTTCGCGGAATCCCCGGTCCGTGCCGTTTCTGCCGCAAGGGCAGCCGGTGCTCGTGACCGAGAACAGCGAACCGCTCGTCACCGAGAGAGGCGAGCGTCTGGCGGCGGAACCCTCCCATGGCCAATAAGCAGATCCACGAGCTGACCGCAGCGGCCGAGCTGAACCCCGAGGACCAGCTCGTCGTCTCGATCGCGAGCGGCAATCTCACCCGGCGGGCCAGCATCGCGAGCCTGCCCTTCCGGCAGGCGCTCACGGGCGCCACCGTACGCCTGCTCGCCGGCAAGCTCGGCGAGCTCGTCTCGGTCAAGGACTTCGGCGCCAAGGGCGACGGCAGCGCCGACGACAGCGCGGCCTTCCAGGCCGCCCTGGACCAGCACCAGGCGGTTTTCGTCCCGCCCGGCACCTACCGCCTCGACAGCGAGGTGCAGGCCAAGCCGCGCCGCACGCTGCTCGGCGCCGGCCGCGATGCCACCATCATCGACGCGCGCGGGCCGCGCGCCTTCACCTTCAACCGGAACACCGGCCCGTACAAGGTCGACACGACCGCGGCCGAGGACTGGAACCGCTCGGCGCTCGGCGGCATGACCATCAAGATGGCGCAAGGCGGGGTCAGGGTCATCGGTCACGAGTTCCGCGCCCGCGAGCTCGCCTTCTTCGGCGGCTCGGCCCCCTCGGGCATCGCCGACCCGGACGGCTGGTGCCTCGACCTCGTCGATGCCAACGAGTGCGCGCTCAGGGAGATCCAGGCCGGCTACGGCGGCGGCGCCTCGCACACGCTGGCCGCCAACGGCATCCGCTTCCGCTCGACCCAGACCGGCGTCAACTACGGCGACAGCAGCGTCAGCGAGGTGTCGCTCAAGCTGGGTGCGGCCGGCACCTGCGGCGTGCTACTCGAAGGCAATCACCCGGGCCTGATCAACAACGTGCTGCTCGCGCGCATCCAGGTCAACGCGCCGCAGGGCGGCACCGGCCTCACCCCGCTCGCCGGCACCGTGGGCATCTGGCTCAAGACGGTGCGCCGCTGCCAGCTCGACACGGTCGACGTCGAGGTCACCGAGACCGGCTTCAAGGAGGAGGGTACGGGTGTCAACGGTAACCCCGGCACCAACGCTGACATCGTCTACCTGAACTGCCAGGCGCAGAACTGCTCGACCCCTTACGACGACAACAACGATGACGGCGAGGGCCGGGCGATCCGCCGCACCATGCTCGGCACGACCGAGCTGTTCCCGCTCAAGACCGGCGTGGGCTCGACCGATGATACCGTCCAGGCCGGCCGCGGCGCCGCGCTGCTGCCCAACGATCTCTGGCTGTGCGAGCCGAACAAGGGCCTGCCGGCCGTGCAGCTCCGCGCCTATGCCAAGGGTATCCTCTACATCGCCCAGGACTACCAGGAAGCGGCAGGCGCCATCCGCGACGGCAACCCGAAGAACCAGAAGCCGCGGCGCGGCCTGATCATCGACGCCAGCGCCAACGATACCACCGTGATCCAGGCCCCGCGCGGGCTCACGACCAGCACGGTGCGCCGGCTGGAGATCGGCAACGGCCCCGCCCATCCCGACGGCCGGCTGCACCGGATCGAGCTCAGGGACCCGCTCTATCTCACGCCCCGCTCGGATGCCCCGGCCAACGCCACCCTGCCGGGCATGGTCTGCTGGTTCGACGGCAACGCCGGCCTGCCGGTCAACACGCGCTGGCGCGGCCCCGGCCTCTACGTGCTGACGAGCTGGCAGGGCGGCTTCGAGTGGATGCCGATGGGCGGCGTGCTCGGCCTCGAGCCCGACCGCGAGGAGAACCTGAGCTTCACCCTCTCGCAGCTCCACGTCGGCCGGCTGGTGCGGGTGAACAGCGGCTCCGATCGCACGGTGAGCATCCCCGAGGGGATCGTCTCGGCGGGCTTTCCCTTGGCGCGCTTGTGGATCATGCGCCAGGGCACCGGCCGGGTGCTGTTCCAGGAGACGGGCTCGCCCGCCCCGGCCTGGACCTCGACCGCGGGTGCGGGCGTCTTGAAGGAGATCCCGCGCCAGTACCAGATCGTCGAGCTGTGGCTGCGCTGGGACCCCACCGCCAATGCCGGGGCCGGCGGCACGCAGATCTTCGCCACCCACGACATCATGCCCGACGGCGAGTTCCAGTCCGCCAGCCGGCTCAAGTGGTCGACCGCCTCGCCACCGAGCGATCTGGACACGACCGACCCGAACTTCGTCCCGCCGTCCGCCACCAACTACTACACGCTCGGCTCGGCCGACGCGGGCAAGCTGTTCCGCATCTCCCGCTCCCCTGCCAAGGCCAAGACGTTCATCGGCATCACGAACGGCTTCGTCCCGTCCGTGCTGGCCGGTGAGGGTGCCTGGATCAAGTTCGTCAACGTGGCGGGGCCGGGGGCGCGGATCATCCCGATCTCGCCCATGACGCTGGTGGCGCCGGACGGCTCCGGCAACGCCTATTACGACCTGATCACCGTCGGCAAGGTCGTCACCGTCCACGTGAGCGGCCCGTCCGCCTCCAGCGGCGCCAACGTGATCTACATCGAGGAGTGAGCCGTGGCGATCGCGAAAAGGCGAGCGGCTTGATCTAGGTCAATGAAAAGGGGGGCGGACCGGGGCAATGTCGTCCGCGCATTGACGCCATGTCCCGGTCCGGTGCCACCGCCACCATCCACCGGGCCCGGGAAGGCTCGATGGCCCAATGCGCCCTGGTTCGGTCGGGGGAACGCAGCTGACCAGGGTGCTCGAATGCGCGGAGAGGGAGCCTGCCATCCCTCTCCGCGATCTTTCTTTCCGCCCACCGCCATCATTGCTGGTGCTGCCCGAGAATAAGCTGGACGGGCACGTTCCGCTACGGTGTATTCGCCGCACGTCCGGTCGGCCCCATCCCACCTCGGCGCGAGAGGGCGGCCCCATGGACCCGAAGTTCCTCGATCCCATGACGCTGGCGCTGCATGCCGGCCAGGTGCCCGATCCCGTAACGGGCGCGCGCGCCGTCCCGATCCACCAGACCACGTCCTACGTCTTTCGCGACACCGAGCACGCGGCCGGCCTGTTCAATCTCGAGCGTGCCGGCCATCTCTACAGCCGGATCTCGAATCCGACCGTGGCCGTGTTGGAAGAGCGGGTGGCAGCGCTCGAAGGCGGGGTCGCCGCGGTCGCCACCGCCAGCGGGCAGGCAGCGCTGCATCTCGCCATCGCCACGCTCATGGGAGCCGGCAGCCACATCGTCGCCGCCCGCAACCTCTATGGCGGCAGCGTCAACCTCCTGCGCCTCACCCTGCCGCGCTTCGGCATCGAGACCACGTTCGTCGATCCCCGCGAGCCTGCTTCCTTCGCTGCCGCCATCCGCCCCGAGACCCGGCTGGTCTATGCCGAGACCCTGGGCAACCCCGGCCTCGAGGTCCTGAATCTGCCGGCCGTGGCCGAGGTCGCGCACGCGCACGGCCTGCCGCTCGTGGTCGACAATACCTTCCTGACGCCACACCTCTGCCGCCCGCTCGATCACGGCGCGGACATCGTGATCCACTCCGCCACCAAATGGCTCGGCGGCCACGGAGTCGCGATCGGTGGTGTCGTGGTCGACGGCGGCCGGTTCGACTGGCAGGCCGTTCCCGGCCGCTTTCCCACCATGACCGAGCCCTATCCCGGCTATGCCGGCCTCGCCTTCGCCGAGAGCTTCGGGCCTTGCGCCTTCGCTGCGCGGGCGCGTGCGGAGGGCTTGCGCGACTTCGGTGCCTGCATGAGCCCGCAGAACGCGTTCTACCTCCTCCTCGGCATCGAGACGCTGCCGCTCCGCATGGAGCGCCACGTCGCCAACACGGCGGCCGTGCTCGACTTCCTGAGCGGCCATCCCGCCGTGGCCTACGTCGTCCACCCGAGCCGCCACGATCATCCCGACCACGCGCTCGCCCGGCGGCTCCTGCCCAAGGGGGCAGGCTCGATCGTGAGCTTCGGGGTCAAGGGCGGCCGGGCGGCGGGGGCGCGCTTCATCGAGGCCTGCCGCCTCGCCTCGCATCTCGCCAATGTCGGCGACGCCAAGACCCTCGTCATCCACCCGGCCTCGACCACCCATCTCCAGCTCGGCGAGGAGCAGCTCGCGGCCGTGGGCCTCAAAGACGACATGATCCGCCTCTCGGTCGGGCTCGAGGCCCCGTCCGACATCGTGGCCGACCTCGACCGGGCGCTCCGTGCGTCGCAGAAGGCCTGAGCCGGCCATGACCGAAAGCTGCTACGTCTCGAGCTACGGCCGCCCCCGCCCGAAGGGTGCTCCCGGCATCCTCTTCGTCCATGGTGCGGGCATGGACCACACGGTCTGGGCGCTGCAGGGCCGCCACTTCGCCTTCCACGGCTGGAACGCGCTGGCGGTCGACCTTCCCGGCCACGGCCGCTCGCGTGCCCTGCCGCCGCTCGCCTCGATCGAGGCCATGGCCGATGCGCTGGCCGATCTCGCCGGTCCCGAGGGCGCCGTCCTCGTCGGCCACTCGATGGGCGGGCTCGCCGCGCTCGCCGCGGCCGCGCGCCGTCCCGAGCGCGTCAGGGCCTTGTGCCTCGTGGGGTGCGCCGCCCGGATGCCGGTCCATCCCGAGCTCCTCGCGCTCGCCGCCGCGGGCGATCCGAAGACGGTCGAGCTCATGTGCGACTGGGCGTTCGGCCCGCGCGGCCAGATCGGCGGCAGCCCCAGTCCCGGGCAGTGGCTCCAGGGTGCGGCGAGGAGCCTGCTCCACAACGGCGACCCCGCCGTTCTCGCCGGCGATCTCGCCGCCTGCGACGCCTACACTTCCGGTCCCGAGCACGCCGCTGCCGTGCGCTGCCCCGCGCTCGTCGTCATCGGCGCTCTCGACCGCATGACCCCGCCCAAGGCCGGTCGGGAGCTGGCAGGCCTGATACCGGGTGCGCGCACCGCCGTGATCGAGGGGACCGGCCATATGATGATGCTGGAGACACCGGACGCGACCCTCGAGGCCTTGCGCGGCCTTCTCAGGTGAGCGGCCAGCCTCGTGCCGCGAGCAGCCGGTCGAGCGAGAGGGTGCCCGCACCCTTGCAGGCGACGAGTGCCAGGAGGAACATCCAGTAAAAGTGCTCGGTCGCCCAGAAGCTCGGATCGCTGGTACCGACCACGAACTGGATCACGAGCGCCATGGCCAGCATCGGCAGGGCCGCGAGCCGTGCAGCGAGGCCCAGGGCCAGGAGCGTCGAGCAGCCGAGCTCGATCGCGGTCGCAAGATAAGCCGCGAGCCAGGGTGGCAGTAACGGCACGGGGTGGACGTCCGTGAACAGGAAGGTCGCGGCGTCGAGGTCCGCGAGCTTGAGGAGTCCGGATCTGAAGAAGATCTCGGCCATCCAGATGCGGATGGTGAGGAAGAGCACGGGTGCTGCCCAAGCCTCCCCGAAGCGCACGTAGGCCCGCGCCAGGCTCGCGAGCGCGCCGGTGGGACCGGGGACGGTCGAAAGGGTCGTGGTCGCCATCTGTCTTGCCTACGACGCTATGCTCATTGGCAGGCGACAAAGCTGCCGCCGGTGAGGTGCACGGTCAGCGCTGCCTCGAGGTCGAACGCCGCATCCACCGCGATGGCTTCGGCTGCCGCCTCGGCCAGCGTGCCGCCGGCGAGGAGCGCTTCCAGGAGAGCCGCATCGGCGGCCGCGATCGGCCGGGTGGTCACCGTCATCGCCGGCCGCAGCACCAGGACCTGCTCTGGCCCGAGGTTCGGCGCCGGTTCCGGTACCTCGTCGAGCGCGGCCCGCCAGCGGCTGTAGACCGGCCCGGCCGAGTGGATCAGGCGCAGGCTCGGGTGGGGCAGGAAGCGGAGCGCCGGATAGCGCTCGACCGGGATCGCCTGCAGCGCCGCCGGGGCGAGCGGCGCCGCATCCGGAGCGTGGCAGGCCTCCTCGCGCGCCCACTCGAGCGCCGCCACGTCGGCGACCTCCGCCGCTTCCGGCCGCTGCTCGCGCAGGAATGCCGGAAAACCCGCGCCATAGGCGACGAGCTGCGGCCGGTCGGGGGGATGGGCAAGGACGAAGCGCTCGGCGAGCTCGGCGAAGGCGCGAGCCCCCAAGAGCCGGCGGGTGGCGGGAAAGGTACCCTCGAGCACGCGCCGCAGCGAGGCCAGGACGTTGTGACGGTAGATGGCGAGCCGCCGCTCGGGCGCAATGCCTGCCGCCACGATCCCGCCCGTGACCGTTCCTGTGTGCGCAGGATCGAGTAGGGCGCGCGCGAAGGCGGCCTGGAGCTCATGCAGCGGGGACAAGGGGCTGCTCCCGTGCCGCTCGGTCGAGCCGTGCTTGCGCACGGGCGCGCTCGTCCAGGAGCACTTCCAGCGGCGGGATGGCGTTGTCCCACTCGATCAGCGTCGGCCGCGGCCCGAGCCGCGCCAGCGCCGCCTCGAACAGGCGCCAGACCGGTTCCTCGACCCGGCTGCCGTGGTCGTCGATCAGGACCGTGACCCCGTCGATCTCGCAGGCCGCGTGGCCCGCGAGATGGAGCTCGCCCACGGCTTCGGCCGGGATCGCGTTCAGATATTCGATCACGTCGAAGCCGTGATTGTGCGCGCTGACGTGGATGTTGTTCACATCCAACAGGATGCCGCAGCCGGCGCGCCGGCTGAGCTCGGCCACGAAGGCGCATTCCGGCATGGTACTGTCGAGGAAGCGAAGGTACGAGGAGGGATTCTCGACCAGGAGCGGCCGGCCGAGCGCTTCCTGCGCCACCTCGATGTTGCGGGCGACGAGGCGGAGCGCCTCCTCGGTGTAGGGGATCGGGAACAGGTCGTTGAGATAGTGGCCGTGCTCCACGCTCCAGGCGATGTGCTCGGAGAGGAGAGCCGGCTGGAAGCGGTCGACGAGCCACTTGATGCGGGCGAGATGCTCCGGATCGGGCGGCTCGGCCGAGCCCAAGGACAGGCCGACCCCGTGGAACGAGAGCGCGTAGCGCTCGCGGATCAGCTCGAGCTGGCGCAGCCGTGGCCCGCCCTCGACCATGTAGTTCTCGGTGTGCACCTCGACCCAGGCGAGGCTTTCGGGCGGCTCCTCGATCAGCCGCACGAGATGGGGATGGCGGAGCCCGATCCCGGCCCGGTCCATGAGCCGGGGCGGCGGATCGCTCGTGGCGGGTTGCGGATCGATCATGACCGGGCTCCTCCCTCGCGGCTCAGGCCTTCTTCGGATTCCTGCCCTGGAACGGCTGGAGCTGGCCGCCCTCGGCCGTACAAGCGGCGGCGTCTGTCGTCGCCTTCCACTCGCTACCATCGTAGCTGGTCTTGCTTTGGCCGGCGCAAGAATGCCCTGCTGCTTGGTTGGCGCAGTCGTTCTGGCCGGCGGCGGCGATGCCGTAGCACTTCACGCCCAACATGGCATGCGCTGGAGCGGCGGCAGCGGCCGCAGCTACCGCACCGGCGAGAGCACCTGCCACTGATAGGAGTGCAGTCTTGTTCATTGGATTATGTCCCCACTTCGGGGCTCCCGGCATCGGGAGCCATCACGCCCGAAGATTCGAGGATGCCGCGGCGGAGGTTACGGTCGCCACGGTCACGAACCCGTGCGCTGGCTCCGGACCGGGCCGATCCAGCCGAACAGGCGCTCGCCTGCAGCCCAGGCGGCCAGCATCAGGAGCGCCACCGGACCCAGATGCCAGACCAGCACCATGAGCGCGGTGTCGAGATCGTGGAACAGGGTGAGCCCGGCCGAGGCCAGGGCCGAGACCGCGAGCGCCGCCAGAAGGGCAGTGGTGTGCGGCCGGACGGCACCGGCATGGCGCACCATGACGAGGAGGAGGAGGCCCAGCGGCAGGCTGATCGCGAGAATAGCCTTCAGGCAGGAGAAGCTGTGGCCCAGCACGAGCCCGTCCGGACCCAGCCGCAGCCAGTCGTCGAAGCAGCCCCAGCCGAGGCTCGCGAGCCACAAGCCGAGGCCGGGAACGGGTAGGAGCGCCCAGCGCGCCGGTCGACCTGGCACGCTGACCTCGAAGGTGGCGACGGTGGCCGAGATGCCCGTGAGCAGCATGGCAGCGAGGCTCAGCATCGCGTGCGGCCGGGCGAGCTTTTCCGCGAGATCGGGGCGCAGGCCGTGCGCCGCCACCACTAGCGCCACGACGGCGAAAGCCAGCGCCAGCCATGCCGCTGCCCGCATGCCGGGCGAGCGCAGCCGCCGGACGGGGCGGCAGTCCTCGACCAGAAAATCGATCACGGCAGCAGTATCTCGCATGGCGTTGGTCCTCATACGCGGAGCATCGCACGGCGCAACGTGGCGAGAGCCCGGTGCAATGCCACCTTGAGCGAGCCGGCCGAGCGCCCGCTCGCTCTTGCGGCATCGTCGAGCGACAGCTCTCGAAAACGCAGCAGCAGCAAGGCTTCCTTCTGCCGCATCGGCAAGGTCGCTACGGCGTCGCGCACGGCACGGACCGCGAGCGCCCTGTCGTCCTGCGTCGCGGCCTCGGCCGGAGCGAGAGCGGCCTCGTCGGCCAGCGGCTTCTCGCGCGCCAGCCGGCGGGCGGAGCGCCGCAGGTGGTCGACCAGGCGGCGCTGCGCAATCGTGGCGAGCCAAGGCTTGAACGGGCGTGCCGGGTCGTAGGTGTGGCGGATCACGTGCAGGCTCAAGAGGATGTCCTGAACGGCATCCTCGACCTCGTTCGCGGCCAGCGCCCGCCGCGCCATGGCGTGGAGATAGGGTGTGACCTCGAGGAGAAGCTCGCGATAGGCCGCTTTGTCGCCGTCTTGGGCTCGGGCCATGAGCAGACCCCACCGTACGTCGTCGGTGGCCACATCCTCCCCGTCCCGACCTCGTCTCGCCAGCATCGGCCGCATCCCGCCGCCCCTCTCTGCCCGAGAAGGGCAGTCTATGCCCGAAAGAGCCGTACCGCCGATCGATTTATTGTCGGGCCGCGGCGTAACCTCGGATACGGTCGTGACGAATTTCTTCTTTCCAGCGTCTTCAACCGTCGCTCACGATCCGCCCGTCCACGAGCTGCACCCGGCGGCGGGTGCGCGCCGCGAGGTCGGGGTCGTGTGTCACCACGATCACCGTCCGGCCTTCCTCGGTGGTCAGCCGCTCGAAGATGTCGAACACGATCCGGGCGTTGGCCGTATCGAGATTGCCGGTCGGCTCGTCGGCGAGGAGGAGCGCCGGATCGTTGGCGAGTGCTCGGGCGATGGCCACGCGCTGGCGCATGCCGCCGGAGAGCTGCTCCGGGTATTTCCGTGCCGCTTCCGCGAGGTTGAGGCGCTCGAGCAGGGCCTGCGCACGCGCCCGCATCGCGGGAGCATCGAGCCGGCCGAGCTTGCGCATCGGGATCAGCACGTTGTCGAGCGTCGTGAACTCCGGCAGCAGGAAATGGAACTGGAACACGAAGCCCAGGCGCGCGAGCCGCAGCCGGTCGAGCTCGCTGCGGCCGAGCCTGCCCGTGTCGCGGCCGTCGACGAGAACCGTGCCGGAACTCGGCCGGTCGAGGAGCCCGAGAAGATAGAGCAGCGACGACTTGCCCGAGCCCGAAGGGCCGGTTACGGCCACGAACTCGCCCGCCGCGACGGCGAGGCTCGCATCCTGGATGATGGTGACGGGCGGCGGACCGGGCAGGGTGCGGCTCACCGCCCGTGCCTCCACCACCGGTGCTGTGGTCCCGCTCACGCCGCCCCGCGGATGATGTCGACCGGGTTGAGGCGGGCGGCGCGCCGGGCGGGGATCAGGGCCGCCATCACCGAGGCGAGGAGTGCGAAGGCGGCACCCGCCACGTAGGGCCAGGTCTCGCGCGCGAGGATGAAGCCGTTCCTGCCGCCGATCACGGGACCGCTGTTGGCGAAGCGGACCTGGGCCAGAAGCTCGATCAGCCCCTGGCCCACGAGTGCTCCGACGAGCCCGCCCAGAAGCCCCACGATCACGCCCTCGGCCAGGAAGATGGCCTGAATGTCGCGCTCGCCGAAGCCCAAGGACTTCAGGATCGCGATGTCCCTCGTCTTCTCGTACACCACGGTCGAGATGATGTTGTAGATCCCAAACGCCGCCACCAGCAGGATGGCGCCCACGACCGAGTACATGATCGAGTTCTGGATCACGAACAGCGAGAGCACGTTCCTGTTGGTCTCCTCCCAGCTCTCGGTCCGGTAGCGCATCCGGGCCTCGATCCGACGGGCGAGGGGTTCGGCCTGCGCCACGTCGTCGAGGCGGATCCGGATCTGGTTCACGACGTTGCTGCGGTTCTGCAGCACCTGCACGGTCTTGAGCAGCGCATAGGCCTGCCCGTTGTCGATCGAGCTGATCCCGGTCCGGATCAGGCCCACGATCTTCATCGACAGCGTGACCCCGCGCGGCGAGACCACGCTGATCGTATCACCCAGGGCACCGCCCAGCTTCTCCGCCACGCCGACACCCACGATCAGGGCGTTGGCGGTACTGCGCAGATCCTCGAGCCGGCCCGCTGCCAGATCGCGCTCGATGTTGGTGACGCGCCGCTCGCGCTCGGGCTCGATGCCGTAGAGCGAGACCGGCACGTCGCGCGTGCCGTAGCGCAGGATCACCTGGCCCTGGAGCGTGGGTGCCGCGGCCACGCCCGGCAGCGCCTCGAGCTCGGCGAGCTTCGCGCGCGCGTTCCGGATGCCGCGCGGCTCGTCCTTGGGCTTGACCCCGCTCACCGTGACGGCGGCTCGCGGAAAGGCCAGGAAAGCCGGCTGGGGGGAGGGGGTCCGGAATTCGTCCCTGATCACGATGTGAGGTGCCACGTCGATGATCTGGGTGATGAAATATTGCTGGAAGCCGCGCATCAGCGCGTTGATGCCGACGAAGAAGCCCACCCCCAGCGCCACGCCCAGGATCGAGACTACGGTCTGCCGCTTGCGCCGCCGGAGATGGCCGAGCGCTATGTCGAGGAACAGCGGCAACCGCATCGGTTCTACCTCTTGGCGACGGCGCTCTCGGGCGGTGCCGTGCCCCGGCCTCGCCCGTCCGTCCGGATCCGGATGCGCTTTCCGTCTTCGAGCCCCGTCGGCGGATCGACGATCACGGTCTCGCCGGGGGCGAGCTCGGCCTTGATCTCGGCCAGGTATGGACCCGTGACGCCGACCTCGACCGCCCGGCGCCGCGCATGCTCGCCCACGACCACGTAGACGGCGCCATCGCGAACGGCCGTGGTCGGTACCAGCACGGCATTCTCGGTCTCGCGCACGACGATGTTGGCCTCGATCGTCATGCCGATCATCAGCGGGGTGTCCGGCGGCAGCTCGATCCGCACCCGGTAGGTCTTCTGCACCGGATCGCCCTTGGGCGTGATCGTGGCGAGTCGGCCCTCGAACACCTGGCCCGGAAAAGCATCGGCCTCGAGCAGCGCCTTCTGGCCGGGCCGCACGCGCGGGACATCCTCCTCGTCGACATCGGCCGTGACCCGGAGCGGCTTCGGCTCGCCGATCCAGAACACGGGCTGGTTGGTGTCGACCATCTCGCCGGGCTCGCCGTCGCGGCGCAGCACCACGCCGTCGATCGGTGCCTTGATGTCGAAGTCGTCGAGCCGCCGCCGCGCCACCTCGGCCGCCGCTGCGAGCGCTCTGGCCTCGCTCTGCGCCCGGTCCACGTCGCTCTTCGGCGTGACGCCGCGCTCGATCAGCCGCGAAAGCCTCTGCGCTTCCTCGGCGGCGAAGCGGGCGCGCGCCTCGACCTCGGCCACCTGCATCGCCGCCACCGTATCGTCGAGATGGGCCAGGATCTGGCCCGCCACGACCCGGTCGCCGTCATCGACCAGAACCTCCCGGAGCCGCGCCTTCACGGCCGGTGCCACGGCAGCCCAGCGCACGGGCTCGACCGTGCCGGTGGCATAGACCGCCTCGACCGCCGGCCCGCGCACGGCCTCGGCCACCTCGACCGCGGGCGGTCGCGAGCGCCAGACATGCCAGCCACCCGCAGCCGCGGCCGCGAGCGCCAGAAGCAGCAGAAGATGCCAGAGCCGCCGCATCGATCCCCGTCCTGGCACCGGCTATAGCACGCCGGCCGGAAATGGCCCTGCGACCGTTACGAGCGACGGGGTGCGGCGGAGCAGGAGGCCCATGCCGCTCCGCAGGCTGCCCGCGCGGGCGCGCTGCGAAACGGCCGGTGGGGCCCTCGTCCCTCAGTTCGCGATGTCGCCCGGCCCGTCACCGCCGGTCTTGAGCGGCTCCATCGTCCCGTGGCCGCAAGCAGAGAGTGACGCCAACCCGATGGCGAGGACGAGCATCTGCAGGAACAGCTTCATGACCACCTTGTCTCCTGGCTTCAGCCCTGCCGGCTGATGACGACGGATCAACTTACCCGGGGTGCCAAGCTCCACAGCATGAAGTTTCCATGAATATGGGTAAAGTCTGCTTGATCGACGGGCAATTAACCGTGCCCTGGAGTAATTTGAAGTTCCCTCAAACCAGCCATGCAGGAGAGGATTGCTCCAGAAGTAGATCAGCCATGCGCGAATCACATGCCGCGTCTACGCCTCATCCTGATCGGGCCCGTTCTCTTGCGCCATCTTGGCACGTGCCCGCAGCTCGAACTTCTGGATCTTGCCGGTCGAGGTCTTGGGCAGCGGTCCGAACACGACCCTGGCCGGGGCTTTGTAGTGGGCGAGGTGCTCGCGGCACCAGGCGATGATGCCGGCCTCGTCGGCCACCGCACCGGGCTTCAGGGTCACGAAGGCGCATGGACGCTCGCCCCACTTGGCGTCGGGCATCGCCACCACGGCCGCCTCCATGACGGCAGGATGCCGGTAGAGCGCTTCCTCGACCTCGAGCGAGGAGATGTTCTCGCCCCCTGAGATGATGATGTCCTTGGCCCGGTCCTTGACCTCGACGTAACCGTCGGGGTGCAGCACGGCGAGATCGCCCGTGTGGTACCATTCCCCTCGGAAGGCCTCTTCGGTGGCACTCGGGTTCTTGAGGTAGCCCTTCATGATCGTGTTGCCGCGCAGCATGATCTCGCCGAGCGTGGCGCCATCCGCGGGCACCGGCTGCATGCTCTCGGAATCGGCCACCATGCACCCGGCCATGGTGGGATAGCGCACGCCCTGGCGCGCCATCAGCGGCGCGCGCTGCTCGAGCGGCAGGTCCGGCCAGTTCGCCTGCTCGACGCAGACCGTGGCCGGCCCGTAGCTCTCGGTCAGGCCGTAGAGATGGGTGACGCGAAAGCCCATCCGCTCCATGGCCTCGATCACCGCGCTCGGCGGTGCCGCACCGCCGGTCGCGACCTCGATCGTGCGCCCGAACCGGCGCTTTACCGCCTCGGGCGCATGGATCAGCATGGTGAGCACGATCGGGGCGCCGCAGAGATGGGTGACGCCGGCCCGCTCGATCAACGGGAAGATCACGGCGGGATCGACCTTCCTGAGGCAGACGTGCGTTCCGCCCACGGCCGTGACCCCCCAGGTGTAGGTCCAGCCGTTGCAGTGGAACATGGGCAGCGTCCACAGGTAGGCCGAGCGGCTGTTGAGCCCGAACATGAGCGCGTTGCCCATGGCGTTCAGGAAAGCGCCCCTGTGGTGATAGACGACGCCCTTGGGATTGCCGGTGGTGCCCGAGGTGTAGCAGAGCGAGATCGCGTCCCACTCGTCCTGCGGCCCTTGCCAGGGATAGGTCGGATCGCCGCCATCGAGCAGTGCCTCGTAATCCATGATCCCGAGCCGCTCGCCGGGTACGGCCGGGTCGACGATGTCGATCACGATGAGCTCGCGCTGCACCTGGGCGAGCGCCGCCTTGACGACGGGGGCGAACTCGGTGTCGGTGAGCAGCACCTTGGCCTCGCCGTGCTCGAGAATGAAGGCGATCGAGGCGGGATCGAGCCGGATGTTGAGCGCGTTGAGCACGGCACCCGCCATCGGGATGCCGTAATGCGCCTCCAGCATGGGCGGGATGTTGGGGCACATCACCGCCACCGTGTCGCCCCGGCCCACGCCCAGGTCCCGCAGGGCGCTCGCGAGCCGCCGGCAGCGCGCGTCGACCTCGCTCCAGCTATAGACCGCCTCGCCGTAGATCACCCCGGCCCGCTCCGGGAACACGGAAGCGCTCCAGGCGAGGAAGTCGAGAGGAGTGAGCGGCCGGTAATTGGCCTGCCGCTTCGGTAGCGCCAGGTCGAAGATGCTGCCCTCGTCCGCCATCATGCTCTGCTGCCCCCTGAACGATCTTCGGCGCCGCCTGGATCGGCGCCGTCGGCTATGCCCCCGAGATTAGGTGCTCGGAGCCGTGCTGACGAGCCATGTTGCGGCCGCTGGCCATACGGCCCCTCGCCCGGATTGGATGCCGACCCGACACAGGACATGTTAGTCGAAGCCCGACGCCGTCGTCAGGTAGGCAGCCGGCGACGAGCTTCAGGAGCCGTCGGCGGCCTAAACGGCGCCGGGGTGCGCTCGGTGGCATCATCCGCCCGTTGCCGCTGCCCGGCCGCGATCGTGAGGCTCAGGGTCAGGATCAGGACGGTCGCGTGGTAGACCGCGTTGAACAGGTTCTGCAGGCACGCCTCGGTCACGAGATCGGCCGCGATCGCGCACACGAGCGCTCGACGCACGGGCTCCGCCTCCGCCCGTGCTGCCCGCACGGCCCGGTGCACGAGGAGCGACAGAAGCAGGACGACGAACAGGAGCCCCGGCGGTCCTGCCTCGAGATAGAACCGGACCAGCTCGTTGTGCGGCCACTCCAGAAGCTGGACGCCATCGAGCGCCGGCCGGCCGTCGGCCAGCATCGCCCGCACGGCACCCAGCCCGAGCCCGAACGGGTGCTCGCCCGCGAGTGCCAGCCAGTGCCCGACGCTGGCCCAGCGGCCCGAGCTGTAGTCCTCCTGTCCGCCGGTGAGCCGGAGCCAGAAGCTGTCGCTGACGAGAAGCGTCCAGCCCGAGAAGGCGAAGGCGAAGCCGAGCCCCGCCATGCCCAGCCGCATCGCCGCCTCGGCCGGCCGGGGCGAGACCCGGAGCAGGAGGAGCGCGGTGAGAGCGCCCGTCAGCAGCACCGTCCGGGTCGCCGTCATCAGCACCATGGCGAGCGCCATGCCACCCAGCGCCAGCGTGAGCGCGCGATCCGCGGGCCGCAGTTCCTGCCGCAGCCGGGTGCCGGCTAGCACGAGGTGGATGAAGCTCAGGCTGCTGTGCATCACGACCGAGCCCGTCGGATCGTAGCGCACGATGCTCGCGTAGCCGCGCGCCACCGCTGCCGGCCCGGCCAGCGCCTGGTGGGCGAAGGTGAGCGCCACGTAGATCGAAAGCTGCCACCAGACGAGCCGCAGCAGGCCCTCGGGATCGAAATGCCGGGCGAGATCGGGGGCGGCGAGGAGGACGAGAAGAGGCAGGACGAACTTGGCGTCGACCGGAGAGAAGCTCTCGCCGCCGGCACCCGTGAGCACGATCCAGGCCGCGAGCAGGCACAAGATCACGACGGGCCCGCTCGGCTGCGCCAGCATCGGCCGCACCAGGAACGGCAGCAGCAGGAGCAGCACGAGCAGGCCCGTGAACAGAAAGATCCGCTCCTCCTCGAATCCGAGTGCTGCCGCCGCCGAGGAGGAAAGGGCAGCGAAGGCGCAGACGGAAAGGAGCAGGAGGCGGGTCAGGAGGCGGGTCACGGGTCCTGCCGCTGCCGGACGGTTGACATCATGGACAACTAATGATTGAAAATCTCTTTCATGGCTACCGATTTCGGCGTTCCCAAGTCCAAGCTCTTCCCGATCCGGCCGCGCTCGCCGTGGTTCGCCCGCCCGATGCAGAGCCTCGCCTTCATCCTCGCGGTCAACTGGTGCCTGCAGGGCATGCGCGGAATGGACCGGAAGGAGCTCGCGTTCCGCCTCCCGGCCGAGCTGGTGCTGGCCCTGCTTCTGGCCGCAGCCGCCGGGTGGTGGCTGGAAGCACCCATGGCTCTTCTGTCCGGTCTCGTCGCGGCGCACACCATGAGCTTCACCCTCAACGGCCAGCTCTGGGTCTGCGTCCGCTACGCCCGCTTCTGGCACCGCGAGCCGGCAGCGCTCGAGCGCTTTCTCTTGGCCGCCGCCGCGGACCTCCGCACGCGACCACGGCTCAGGGAGGCGGTCTGCATCGGCTCGCGCGGCGACAGAGGCGTCATCCGCAGCGAGCGGTCCGATCTCGACCTCCGCCTCGTCTTCCCGCCGGGTGCTCGTGCCTGGCTCGCGGTCAACCTGCTGCTTCTGCGCCTGCGCGCCGAGGCCTTCCTTCGCCTCATCCCGCTCGATCTCTATGCCTACGACAGCCCCGAATCGCTGCGCCGCTTCGACCAACGCGAGCGGCTGCTCGTCATCCTCGACCGCGACGGCCGCCTCGCGACGCTGTTCCCCGAACGCGTGGCATCCTTTTCCCCATGAGCGAGCTGCTCTGGATCGAGACCCGGCGCACCTGCTGGGCCTACTCGCCGGGCGGGCATCTGGCCGAGCTCGAGCGCGCCACGGCCGGCATCCGTTTTTCGGACCGGTTCGACGTCACCTTCGCGGGCGGCCGCCCGCCACGTGAGCCGCCGCGCCGGATCTATCACGTCTGCCATCCGCGCCGCTCGGCCTGGCGCACGCTCTTGAATCTGCTCCAAGCCCTCCGGATCGTGCTCCGCGAGCGGCCGCGGCTCGTGATCTCGACCGGGGCCGACGTCGCCGTCCCGGTCTGCATCCTGGCCCGCCTCGCGGGTGCCCGGCTGGTCTTCGTCGAGACCACGGGCGAGCTCGAGCCCAGCCTCTCGGGCCGGCTGCTCTATCCCTTCGCCGATCTCTTCATCGTCCCGTGGCCGGAGAAGCTTCGCGCGTTCCCGCGCGCGATCCTGGCGCGAGGACCGCTCCTTTGACGCTCCTGGTCGCGGTCGGCACGTTCATTCACGGCTTCGACGCCCTGGTCGAGGCGGCCGACACGGCGGCGAAAGCGCTCGACCTTCGCGGCTTTGCCCAGATCGGCGGCTCGCGGGCGATCCCGCGCCATCTGGACTGGGCGCGCTTCCTGCCACCCACGGCACTCCAGGCGCGCATCGCGGCCGCCTCGCTCGTCGTCTGCCATGGCGGCGTGGGCCTTCTGGGCGAGGCCATGCGGGCGGGCAGGCCGATCCTGGTGGTCCCGCGCCGCGGCCGGGTCACGCGCGCGAACCCGAGCAACGACCAGACGGCGCTCGTGCATCGCCTTGCCGAATATCAGCCCATCCGGGTCTGCGAGCATCCGGAGGAGCTGGGTTTTCACCTCGCCGCGATGCTGGCCGAAGGACTGGAAGCCCGCCGCTACTACCTCGGCAGCGACGTTCCGGACCTGATCCGGAGCTTCCTTCAGCGCCGGCCGATCCGCTCGTCGTAGCCGTGCCGGTGGCTGTAATAGACCAGCCACATCAGCCCGACCCCGAGTGCCAGCGTCACCACCACGCCCAAGCCCAGCGCGATATAGCCGTTGGCGCCCATCTGCACGTCGGCGAGCTGGCTCCAGCCCCACCAAGCGATGACGCCCGCTGCGACGAGAAATCCCAGAAGGACGACGACGATCGCCGCGGTTCCCTTCATCCTGCCTCCATCGCCGCCACCATCGGCAGCTTCAATCCGTGCTCGCGGGCGCATTGAACCGCCTCGGGATAGCCGGCATCCGCATGGCGCATGACACCGCTCGCCGGGTCGTTGGTCAGTACCCGCTCCAGCCGCCGCGCCGCCTCGGGCGTGCCGTCCGCCACCACCACCATCCCGGCATGCTGCGAGTAGCCGATCCCGACCCCGCCGCCGTGATGGATGCTGACCCAGGTGGCGCCCGAGGCGCAGTTCAAGAGCGCGTTCAGGAGCGGCCAGTCCGCCACGGCGTCCGAACCGTCGCGCATGGCCTCGGTTTCCCGGTTCGGGCTCGCGACCGAGCCGGAATCGAGATGATCGCGCCCGATCACCACGGGCGCTTCCAGCTCGCCTCTGGCCACCATCTCGTTGAAGGCGAGCCCTGCCTTCGCCCGCTCGCCCAGGCCCAGCCAGCAGATCCGGGCCGGCAGGCCCTGGAACGCGATCCGCTCCTTCGCCATGTCGAGCCAGCGGTGGAGATGCGGATCGTCGGGAAACAGCTCCTTCACCTTGGCATCGGTCCTCCAGATGTCTTGCGGGTTGCCGGAGAGCGCCGCCCAGCGGAACGGCCCCCGCCCGCGGCAGAACTGCGGACGGATGTAGGCCGGAACGAACCCGGGGAAGTCGAACGCGTCCGCTACTCCCATCTCCAGCGCGAACTGGCGGATATTGTTCCCGTAATCCAGCGTCGGCACGCCGGCATGATAGAAGTCGAGCATGGCGCGGACCTGCACCGCCATCGATTCCTTGGCCGCCCGCTCCACGGCCTGCGGATCGGTCTCTTGCGCCGCCTCCCAGGCGGTCACGTCCCAGCCGCGGGGCAGGTAGCCGTGCAGCGGATCGTGCGCGCTGGTCTGGTCGGTCACGATGTCGGGCCGGATGCCGCGCCGCCAGATCTCGGGGAAGATTTCGGCCGCGTTGCCGACGAGCCCGACCGAGACCGCTCGCTTCGCGCGGCAGGCCTCCTCGATGATCGCGAGCGCCTCGTCGAGCGTCTCCGCCATGCGGTCGAGATAGCGCGTTTCCAGCCGCCGTTCGATCCGCGAGCGCCGGCACTCGACGGCGAGGCAGGAGGCTCCCGCCATCGTCGCCGCGAGCGGCTGCGCGCCGCCCATGCCGCCGAGCCCTCCGGTCAGGATCCAGCGCCCGGCGAGATCGCCGCCATAATGCCGCCGCCCGGCCTCGGCGAAGGTCTCGTAGGTGCCCTGCACGATGCCCTGGCTGCCGATATAGATCCAGGAGCCGGCCGTCATCTGGCCGTACATCATGAGCCCCTTTTTATCGAGCTCGTGGAAGTGCTCCCAGGTTGCCCAGCGTGCCACGAGGTTCGAGTTGGCGATCAGCACGCGTGGCGCGTCGGCGTGGGTCCTGAACACGCCCACGGGCTTGCCGGACTGGATAAGCAGCGTCTCGTCCTCGGCGAGGTCCCGAAGAGAGGCCGCGATCACGTCGAAGCAGAGCCAGTCGCGCGCCGCCCGGCCGATGCCGCCATAGACCACGAGCTCCTCGGGCGCTTCCGCCACCTCCGGGTCGAGATTGTTCATGAGCATCCGCAAGGCCGCTTCCGTCTGCCAGCTCCGTGCGGTGAGCGTGCGGCCGCGCGGGGCGCGGATGCGCCTGGTATTGTCGAGACGCTGCAGCATGACCGTGCCTCCTTGTCCCTGACCCGTCGGGAAGGCTAGGACGGACGGCGACGCCCGCCAACCGTCGAGGCCGCCACGCGATGCCGCTCCCGGTCCGCCGCCACACCGATGTCCTGCGCGAGACCACCGCGTTCAGGGGCCGCCGCGCGCTCGAGGCGGGCTGCGGTGCCGGCCGGCTGCTGGCCTGGCTCGCCCGCGAGGGTGCCGCTCCCATCGGCCTCGATCCCGATCCGGCCCAGCTCGCGCGGGCGCGGGCCGAAGCGCCCGCGGTGCCGCTCGTGGCGGGGGTGGGGGAGGCTCTGCCGTTCGCTTCCGGCAGCCTCGACCTCGTCCTCTACTTCAACAGCCTGCACCACGTGCCGCTCGCCCGGCAGTGGCAGGCTCTGGTCGAGGCCGCCCGCGTGCTCGCCAGCGGCGGCGAGCTCCTCGTCGTCGAGCCTCTGCCCGAGGGCGACTACTTCGCCCTGCTCCAGCCGCTCGAGGACGAGACCGAAGCGCGGAGGGAGGCCTTCAGGGCGCTCCACGCCGCCGGTGCCTCGGGCCTGCGCCTCGTGCAGGAAGGCTGCTACGACACCCGCATCGCCGAGCCTTCCTGGGCCGCCACCCGCGCGCGCTTTCTCACCGCCAACCCGGCGCGGGCCGAGGCGCTGGCGCAGGTCGAGCCCGAGCTGGAGCGGCTGTTCGCGAGCCTGGGCGAGCCGACACCCGACGGCGGCCGCGCCTTCTCCCAGCCCATGCGCTTCGACCTCCTGCGGCGGCTACCCTGATGGATACCTATCTCTGGGTAGCGTTCGGCAGCGCTCTGGGCGGGATCGGCCGCTTCTGGTGCTCGGGCTTCGTGGCCGAGCGCTTCGGCGGCACCTTCCCGTGGGGCACGATGCTGGTCAACGTCGTCGGCTCGTTCATCATCGGCTTCTTCGCCACGCTCACCGGACCCGACGGCAGGCTGCTCGTGAGCCCCAATGCCCGCCAGTTCGTCATGGTCGGCATCTGCGGCGGCTACACCACCTTCTCCTCGTTCAGCCTGCAGACCTTGAGCCTGCTGCGCGACGAGGAATGGCTGCTCGCCGGGCTCAACATCGTGCTCTCGGTCGTGCTCTGCATGCTTTCGGTCTGGCTCGGCCACGTGGCCGCAGCCGCGATCAACGATTAGGGGCAGGGCCCATGCAGGTTCCACGCGACGCCGTACTCTTGCGGATCTTTCTCGGCGAGAGCGACCGCCATGGTCACCAGCCGCTCTACGAGGCGATCGTGATGAAGGCGCGGGAAGCGCACCTCGCCGGTGCGACCGTGCTGCGCGGGCCGATGGGCTTCGGCCATTCGAGCCGGCTGCACACGGCGAAGATCCTGCGCCTGTCCGCCGATCTGCCGCTGGTGATCGAGATCGTCGACAGCGAGGACAAGATCCGGCAGTTTCTTCCCGTCCTCGACGGCATGATGGGCAGCGGCCTCGTCACCCTCGAGAAGGTCCAGGTTCTGCAGTACGGGCAGAAGCCTCCGTCGTCATGACCGACATCGCCGACCGCGAGGCCTGCTTTCGGATCCGGATCGCGGCCACCGGGATCGGCTGAACCCGACCGCTATTCCGGATGCGACGGGGGTAGCGCGAAGCGTCCCGATGTTTTTGAACCGCCGGCAAGGAGGTCGGTCGCCAACACCGACCGGCGGCACCCTCAAGGTCGCCCGGCTCGAGCCCGGTGCGGCGCGCGATCCGCGCCAGCATCTTCGGGCCGATCTCCTCCTCGTCGTGGAAGGCGAACACCACGTCGTCCCAACCGCCGCGCGCCAGCGTGCGGTGTGAACCGGATCGAGGCTTGATGCACCAGCCGATCCGCTCGCCTCCTCGGGCGTGGCGCCGTAGGCCATCGCTCCCGGTACGGCCGGCGCCTCGGCCAGTCGGCGGCCGTCATCCTCCTGCTCGATCCCGACCGTCAGCGTCGCACGCTGCGGCAGCGCTCAGCAAGGCTCTGGCCGCAGTCGTCCGCCGCTATCCACATCTGGGCAGCGGCAGGTTTGCCGTACCGTTGCCGTATGAGCTGCCGCGAGAGCTGACCTAGGCTAAATGCTTGATTTTGCTGGCGTCCCCAACGGGAATCGAACCCGTGTTCCAGCCTTGAAAGGGCTGTGTCCTGACCGCTAGACGATGGGGACGCTGGCCGAGAGCTAGCGAGCCCGAGCGGGAAAATCAAGCCCGATGCCTGCTCGCGGCCAGCGCGTCGGGCCGGCATTGTCAGGTGTCGCTCTCCGGCGCATCGTGCCCAGCCCCGTTTCGGGGCAGGCGGCGATGCCCTCTCGGGTGCTGCCAGAAGGTGGATCGGGCAGATGCAGGACACGACGAGCGCCCACGAACAGCGCCTTTCCGGATGGGTGGCCTTCCGTCACCGCGACTTCGCGCTCTACTGCGCCGCGCGGTTCCTCTCGGCGCTCGCGATCCAGATGCAGACCGTGGCCGTGGGCTGGCTGGTCTACGATCTGACCCGCGATCCCCTGGCCCTCGGGCTCGTCGGTCTCGCGGGCTTCCTGCCGGCGATCTGCTTCGCTCTCCTCACCGGCCACGTCGCGGACCGGTTCGACCGGCGGGGCGTGCTCCTGCTCTGCTATGCCCTCACCATGGCGAGCGCCGCCGGGCTCCTCCTCGTCGCCCGACAGAACACGCCCCCGGTCTGGCCGATCTACGCCCTGATCCTGCTCTTCGGCACGGCGCGCGCCTTCGCCAACCCGGCGGGGCAGGCGCTGGTACCGAACCTCGTCCCCATCGAGCATTTCAAGAACGCGGTCGCCTGGAACTCCTCGGCCTGGCAGACCGCGACCATCGCCGGGCCGGCACTCGGCGGCGTTCTCTACGCCTTCGGCGGCACGGTCGTGTTCGCGGCGGCGACGTTCTGCTTCGCCCTCACCTTCCTTCTCCTCCTCGCCATGCACCCTCGCGGCGTTCGAGGGATACAGGAGAAGGCGAGCTGGACCGGGCTCCTCGCCGGGATCCGGTTCATCCGCTCGCGACCGGCGATCCTGGGCGCCATCTCGCTCGACCTGTTTGCCGTGCTTTTGGGCGGAGCGACGGCGCTCCTGCCGATCTATGCCCGCGACATCCTCCATGTCGGCCCGTGGGGGCTCGGCATCCTGCGCAGCATGCCGGCCGTAGGGGCGGTGGTCATGGCGGTGCTCCTGGCGCATCGGCCGCTGTCGCGGCGCACGGGCCGGCGGATGTTCCAAGCCGTCGCCGTGTTCGGCCTCGCCACCATCGGCTTCGGCCTTTCGACGAGCCTGCCTCTGTCACTGCTCTTCCTGTTCGTCATGGGGGCCGCCGACATGATCAGCGTGTTCGTGCGGCAGACCCTGGTGCAGATCGAGACGCCGGATGCCATGCGCGGCCGGGTCGCTGCCGTGAACGCCGTGTTCATCGGCGCCTCCAACGAGCTCGGCGAGTTCGAATCGGGCGTGCTCGCGGCCCTGATCGGGGCGGTGCCGGCCGTGGTCGTGGGCGGCATCGGCACGCTGGTCGTCGCGGGCCTGTGGGCACGCTGGTTTCCTGCCTTGAGAGAGCGGGACCGTCTCGTGACCTGACGCCGGGGCTTGCCTCGGGAGCGCCGATCGCGGACTATGCGGGCACGAGCTTTGGGGTGCTGACCGGCATCGCCGGTCGGCTGAGAGCATACCCACGGAACGTGACCTAGGTAATGCTAGCGAACGGAGAGCTCCGATCGAACCCGTCCTCGAGGCTGCGGCGAAGCACCCGCAGCGGGTGAGCATCATCGGTGCCGGTGTCGTGGGCCTGGGCGTCGGCTGGCGCCTGGTGCAGGCCGGCTGCGCGGTCGATCTGTTCGACGCCGGCACAGCCGGACGAGGTGCGAGCTGGGCCGCGGCCGGCATGCTGGCGGCCGGGGTGGAGACCGAGCCCGGCGAGGAAGGCCTGCTGGCACTGACGCGGGCGAGCCAGGCGATGTGGCCCGGCTTCGCCGAGGAGCTGCGGGCGGTAACCGGCATCGATCCGGACCTGCGCGAGGAGGGCACCCTCGTTCTGGCGCTGACCCGCGACGATCTCGCCAGGCTTCGGGCCAACGTCGCGTTCCAGGAGCGGCTCGGGATCGAGCTGCGCTGGCTCGGGGCGCGCGAGCTGCGCGAGCGCGAGCCGTTCCTGCGGCCCGGGATCGCCGGCGCCGTCCTAAGCCCGCACGACCATCAGGTCGACAACCGCGCCCTCGTGACGGCGCTGGTCCGGGCGTTCACGGCGGCGGGCGGCAGGCTGCACGAGGCATCCCCGGTCGAGGCGGTCGTGATCGAGGGTGGCAGGGTGACGGGCGTGCGCGCGGCCGAGCGGTGCCTGCCCGCCGATGCGGTGCTACTCGCCGCGGGCGCATGGTCGCGGCGGATCCAGGGCATCCCGCCGGAAGCGTTGCCGCCGGTACGGCCGATCAAGGGGCAGATGCTGGCGCTGCGGATGGACCCGGCAGCACCGCTCCTGCGCCACGTGGTCTGGGCGCCCAAGGTCTATCTGGTGCCGCGGCGGAACGGGCGGCTGATCGTGGGTGCGACCGTCGAGGAGAGAGGCTTCGATGCGACGCTCACCGCGGGCGGCGTACTGGCGCTGCTCGAGAGCGCGTGGCGGGCGCTGCCGGCGATCGAGGAGCTGCCGATCGAGGAGATGTGGGTCGGGTTCCGGCCGGGCTCGCCCGACGACGCGCCGATCATCGGCCCGACCCCGGTGGCGGGGCTGACGGTGGCGACGGGGCATCACCGCAATGGCATCCTGCTCGCACCCATCACCATCGAGGCCACGGCCCGGCTCGTGCTCACGGGCGAGCGCCCGCCCGAGATCCGGCCTTTCGGCCTCGAGCGGTTCGCCCGGCACGGGTCGCGAGCGCCGGCCATGAGCGAGGAGGCATCGGCATGAAGAAGGTCCGGATCAACGGCAGCGAGGAGACCGTGCGCGCCGAGACGGTGGCCGAGCTCTTGCGCGAGTGCGGGCTCGAGGAGCGGGCGCGCGGCCTGGCGGTGGCGGTCAACCGTGTCGTCGTGCACCGGCAGGAATGGGCCAGAGCCAGGCTCGCCGAGGGCGATCGCGTCGAGATCATCCGCCTCTCCGTCGGAGGCTGAGCCATGGACGGGCAGACGAACGGCGCCCCGAGCGGCGACCGGCTCGAGATTGCAGGGGTGGCCTTGCGCTCGCGGCTGTTCATGGGAACGGCCGGCTACCCGAATCAACAGGTGCTGACGGCCGCCCTCGAGGCCGGCGGGGCCGAGGTGGTAACGGCGGCGATCCGGCGGATCAGCCTCGATGCCTATGGCGGCAGCCTGCTCGACGTGCTGGGCGACCGCTACCGGCTCCTGCCCAACACCTCGGGCTGCACCACCGTCCAGGATGCCGTCCTTACCGCCCAGCTCGCGCGCGAGGCCATCGGCACGAGCTGGGTCAAGCTCGAGCTGATCGGCGACCGGGAGACGCTCTACCCCGATGCCGAGCAGCTCGTGACGGCAGCCGAGGCGCTCGTGCGCGATGGGTTCGTGGTGCTCCCCTACTGCACCGACGATCCGGTCCTGTGCCGCCGGCTCGAGGACGTGGGCTGCGCCGCGGTGATGCCCCTGGGCTCGCCGATCGGCTCGGGCATGGGCATCCTGAACCCCTACAATCTCGAGCTGATCTGCAGCCGCGCTGGCGTGCCCGTGATCCTCGATGCCGGGATCGGCACCGCTTCGGACGTGGTGCTCGCGATGGAGCTCGGCTGCTCCGGGGTGCTGCTCAACACGGCCGTCGCGAAGGCGCACGATCCGGTGCGGATGGCGGCCGCCATGCGCCACGCGGTCGAGGCCGGGATCGGCGCCAGGGCGGCCGGACGGATCCCGCGGCGACGCTACGCCGAGGCGTCGAGCCCGCAGCTCGGTCTCATCGAGTGAGCCGGCTGCCCGATCGCCTGCTGCTGATCACCGACCGGAAGCTCGCGTCCCGGCCGCTCGAGCAGGTGGTGGCGGCAGCACTCGCCGGCGGCTGCCGCTGGGTGAGCCTGCGCGAGAGGGACCTGCCGCCCTCGGAAAGACGGCGGCTTCTCGTCCGGCTTCTCGAGCGCGCGGCTTCTTGCGGGGCCTGCATCGGCGTCCATGCGGATCTCGAGGCGGCTGCAGACCTGCGCCTGCCGGCGCTGCATCTGCCCGCGGGTGCTGACGTCGCCGCGGCGCGCGCGCGGCTCGGGCCGAAACCGGTCATCGGGATCTCGACCCATGACCCGGCCGAGATCGCGGCGGCCGGCGCTGCCGGAGCGGACTACGTCACCTTCGGCCCGGTCCTGCCCTCGCTGAGCAAGCCCGGCCATGGCGACAGCGGCGGTCTCGCGCGGCTGGGTGCCGCCACGGCCGCGGCCGGGCTGCCCGTGCTGGCGCTGGGCGGAATCACCGCGGCGACGGCGGCGGCGTGCCGGGCGCTGGGCGCCGCCGGCGTGGCGGTCGTCGGCGCCGTGATGCAGGCGGACGACCCGGCCGCGGCCACCCGGGCCATTCTCCATGCCCTGAAAGAGGGTCAGGATGTCGGGCCGGCGCTCGCGGCAGCGAACAGACGGGATTCGACCACCCCGGTGGAGCGGCAGGGCTTCTCGAAGGGATAGGTTGTGTAGGGGTTGCGGTAGGTGCCCGTGAAGTCGGTGGCGATGACGACGCGAGTCCCGCCCGCGGCGGGCTCGAGCGTGACGCGGACCGTGCCGTGGCGGCTCTGGACCGTCACCATGCGGCGCTCGGGGTCCTCCTGACCCACGATCTCGGGCACGCAGGACATCCAGGCGGCGGGCGTTCCGCTGCGCGATGCCGTGACGACGCCGCTCGTGCCGTCCGTCGTCCGCGTGAAGCCGAGCCGGATGATCTCGGCCTCGATGCGACTGCGCACCTCGGCCGGATCGCCCGCTACCGTGCGGTCCGTCTCGACCGGCACGCTGGCGCAGGCGGCAACGCCGAGCAGGATCGCGGCACCGAGCAGGGATGATGGGCGTCGCGGCATGGGCATGTTCCTCGCGCTCGCGGGTAGGAAGGGCCGACGAACGCCCGCGATGCCGTTCCCACAGCCTCGCGGGCATCGGCCATGCCCGGCGCACCTGCTCAGAGGCGGCGGCTGTCCTCCGGCTCGACCACGACGTTGGGCGGCGTCCCACCTGCTGCCCCCTGGTCCAGAGCCTGATCGAGCCGGCCGCGCTCGACCGCGGCCCGCGTTTTCTCCGGTGTCGGACGGACGATGGTGCGGGTCGTGGCCGGTGCGGGTGCTTCGGGCTCCTGTGCACGCTCGGCGGCGACCTCGGCGAGGGCTTCGGCCGCGATCAGGCCGTGCTCGACCGCGTGCTCGGCCATGGCGAGGCTGTCGGCGGCGAGCAGCAGGCTGCTGCCGGCGGCCGCGACCTCGGCCGCCAGCGCCTCGATCGCGGCCCGGCGCTCCGGGCTGCGGCTGACGTTGCGGATGTAGATGGCGAGCACGCGGCCGGGATGCTCGCGGACGAGACGCGTGTAGATCTCGGGGTCGCGCTGGCCGCTGTCGCCGATCAGGACGAAGGGCAGCTCGCGGTAGAGGGCGAGCATGTGGCGGATCATGTCGAGCTTGTGGCTCTTGCCGCGCCGGGGCAGCGGGTTCTGCAGCGTCATACCCCATTCCCGCAGGAACAGGAGCGGGCCGACCGGGATGAGGTGGAGGTGGAAGAACTCGTCCAGGATCTCGTAGTTGCTCCAGGGACTGCGCGAGACGTAGAGCATCGGGTTGAACGCCTCGCCCGAAGCGCCCCGATGGAACGCCCGCAGGAGCGCCGCCATGCCGGGAAAGGCGAGCCGGTGGTGCGCGCCTTGCAGGAACAGTCGCCACAGCATCCGGGGCAGGCTCGCGACCCGGCTTTCCATGATCGTGTCGTCGATGTCGCTGATCACGACGGAGCGGCAGCGTGTGGGCGGGATGAACAGCTCGCCTTCCACCTCGAGCCGCACGGGCTGCAACAGCTCGAGCGGGATGGGATGCCAGAGTCGGTCATCGGGCGGCGGCTGCGCGATCTCGAGATGGATGCGGAAATAGCCGTCCGCGTCGGTCACCACCCGCTGCTCCGCGCCGCCGAAGCGGGCGAGGACCGGTGCCGCGCCGATGCCGTGGCGGAAGAGGTGACGGCCGAGCCGGGCGAGGCTGCCCAAAGGCGCACCTTCCGCGCGGCGCGGCGGCTCGCGGAACACCCGGCCGATCAGAAAGATCTCCTCCTTCGAGCCGTAGCCCCGATAGGGCTGGAGCACGACGCCGCCGTCGTCTCGTACGACATGGACGGGGCGTGCCAGGAAGCGCAGCGCGCTCCGGGCCGCATCGGTCAGACTGGTGGCGAGCCTCATTCCTTTTCCCCGAACGCCTCGGCTCGGCCGTCACGGGCCCGATCCTGCTAACACCGAGACGCGGCCGGGGTTGCGAGACGAGCCGGCCTTGCACGCAGACTCAGCAGCCGAGGTCGGCTGGTGGGATCGTGGCGTCGGTCTCGAGATCGAACGGCCCCGTGCTGTCGACGCGCGCGCGGCCGGGATGGCGGCTCTGGTCGGCGCAGGGGCCGAGGCCGCCCGCATCCAGGGGAAGGACGACCTCGACGGAAGGTGCAGGCTGCGTCGATCGGGCCGGCGCTCCATGCCAACGCGCTTCGGGCACGGTAGCACCGGGGACAGGGGTCGGGCCTTCCGTGATCATGGCGGCGGCAGCGAGGGCGATCAAAGAGCGCGGGACGGGCGAGGGCATTTCCCCTCCGGGTGCAGGCCGGGCTCGCGCGATGATGGCGCAGGAGAACCCGGATGGAAAGCTCGGGCGCGCGGCCCGGTCAGGAATCGAACCAGGGCCGGTAACGGCAGTAGGTCTGGACACCGCCCGGATAGGTGAACAGAGCCTCGTCGCGCACGGCCCAGAGCTCCCAGCCCGGAGCGGTGAAGCGGCGGCCCCGGTCGGCGGGCGAGCGCGTGAGGGTCAGCGCGTCCTTGCTCGTGGTGAGCACCGCCCTGTTCTGCTCCTCCTGGAACAGGACCCGCAGCACGTGGCCGTCGGCGCAGCGCCAGGCGAGGTCGGCCACGGACGCGGGCGGGGCCTCGCCCCGGCCACAGCCGGCGAGGAGCACGAGGCATCCGGCCAGCGCCACGCCGGGTCCGGATCGGGTACGACCGGACCCGGCGGAGGGCAGCATGGCGCTGAGACGGCGATCCTTCGCCATGGCGGCACCTTCACAGGCAGGCGGACCAGCGGAAAGCCGGGACCGTCCACCCTCGAGACTAGATCGCGCGGGAGGATGGGTGAAGGGATCAGAAGCCTACGGCGGTATGCCGGGAGCGGCCAATTCCGCTGTTTCTTCGGCCGGCTTTCGCGTGGTGATGCTCCTGCCGATTTGCCCTTGCGGAAAGACACGGCACGTTCCATCTTAGCTTCAGGTTCTCTACCCGCTCTTCCGGCCGACCGGTTCTACCGGCCACTCTCCAGGACAGACGCCAGAGATCACCTCACGCCGCGGTCTGTCGCCCGGCGTGCACGACCCACCTACCGAGGTGATTTGATGCAGACCGGCACGGTCAAATGGTTCAACGCGACGAAGGGCTACGGCTTCATTACCCCCGACCAGGGCGGCCCTGACGCCTTCGTCCACATCTCCGCCGTGGAGCGGGCTGGGCTCGGCGAGCTGCGCGAGGGCGACCGCGTGCAGTACCGTCTGGTACGCGGCAAGAACGGCAAGAGCTCGGCCGAGGAGCTGCAGCGCGCCTCCTAACAGGGCGATCGCAGCCTCGGCCAGACGACACCCTCCGGGCTTCCGGGGGGTGTCGCTGTTTTGGGACCAGGAATGCCGCGCCGCACCGCGGCCGGCGAGCGAGCGGAGGACTTCGATGAGCCTCGTCGACAAGCTGCCGGGTATGGCGGATGCCGACCTCAACAACCTGCACGCCAATGCCGTGCGTCTCAAGGAGGCGGGCTCGGCGCAGCAGCGCGCCTCGGCCGCGGCCGTGCTGCCGGCGATCGAGGCCGAACTCTCGGCGAGGAAGGCGGCGAAGCAGGAGCGCCTGGCGCAGAACCGCCGCGCGCGCAGCAGCAAGAAACAGGCGGCGGCTGCGGCCGAGGCGGAGAGCGCCGCCGGTTGATCCCGGCCTTCCCGGCGCAAGCTCGGATCGGCTAGCATCGAGACCGCGGGGAACCCCGTTGCGGGGATCCCGCCGGACGGGCGATGGCCATGACGACGCGGCGGCGGTTGCTGGAAGGTGCTCTGGGTACGGCCTTTGCGGCGGGTATCCCGCAGCGGGGACCGAGCGCCCAGGACATGATGCGGCACGTCGACCTCGATTCGCCGCGCATGGTCAAGGCCGAGCTGACCCGTGAGCAGGTGGCGGCGATGGCGGCGGAGGCGGTCGCGCGCAACGGCCGTGTCGATCTCCACGACCGCAGCCTGAACGGGCTCGACCTCTCGGGCCTCGATCTCGCCGCGGCCGATCTGCGCTGGGCGCGGCTCAACCGCGCCACGCTCAAGGGCACCCGCCTCGCCGGTGCCTGGCTCGATCTCGCCTGGGCGCTCGAGGCCGACTTCTCCCAGGCCGACCTCACCGAGGCCGGCCTGTTCCAGGCTCAGCTCCTGCGCGCGAAGCTCGACGGGGCCAGGCTCGACCGGGCCAGGATCGCGGCCGGCTTCGACAACGCCTCCTTGCGCGGCGCCTCCTTGCGCGCGGCGGACGGGTCCGCCGACATGCGCAACCAGTCCATGGGCCTGATGCGGGCGAGCTTCAGGGGGGCGGTGCTCGAAGCGGCCGATCTCACCGACGCCAGGCTGGCGCGCGCCGACTTCGCCTTCGCCAAGCTCGGCAAGGCCCGGCTCGACGGTGCGGATCTGACCCGAGCCGACCTCGGCGGCGCCGATCTCACCGGTGCCAGCATCATCGGGGCCGATTTCACCGGGGCCGACCTCACCGACACGATCCTGCGCAAGCTCGTCGGCAAGGAGACGATCAAAGGCCTGGACGCGGCCAGGAATGCCGATCGGGCGGTGTTCGACTGAAGCGGACGCTCGGCAGCGAGTAGCTGCTGCCGAGGTCGGGTTCGCTCGTGCCGGTGGGGATGTTCCCCGATGGAAGCTCGGTGCGGCCATCGGGCTGCGGGACCGGCCGGAGATTGGCAGGTCGTCATGCCTTGACTATAGGTTTATTTTCTTGGAATGACAAATCATTCCGGCATTCGGGACGCGCCTGCATCATGGACCCGTCCCGATACGATAGGGCATATCAGGACCGCCGGAGCAATGATTGACAACCTGGACGCTATGAACATCCTTCTGATTACGCTTTAAGCGGTCAATCGAGGATATGAATCAGTGACGGATATTCCTGGCAACATCGGCACCGATGCCACATTGATGCTCGGGGTGGCGTCGGAGAGCGACTTCGATCGGGATGGCGACTCCGACTGGTTCAGGATCTACCTGAACAAAGGTCAGTCTTATGCCTTCCGTGTCGATGGCGAGTATGGCTCGATCTACTCGCTGACCTTGCGCGACGCGAACGGGAACGTCATCAAATCTGTTGATGCGCACGAGAAATTCTACTGAATTTCCTACGAAGCAAGCTTCGATTTCACTGCTCGCTCATCGGGCATCTATTACCTCGATGCACGTGGCGTCAACACGGTGTACGATGGAACGCCTTCCGCCTACACGATCCAAGCGTCGCTCGATGCGAGCACGTCCTTCACCGATGCGAAGGTGATCGCGGTCGATCAGGATTATACCGAAGGGGCAAGCTTCGACGGTGACCAAGACGATCTCCTGGACGGCGGTGCGGGCACGGACACGATCAGCGTCGAGGTCAGCGGTGTCGCGACCAAGATCGATCTGGCAACCGGCACGGCGACGCGCGGCAGCGAGCTCGACCGGCTTTACGGCATCGAGAACGCGATCGGCTCGGCCTATGGCGACGAGATCCGTGGCAGCGGCGGCGCCAACGAGCTGCGCGGCCTTGCCGGCAACGACCTGCTGTTCGGCGGTGCGGGCAACGATGCCATCTACGGCGGTGTCGGCGACGACAGGATCACCGGCGATTCCGGCTACGACCGGATGTACGGCGAGGCCGGCAAGGACGTGTTCGACATCAATCTCGGCGACACCGGCGTCGGCCTCGGCCGCCGCGACATCATCGCCGACTTCCAGCGCGGCAGCGACAGGATCGACCTCGTCTCGATCGACGCCAAGAGCGGCATTGCGGGCGATCAGGCCTTCACCTTCATCGGCACCAAGGGCTTCACCGCCGCGGGCCAGCTCCATTACCTCTATGACAGCGGCAACACCATCGTGCAGGGCGACGTGAACGGGGACAAAGTGGCGGACTTCGAGATCCAGCTCACGGGCAAGATCGCCCTCACCGCTACCGATTTCGTGCTGTGAGCCGGCCGGTCGGGGGATGAGGGTGCCTCGCTCTCATCCTTCGCCCAGGGCCCGCAGGTAACGCTCGGCGGAGCGCTTCACGGCCGCCTTGGCGTCGCCCTGCACCGCGGCATCGAACCAGGCGCCGTGGAGATGCTCGAACGGGTAGGGATCGAGCATCGCCGCCATCCGCCGCACCGTGGCGGCGGGCAGCGGGAGGTAGTTCGGGTAGCTGTACATGAAGCTGAGCCAGCGCCGGTCCTGCACGACCTGCAGGATGTCGCCGGCGAGCAGCACGCCGTGACCTTCGGCGCCATCGGCCCAGTGAAGCACGGTGCCGCCGGCGAAGTGGCCGCCGAGGCGCAGGAGGGTGAGGCCCGGCCCGAGCTCCAGCGCGTCGCCGTCCCAGAAGCGGATCGCGGGATCGGGGCGCACGACCCATTCGCGGTCGGCGGCGTGGAGCCAGATCGGCACGCCGCCGAAGGCGCGACTCCATTCCACCATCGACGCATAGTAATGCGGGTGCGAGATGGCGATCGCGGATAGCCCGCCCAGGGCCTCGATCACGCGCACCGCCGCCGCGTCCACGAGGCTGATGCAGTCCCACAAGACGTTGCGGCCGGGGCCGCCGTTCCCGGCGCGCGCCGGCACCAGGAGCGCACGCTGGCCGATCGCGAACTTGGGCTCGATGCCGAGGCCGAGAAGGCCGTCGCCCTGATCGCGGACGGCGAGCTTGTGGGCGCCCTGCAGCTCCTCGAGCGTGGTCCAGCGCTGGCCGCCCCAGCCCACGTACTGGCGCTCGTCCTCGCAGACGGGACAGCGTTCGGGCGGCGCCTCGCTGGCTGCGAACTGCGTACCGCAGGTCGTGCAGATGGCGTGCATGGCGGGGCTCCTCTTTCCTCGTCCAGCGAACGCTCAGCCTCGCGGAACCGGCCGCGCCATTCAAGCCGCGGCTTCGGCCGCGATCTGCTCGGCGAGCCCCTCGACGACGATCCGACCCATGAACCTGCCACTCCACTCCTGAGGAGGATAACAGCCCGCTCAGGCGGCTTCCAGCGTCGGGTCGAACACGACCCGCAGGCAGCGGTCCTCCTTGTGCTTGAACATCATGTAGCCCTCCTGCCCGCGCTCGAGCGGCAGGCGGTGGGTCAATAGCCAGGACGGGTCGAGCTTGCCGTTCCGGATATAGCCGAACAGGCGCTCGGCGTAGCGCTGGCCGTGCTGCTGGCCGCCACGGATGGTGAGCGCCTTGTTCATGACCGCTCCCATCGGGAACTTGTCGACGAAGCCGCCATAGACGCCGATCACCGACACCGTGCCGCCCTTGCGGCAGCAGCGGATCGCCTCGCGCAGGACCGAGATCCGATCGGTCTCGAGCATGAGCGCCGTCTTGGCCTTGTCGTAGTAGTGGCCGAGGCCGGGACTGTGGGCCTCGAGGCCGACACAGTCGAGGCAGCGGTCGGGGCCGCGTCCGCCGGTCGTCTCCATGAGGACCTCATAGACGTCGGCCTGCTCGTAGTTGACGATATCGGCCCCGTAGCGCTCGTTCGCAGCCTGGAGCCGGTCGGGAAAGCGGTCGATCGCGATCACGCGCTCCGCCCCCAGAAAGAAGGCGCTCGCGATCGCCATCTGCCCCACGGCGCCGCAGCCCCAGACCGCGACCACGTCGCCGGGCTCGATTCCGGCGAGATCGGCCGCCATGAAGCCCGTGGGCACCGCGTCCGAGACGAACACGGCCTGCTCGTCGCGCACGCCATCGGGGACCTTGAAGGCGCCGACGTCGGCGAAGGGGACGCGGATGTACTCGGCGTGGCTGCCGGCATAGCCGCCGAACGCGTGGCTGTAGCCGAAGATGCCGGCGGTGGCGTGGCCGTAGGCGGTCTCGGCGACGCTCGGGTTCGGGTTCGTGTTGTCGCACAAGGAATGGAGATCGTGCTCGCAGAACCAGCAGCGGCCGCAGCCGATGATCGAGATCACGATCACCCGGTCGCCGCGGCGGAGCTTTTTGACCTCGCTGCCGGTCTCGACCACCTCGCCCAGGAACTCGTGGCCGATGATGTCGCCGGGCTTCATGGTCGGCACGAAGCCGCCCAGGAGGTGGAGATCGGAGCCGCAGACCGAGGACAGCTTCACCCGGACGAGGGCGTCGTGCGGATTGACGATCCCCGGATCGGGCACGCGCTCGGTCCGAAGATCGTCGATCCCGTTCCAGCACAAGGCGCGCATCAGAACCTCTCCCGGCCGGCATCCTCCGGCCGCATCGCGTTGGTCGCCATCTCGCCGGTCTCGAGGAGCTGCTTCAGGCGGCGGAGGTCGTCCCGTGCCTGGATGCCGGGCTCCTCACCCATGAGCCGGGCGATGGTCCGGCCGAGGACACCGCCCGGCGCCTCGTAGTTCAGGCGCAAGATCAGCTCGGTGCCGCGCCCGCCGGGGGCGTCGCGCAAGGTGATGACCCCGGCGTGGCGGATCTCGCTGCCCGGCAGGGTCTGCCAGGAGATGCGCTCGTTCGGGCTCTCGGCCTCGATCATCGCGTCCCACTCGATCCGCGTGCCGCCGGGGGCGCGGACCATCCAGTGGCTGCGGCCGTCATCGGTGGTGATCACGCTCTCGACGTGGCGCGCCCAGCGGGAAAACCCCGACAGGTCGCGCACGAAGCGCCAGACCTCCTCGCGCGGCCGGCCGATCGTGATGCTGCGGGCGATCTTGACCGCACCGGTGGGCAGGGTGCGCTCGAGCCGGTGCAGCCCCTCCTCGAGCATGCCACCCTCGCCGGCGAGTGGCAGATCGGCGAGGCCCTTGAAGGCGACCGCCCCGCCGGCGAGCACCAGGCCCGCGCCCAGCATGCCACCGCGACGCGCGCCCAGGAGGGTGAGGAGGCCGCCGCCGAGAAGGCAGGCGAGGCGGGTCGGATCGCTCAGAAGATCGGGGACGCTGCGCTGCGCGTAAGGGGCTGTGGCCATGGCTCCGCTCCAGATCCGGTCCCGGCGCCGTCCGCGCCCGACGACCTCTCCAACGACGGGTGAAAGGGCAGGTTCCACGAGGTGAGCCGGGGCACCTGGTCCGGCACTCCCAGGGTGCCGATCGATCGGCCGAAGGCCGAGCTTCCTCGGCGGAACCCCCCAAGGAGGCGGGCGTTAGGCAGCCGTACCGCGCAGCCCTTGGACTTCCCTGGGCCGCGTGACGGCTATGGTAATGGCCGTGATCACACGGAGGCAGCCATGAAAGTCAGCGACGTCATGACCCGCACGGTCAAGACCACCACCCCCGACGTGACGATCCGCGAGGCCGCCAGGCTGATGGCCGACCTCGATGCCGGCATCCTGCCCGTGGCCCAGGGCGACAGGCTCGTCGGGATGATCACCGACCGCGACATCACGGTGCGCGCCGTGGCCCAGGGCAAAGGCCCGGACACCAGGGTCGAGGAGGCGATGACCCGCGACGTGAAGTACTGCTACGAGGACGAGCAGCTCGACCACGTCGTCAAGAACATGGCCCGTCTCAAGGTTCAGCGGCTGCCGGTGATGGACCGCAACAAGCGGCTCGTCGGCATCGTCTCTCTCGGCGACATCGCGATCCAGGGCGATAGCTCGCTCACCGATACGGCCGTGACCGGCATCAAGGAGCCGGGCGGGCCGCACGACCAGAGCGAGCAGAAGCACTGACCGGTGCGGCACGGCGCCGGACGAAGGAAGGGGCGGGCCCGCACGGGTCCGCCCCTTCCCTTCGTCTCGCGATCGCGCGGGGGCCGTCCGGCGTCAGTGCGGCACGTCGGCCCAGACCTTGCGCTTGAGCGCGAAGGTGAGGCCCGTGAGCACGACCAGGAACAGGATCACCTTGATACCGGTCTGCTTGCGCGCCTCGAGTTTGGGCTCGGCGGCCCACATCAAGAACTGCGACACGTCCTGCGCCATCTGCGCCACGGTCGCCTTGGTGCCGTCGGCATAGGTCACCTGGTCCGGGTTCAGGGGCGGCGGCATGGCGATGACGTGGCCTGGGAACGCCACGTTGTAGTAGCCGCTCGGCGGCATGGTGAAATCGGCGGGCGGTTCCTCGTAGCCGGTGAGCACGCTGTAGATGTGATCCATCCCGCCCTCGCGCGCCTTGGCCATCAGCGACAGGTCGGGCGGCGCCTTGCCGCCGTTGGCGGCTGCGGCGGCCTGCTCGTTGGGATAGGGACCGGGGATGCGATCGGACGGCAGGCCCGGACGCTGGAACATCTCGCCCTGGTCGTTCGGCCCGTCCGTGACCTGGTACTGGGCCGCGATCGCCTTGATCTGCTCCTCGTCGTAGCCGATGTCGGCGAGATTGCGGAACGCCACGTACTTGAGGCTGTGGCAGGCCGAGCAGACCTCGCGATAGACTTGGAAGCCGCGCTGTACGGCCGCCCGGTCGAAGCTGCCGAAGAAGCCGTCGGTCGGCCAGTGCAGATGCCGCGTGACGATGCCTTCCTCGGCGGCTTCGGTCGGCGAAGGAACAAGGCCGGCGGTCACGGCGAAGGCTGCGACGGTGGCGGCGAAGAGACGGTTTGCCATGCGCATCGATCTCACTCCGCGGGCTGCGCCGCCACGCCGCGACGGCCGAGGACCGGCTCGTCGATGCTCGCGGGCAGCGGAAGCGGGCGCTCGAGCTTGCCCAGGAGCGGCAGGATGACGAGGAAGTGGAGGAAGTAGTAGAGCGTCGCGAACTGGCCGATCCAGACCACGCCACGGGTCGGCACCTGGCCGCCGACCCAGGTAAGGACGATGCAGTCGATCACCAGGAGCCAGAACACCCACTTGTAGATCGGCCGGAAGGTGGCGCTGCGCACCTTCGAGGTGTCGAGCCACGACACCACGAGCAGACAGGCGATCGAACCGAACATGGCGAGCACGCCGGCGAGCTTGGCCGAGATGCCGAACCAGGCGAGGAACGAGAGCGGCGTGAAGAGCTGCTCGTAGATCATCGAGCGCAGGATGGCGTAGAACGGCAGGAAGTACCACTCCGGGACGATGTGCGCCGGCGTGGAGAGCGGGTTGGCCGGGATGTAGTTGTCCGGATGGCCCAGATAGTTCGGCGCGAAGAAGATGAAGAAGCTGAAGAAGATCAGAAAGATGGTGAGGCCGAACAGATCCTTCACCGTGTAGTACGGATGGAAGGGGATCTTGTCCTTCTTCGTGAGGTCGATGCCGACCGGATTGTTCGAGCCGAACTGATGCAGCGCCAGGATGTGCAGGAATACCACGGCGAAGATCACGAACGGCAGGAGGTAGTGGAGCGAGAAGAACCGGTTGAGCGTCGGGTTGTCGACCGAGAAGCCGCCCCAGAGCCAGGTGACGATGGGGTCGCCCACGAACGGGATCGCCGAGAACAGGTTGGTGATCACCGTGGCACCCCAGAAGCTCATCTGGCCCCACGGCAGCACGTAGCCCATGAACGCCGTCGCCATCATCAGGAGCAGGATGATCACGCCCAGCATCCACAGGAGCTCGCGCGGCGCCTTGTAGGAGCCGTAATAGAGCCCGCGGAAGATGTGGATGTAGACCACGATGAAGAACATCGAAGCACCGTTGGCGTGCGCGTAGCGCAGCAGCCAGCCGTAGTTCACGTCGCGCATGATGTGCTCGACCGAGTCGAACGCATGCAGGACATGCGGCGTGTAGTGCATCGCCAGCACGATGCCGGTCACGATCTGCAGCGCCAGCATGATGCCGGCGAGCGAGCCGAAGTTCCAGAAGTAGTTGAGGTTCTTCGGCGCCGGATAGGCGACGAACTCCTTGTAGCTCCAACTGATGAGCGGCAGCCGGTCATCGATCCAGCGCAGCACACCGCTCTTGAACACGGGATTGGGTACGTCGGCGGCCATGGGACCTTCCAGTGGTTGTCTCCCCGGCCCGTCGAGGCTGGCCCGCATGGGCCGCAGCCGCCGGCAGGGTGAGCCGGGTCGAGGATGTCGCGTGCTCTAGCCGATGCGGACCGAGGTATCGGTCAGGAAGGCGTAGTCCGGCACGGTGAGGTTCAACGGCGCCGGGCCTTTGCGGATGCGACCCGAAGTGTCGTAGTGCGAGCCGTGGCACGGGCAGAACCAGCCACCATAGTCGCCCCTGGGCTCGCCCGGCTTGTTGCCGAGAGGCACGCAGCCGAGATGGGTGCACACCCCGATCACCACCAGCCACTCGGGCTTCTTCACGCGCTGCTCGTCGGTCTGCGGATCGCGCAGCTCGCCGAGCGGCACCGCCTCGGCCTCCTTGATCTCCTCCTCGGTGCGATGGCGGATGAACACGGGCTTACCGCGCCACTTCACGGTGACGGCCTGGCCGACCGGGACCTGGGAGAGATCGACCTCGATGCTGGACAAAGCCAGCACGTCGGCGGAAGGGTTCATCTGATCGATGAGCGGCCACACCACGGCAGCGGTGCCTACCGCCAGCGTCGACCAAGTGACCAGATCGAGAAAATCTCGGCGGGTAGTGCCGCCGGACGGCGTGGAGGTGGGGTTGGCGGTATCGGCCATGCGCTGCGCCCGCTGCTACTGGTGAGGGCCTGGGACAAACTGGCGCGCAATCTATAGAGGCCACATATCGGGAACAAGCGACTATTGGTCGCATAAATTTTCTGAAAATTCATGGCTTTGCATCCTTCATGAAGGCTTTTGCGATCATGACGCGGTCGAAATTTCGCGCATAGCGTTAGAAGGCTGCGGCCCACGGAGATGAATCGATGCTGTCGGCAAGTGATGAGATGCGAGGAACGCAGCCGGGCCTGCCCCGGCTCGGGCTCGTGCTCTACCAGCCGGACCGGCCACACAATTTCGGCTCGGCCCTGCGCTTGTGCGCCTGCTTCGGCGTCACGCTCGGCGTGATCGAGCCGTGCGGCTTCCCGCTCGACGACCGGCGCATCCGCCAGACAGCGCTCGACTACCACGCCCATGCGCGTTGGGTGCGGCATCAGGACTTCGCCGCGTTCGAGACGGCACGTCTGGCGGAAGGACGCCGTTTGGTCCTATTGAGCACGCGCGGCGAGCATTTCTATCATCGGGTCGCATTCCGGCCGGACGACGTGCTGCTCCTGGGCCGCGAGAGCGCCGGGGTGCCGGAGGCGGTACATGTCCGCGCCGATCTCAGGGTCAAGATCCCGATGCGGCCCGACCTGCGCTCGCTGAATGTCGTGACGGCGGCAGCGATCGTGCTCGCCGAGGCGTTGCGGCAGACGGGCGGCTTTCACGAGGTCGCTCTCTAGGCAAGGATGTGGAAAGGCATGACGATGCCGGCGGGCGGCGACAGCAACGACGAGCGGGAGCGGGCGCGGGCCTGGTTCGAGAGCCTGCGGGACCGCATCTGCGCCGCGTTCGAGGCCATCGAGAACGACTATGCCGGGGCCGAGCATGCCGACCTGCCCCCCGGCCGGTTCGAGCGCAAGCCCTGGAAGCGCCCCGGCGGCGGCGGAGGGGTGATGGCGCTGATGCGCGGCCGGGTGTTCGAGAAGGTGGGGGTCAACGTCTCGACCGTCTGGGGCAGCTTCGCCCCCGAGTTTCGGCGCCAGATTCCGGGTGCCGAGGAGGCGGACGGCATCTTCTGGGCCAGCGGCATCTCGCTCGTGGCGCATCTGCGCTCGCCGCACGTTCCTCCTGCGCACATGAACACGCGCCACATCCGCACGGCCAGGGCCTGGTTCGGCGGCGGGGCCGACCTCAACCCGATCTACCCCGACGAGGAGGACACGGCCGCGTTCCATGCCCGTCTCAAGGCGGCCTGCGATTCTTACGCGCCCGACGCCTACCAGCGCTTCAAGGCCTGGGCCGACGAGTACTTCTTCATTCCGCATCGCGACGAGCCGCGCGGGGTAGGAGGTATCTTCTACGACTATCTCGAGGGCGAGTTCGAACGCCATCTCGCCTTCACGCGAGAAGTGGGCGAGGCCTTCCTCGACATCTATCCGAAGATCGTCCGCCGGCACATGAACCGGCCCTGGACCGAGGCCGAGCGCCAGCACCAGCTCGTGCGCCGGGGGCGCTACGTCGAGTTCAACCTGCTCTACGACCGCGGCACCCAGTTCGGCCTCAGGACCGGCGGCAACCCGGAAGCCATCCTGATGTCGCTGCCGCCGGTCGTCGCTTGGCCCTGAGCGGCCCTTCCCTCACGACTCAAGGAGCGAGGCTCAATGGACATCAATCGCCTGCCCCCCGGCAAGAACCCGCCCTATGAAGTGAACGTGCTGATCGAGGTGCCGCTGCGCTCCGATCCGATCAAGTACGAGTACGACAAGGACAGCGGCTTCATCTTCGTCGACCGCTATCTCTACACCTCCATGTTCTATCCCTGCAATTACGGCTTCATCCCGAGCACGCTCGGCGGCGATGGCGACCCGCTCGACGTGATGGTGGTGGGCCGGATGCCGGTGATGTCGGGCGCGATTCTGCGCGTGCGTCCGATCGGCGTGCTCGAGATGGAAGACGAGGCCGGGCTCGACGAGAAGCTGCTTGCCGTGCCGATCGACAAGATCACGCCCGTGCACAGGCATGTGCGGACCTATCAGGACATCCCCGAGCTCGATCTCGCCCGGATCGCGCACTTCTTCGAGCACTACAAGGACCTCGAGCCCAACAAGTGGGTGAAGGTGAAGGGCTGGGAAGGACCGGAGCGGGCGCACCAGCTCATCCTCGAGGGCATCGAGCGTGCCAAGGGCAAGCTGACATCCACGGGCGAGTGATCGACAGCGGCAGCTCCGGGCCGGCCTCGGCTGTGCGCGGAGCCGCCGTGATTTCTCTTGACCTGGAAGGAAGATGGCGGCAAGGCACCGTTCCGTGATCAGGGCCGGAGCCACGTGATTCGAGAGCGGGTGCCATGAGGGAGCGAATCGTTCCGGGCATCGACGAAGGTGCCGAACCCGCGTGCAGCCGGCGGCGGTTGCCGGCGGCCGACGAGGACGGCGCCATCCGTGGCACGGCTTCGGCCTGAAGAGACCGCTCGTGCCGCTGCCCGAGCCGGTCCCGCGCGAGCCCGTCCACAGCCGCGAGATCCAGTGCCGCGGCTATCGGCGCGCGGACGGCTTGTGGGACATCGAAGGCCGGCTGGTCGACACCAAGGCCTATCCGTTCACGAACGCTTTCCGTGGCGAGATTCCGTCGGGCGAGCCGCTGCACGCGATGTGGCTGCGGCTCACGGTCGACGACGAGCTCGTCGTTCGGGACGTCGTCGCCGTGACCGATGCCGGCCCTTATGCGGTCTGTCCGGCCATAACACCCGCCTTCGCGACCTTGAAAGGAGTGAGGATTGGCCCCGGCTGGCGGCGCGAGGTGCTGGGTCGCCTCGGCGGTGTCAAGGGCTGCACGCATCTCGTGGAGCTGCTCTGGCCGCTGGCGACGGCCGCCTACCAGACCGTGTACCCGATCCTCGCCCGCGAGAGGCCGGCAGTGGCGCAGGATCGCCCGCCGGTACATCTCGATAGCTGCCACGCGCTCGCCCGCGACGGCGACGTCGTGCGTCGGCACCACCCCCGCTGGTACAACGGACCGCTGCGCGAGGAGGACGGATCAGCCGGAGGCGGCTGAGGCCGCCTCCTCCGGTGTCAGGGCGCGAATCGACAGCGCGTGGATCCGCTCGCGCAGAAGCCCGGCGGCGGCGGCGTGTACCATGCGCTGACGCTCGAGCCGGCTGCGCCCGGCGAAGACGGCGCTGACCACGAGCACGCGAAAATGGGTCTCTCCTTCGGGCCGCCAGCCAGCATGGCCATGATGCCGTACCGACTCGTCCACGATCTCGAGATGTTCAGGAGCGAGCGCCCGCTCCAGCGAGGTCCGCAACTGCATCGCGATGAGCAAGATGTTTCTCCTTTAGGGTTAATACTGAAATGAAAAAATATATTCTTCAGTTGAAGAGGCCGAGCACGGATCGCGAGATCCGAATCGCCTCTCGCTGAGAGCGGCGGCGGCAATAGATTGAGATCATCTTAAGCGTTCATAAACATCATATTAACCATACTATAGGGTGTTAAACCGTCGGTGGTGTTGCTCGATTGACATCTCCGTCCACATGGATGCACTAGTGTTTTTCGTGTTTCCTGTTAACTATCCCTAAAGGGTGGCTCGCCTAACCTCGTGGTAGATCAATCTCGTGGTGAAGCTTCATGGACGGAGGCTCGGCCTTGAAAGCTTCCAGGCGTTCGACCCGACACGACGTTCGAGGCAGGTGACGGAGGTCAAGATGGCGACTGCTAGCCTGAAAGCAAAGGTGGGGCCCGGACGCTCGCGGGCGCAGGATATCGACCGGTATGTCGGTGCGCGCATGCGGGAGAGGCGGATCATGCTCGGCCTGACCCAGCAGCAGATGGCCGAGCTCATCGGGGTGACCTACCAGCAGGCCCACAAGTACGAGAAGGGCATCAACCGGATCGCCGCGGGGCGGCTGTTCACGATCGCGCAGGCGCTCGGCGTCGATGTCGGCTACTTCTTCGACGGCATGGAGAGCGAGCGGGCGTTCAAGCCGACCCCGCAGCAGCGCATGCTGCTCGAGCTCGCGCGCAACTTCATCAGCATGCCGAGCCGCAAGCATCAGGAGGCGATCTGCAATCTCGCTCGAGCGCTCGCGAATCCCGAGCTCGCCAACGCGCAAGAGCTCGACGTGCCGCTCGACGAGGAGTGATCGGCACCTGCTGCGGGGAGCCGGTCGGCATCCCGCTCACCTGCACCCGCGATGGATGTCGAAAGCTGCCGGAACGTCATGTGGCAGCGTTGCGCCTGATAGCTGTCGTCGTGTGACGTGAGCATCGATCCGATGCTCCGCGGCCTGTGGATCCGTGCGCACCGTGCTGCAGGAGGTCCTGGAAACCGAGATGACCGACGCACCCGGTGTTGCCGAGCGCGAACGCACCGCAGGCAGGCTCGGCTGCCGCGCGGGCGGCTACGGTCGTACCCTGATCATAGTCAATGGCGCCGCCATCGATCGGCAAGCTGGAGCCGCGGGATCGCGAGCGCCGCTCGCGATCCGGGCCGGAACGGATGAACGGCACTGCTGCTGATCTCCACCGGGCCGTTCGGACGTTGCCAGCGATCCGGGCCGGCGCTCGTGGCCACCCTGGCCGAGATGCACGTCCAGGGCATGTCGACGCGAAAGGTGAAGGCGATCACCCAAGGCTGGACGGCCACGCCGTCACGGCCTCGGCCATCGAACCGCGCCTCGCTGCCTCTGCGCCCGCCGACGGCTGGCGGAGCCGTCTGTCTGCCTGGTCCCCGATGCCCACTGCGAGAAGATGCAGGCTCGAGCCCGTGGCTGCCGACGATCGTGCCGGGTTGTGGGGCGGCGCGCGAGATGGTGCCGGAGGCAGCTTGCGGTCGAGGGCCGCGAGAATCGCTGGCAGCCAGCCGCTGCCTACATGAACGGCCTCCCAGAGCAGAAGAAAGCTCCCGCTTCGCGAGGCCGCTTGAACCGGCTCGCCAGCCCGGTGCCACCAGCCCATCGACAGAACTTGACGCTCACGATCCGTCGGGTCTGGCCGGCTCGTCAGCTCGACCGGCCATTGCTGCCCCTCGGGTCGGAACTTCGGTGAGCCGGCATGAAAGATCCCGGCGAGGGCTTCGCCCGGCCGCTCGGCCCGCTCGAAAGCGGCCAGGGCCGCTTCGACACGCGATTCTTCCGCGGTCCTGGTCCGTGCGGCTTGACGCCTTCCCGCGGCTTCCCCTAAGCGGGGGCGGGCGGCGGCACGTCGCCCGATGCCGTTCCCGTTCGGGCACCGAGAGCCGATGACCGCCACGATCGACGATTTCCTGAAGCTCGACATTCGCGTCGGCACGATCGTCGAGGCGGTGCCCAACGAGGGGGCCCGCAAGCCGGCCTACCGCCTCGTGGTGGATTTCGGCCCCGAGATCGGGCGCAGGACCAGCTCGGCGCAGATCGTCGAGAACTATCGGCCCGAGGACCTCCTCGGCCGGCAGGTGGCGGCCGTGGTCAACTTCCCGCCGCGCCGGATCGCGAGGACGCTCTCCGAGGTCCTGGTGCTGGGCTTCCCGGACGCTGTGGGCAACGTGGTGCTGGTCGGAGTCGATCGGCCGGTACCGAACGGTGGGCGGCTCTACTGAGTCAAGGTGAGCTCCCGGCTCTTGGACCAGCGTGCGTCGCCGCGCTCGACGCTCGCCTCGACGCGGTAGGTGCCCGCAGGCCAGCCGCCCGGCGGCGCCTTGCGGCCGGCCGAGCGCGAGGCGCGAGGCGCCTCCTCCTCGACCGGAAAGCTCGCCCGGCTCACCACGGTGCCATCGGGGCCGGTGACGGTGATGCCGATCCGATCGCCGCGCTTCAGGCCGTAGGCCAGCACGTAGCCGACCAGCGGCGTGTCCGGGCGAGGTCCCACCGAGGCGGCCGCCCCGGAGACGATGTCCCGGTGGCTCGGAACGTAGCCCGCAAGACCCACGATCGCGATCGGAACCGCCACGTAATCGAGAGCCGCCCGCAGCTCCGGCTCCCAGAGCGGTGTTCCGGCCTTGCCGCAGGGCGACGTGGTCGGCGTACCGGTGAAGGGATCGATCGTCTGTCCCTCCCGTCGGACGCCGAGATGGACGTGAGGAAAGTTGGCCTCGCCGCTCATGCCGACGAGGCCCAGCGCGTCGCCGGCGGCGACCGCCTGGCCGGGACGGACTCGCACGCTGCCCTGGCGCAGGTGGCAATATTGCGTCTCCCAGCCGCCCTCGTGCTGAAGAAGAACGCCGTTGCCGCAGCTCAGCCTGCCGAAGTCGTGGGCGAGCTGGCCGGTCGGCGGCTGATCCGGCATGCCGTCGCGCGCCGCCCGCACCGTGCCGGCAGCAGCGGCGAGCACGGGCACGCCCGCGCGCATGCGCGCGGGATCGGGCAGGGCGAAGTCCGTCCCGTCGTGGCCGTCCGAGCCCAGCCCACCGCAGCGATAGTCGGTGAAGCCCGGGCCGGGGTCCCGGTCGCTGAGCCGCACGACCCAGCAATCCTCGCCGGGCGTGCAGGCGAGCGGCAGGCCGAGTGCCAATGCCTGCTCGCCCCGGACCGGCGCAGCCGTCGAAAGGAACGGAAGAAGCGCGCTCAAGCCGAGGAGGACCGTCGCGATCCGCGGTGTCATGCCGTGCCGTTCCCATGCTGAGGCGGTGATCCGTGTCCGCCGGCGTATCATGCCATACTCGGATGTTCGTGCCAGCCGACGCGGCGGTGGGGCGTTCACCTCATCTTAAGGAGTGAGGCCGGAATATGCACTCGCCCGCGGGTCGTTCCCGGGCGCCCGCCTCAGGCAGAGGCGGGATGGCCTCCTGACCGAGCGCCCAGGTAGGGTGCCGAAGGGACCTGACATGCTCACCGCCACTTCCAATCAGGCCGCCAGCACGGCCATCCGCTACCTGAAGAACAACGCCGCCGAGGCCTCGAGCTCGCTAGCCAAGCTCGCTTCCGGCTCGCGGATCGTGAAGGCTTCCGATGATACGGCCTCGCTCGCGATCGGCACCAGGATCAAGGCCGACATATCGGCGCTGAAAGTTGCCCAGACCAACGTCAGCAACGCGCAGAGCCTGCTTCAGGTGGCCGATGGCGGCATGGCGCGGATCAGCGACATCCTCCTGCGCATGAAGGCGCTGGCGACTCAATCACAGTCGGGCTCGGTGTCGAACAACGAACGCTCCTTCCTCGATCAGGAATATCAGGCGCTGCGGACCCAGATTAACGGTATCGCCAACCAGACCCGCTTCAACGGCCAGACACTCCTGAACGGCTCGGCTGGCAAGTCCATCAGCAATATCGGCAGCGGCCTGGCCGGGGCGGGCATATCGGTCGCGCTGTCCGGCAACGCCAAGGCTGGCACCTGGACCCTGTCCTACGATGGCACCGACACCTTCACGCTGACTGATGGCACGCTGAGCTACACGTCTCAAATCGACCCTACCGGCCTCACGGTCTACGAAGGTACCCTCGATTTCGCCACTGCTGGCATCAGTGTCAATCTGAAGAACTTCGATGTCAGCGCCGCTGTCAGTTCCAGCAATACCTTCGACGTCAGCGGTAGCGGTACCCTGACTTTCCAGATCGGGGCCAATGCATCCAGCGACACGATTACCGTCAACTTGGCCGACGTGACCACGACTGGGCTCGGGCTCAGTGGCGACGACGTTTTGACCAGCGCCAATGCAAGCGCAGCCGCGAGCCAGCTCGACACGGCGATCGCGAGCATCAATGGCGCGCGTGCGACGGCAGGCTCCTTGATGTCCCGATTCGAGTTCGCGGGCGCCAATCTTGCCACCCAGGTCGAGAACCTCGATGCGGCCCGCGCCAATCTGATGGATGTCGACGTCGCCGACGAGATGTCGAGGTTCAGTTCGGCCAACGTGCTCCAGCAGGCGGCGACGGCCATGCTCGCCCAGGCCAACCAGATGCCGCAGAACCTGCTGCGGCTGATGCAGTAGAGCTCCGGGGTCGGGGAGGCGGCTGCTGCCGCCTTCCCGCACCGTCCCGAAAGGATGTTCCGTCATGATGAGGCCTAGCGCGCCGAGCGGAAGCGGACCATGCCGACCGGCTTGAATCTCGGCAGCCTTAGCACGGCGGGCGGGGTGGCCCGCCTCGTCGGCACGAGCTCGCAGCTCGACACCGAGGCGCTGGTCAAGGCCGTCTACGAGGCGAAGCGGGCACCCGCGGTCCGGCTCGAGAACAGCATCACCCGCAACGAGGCCAAGGCCGCGGCCTTCGCCGAGCTGAAGGGTCTGCTCGAGAAGCTCCAGAGCTCGCTCGACGGCCTGCGCAATCCGCCGGGCACGCTCGGCGGCGAGAGCAACCTGTTCGAGGCGAAGCAGGCCTATCTCAGCTCCAGCACGACGACCCGGCCCGACACGCTGGTCGGCCTCGATATCGCCGACCGGGCTTCGGTCGGAACGTTCGCGCTCACCGTGGAGCGGTTGGCGACGGCGGAGAAGCAGGCGACGGCGTCGGTCGGCGGCGCCGGCGTGACCCTGGCCGACGGCTGGAACGCCGGCAGCGGCTTCGCGGGCACGCTCCTCATCGGTCTTGCCGGCGGCCCGCAGCAGCGGATCGCCGTCGATGGCACGATGACACTCGCCGATCTGCGCGCCGCCATCAACGCGAAGAGCGTCGAGACCGGGGTCACGGCCAGCATCGTCAAGGTTTCGGACACGGACTGCCGGCTGATCCTCACCGGCACGGAGACTGGCCGGGCGATCACGCTCGGCAGCGATCCGGCCGGCGACGACGTGCTCGGCAGGATGGGCCTGAGCCGGCTCCAGGCGGCGCAGACCAGCCGGATCGTCGTCGACGGGGTCACGGTCGAGCGCACCGGCAACACGATCGACGACCTCTACGAAGGCGTCACGCTGAGCCTGCTCAAGGCCGAGCCCGGAACCACGGTCACGGTCGGCATCGAGCCGGATCTGGCTTCGATCAAGAGCGGCATCCGGAGCTTCGTCGACGCCTACAATGCCGTGCGCGACTTCGTCGCCAAGCAGAGTGCCGTCGATGCATCGGGCAAGGTGAGCGAGGGTGCCGTGCTCCACGGCGATTCCGTGCTCCGCTCCCTTTCCGTCGACCTCGCCATGCTGGCGGGCGGCAGCGTCGTCGGCCTCGCTTCGGGTGCGCCCGCGACCTTGCGGGATATCGGGCTCGGCTTCGACGCCGACAACCGCCTCGTGATCGACGGCAGCAGGCTCGACCGGAAGCTCCTGTCCGATCTCGACAGTGTGCGCGGCGTGCTCGCGTTCGGCTTTTCTGCGAGCTCGCCCGAGCTGCGCGTGCTCGGCCGCAGCAACGCGCTGACCGACACGAGCTTCCGGCTCGATATCGTGGACGCCGATGCCGACGGCGTGCCCGAGAGCGCCAGCATCGACGGGGTCGCCGTCGACGTGACGGGCGGGAGGATCGAGGGCCGGGCCGGCACGGCTTACGAGGGCCTCGAGCTGGTATGGGTCGGCAAAGGCTCGACGAGCATCGACGTTAGGATCAGCACGGGCGTGGCCGACAGGCTGTTCAATGCCCTCGACGATGCGCTCGACGAGCTGGACGGACCCATCGGGCACGCGATCGCCGATCTCGCTGCCACGAACGAAGCCTACCGGAAGCAGATCGCCGCCATCGACCAGCGGGCCGAGGCGATGCGGGCGCGCCTGGTCGCGCGCTACAGCGCCATGGAAACCGCGTTGAGCCTCGCCGAGACGATGATGCGGCAGGTTCAAGCGCAGATGGACGCGATGACGGCCAGGAACTGAGGACCATCCGCCGATGAACGCCTGCTCCCCGCGCATGCGCGCCGCCAGCGCCTACCAGAATGCTGCCCGAGCAGAACATCCTGCTCGACAGATCGCGCTCCTCTACGACATCGCCATCCGACAGCTGCACGAGGCCCGAACCGCGATCACGGAGCAGCGGATCGAGGATCGCTGCCGCTTCGTGCTCAAGGCGTTCGAGATCCTGCAGGCTCTGCAGTCCTGCCTCGATTTCGAGCTTGGCGGCACGATCGCGCCGATGCTGTGCCGTTATTATGGCAGCGCCATGAACCGCCTTTTGCAGATCAACCAGAAGAATGATTCGGCGCTCTGCGACGAGATCATCGCCTATCTGACCCCGATGCGCGAGAGCTGGGCCCGCATCGCGGATGGTGCCGCGGCCGGCCCGCCCGCAGGCTCCGCGCGGCCGGACGAGACAGCGCCCGCGTCGCTCACGGCCTGATCCGGGCTGCGCTCAGCGGTGGATCCGGCAAGCAGATGGAGATCTCCCGGAATGGCCGTTCGGGATTCGGGGCCGAGCAGCAGGAACGACGGCCGAGCCAGCAGGCTGCCGACGCGGCAGGAATAGGCATGGCGGCTTGCCTCTGATCCTCCCTCGAAGCAGTGGATACCCTTACTAGGGCGTGTCTGCAAAGCTTATAGCCACAGCAGGATCATGCCGATGGTGAGCATGGCCAAGTCGTTGACCGCTCGCTTCTCGTAGCGGGTCGCACTACGTCGGAACTGCTTCAAACGGTCGATCAGCCGTTCGATCCGGTTGCGCTCGCGATAGGCTGCGGGTCGAACCGACGCTGCCGCTGCTGCTTGCGCTTGCTCGGGATCACCCGGCCGATGCCGCGGCGGCGCAGACGGTGCCGAGCGATGGGGCTGCTGTAACCCTTGTCGCCGGCCACCCGCCGCGGGCGCAGCCGCACCCGGCCCCGACCTGGACGGCGGATGGCGCCCTGGTCGAGCAACGCGTCCAGCGCGATCTGCTCGTGGCGCTCGCCACCGGTCAGCACCGCGGTGATCGGCTTGCCGCCACCTTCGGCGCGCAGATGGATCTTGGTCGCGAAGCCACCCGGCGAACGGCCCGGCACCTCACCCCCCGATCGTGCCGGTCCGGCGGGTGCCGGCGGCGTGCCGATCGGCGCGGACGATGGTGGCATCCACAAAGTGCAGGCCCCAGTCGACCGCACCCCTCGCATCGGCCACGGCCTGCAGCGCGGCCAGGATCCGCTCCCAGATCGCGGCCGCGCGCCAGCGATGGAACCGGCTCGACACGGTGCCGACCGGGCCAGAGCGCGCCGGCAGATCGCGCCAGGGGGCGCCGGTGCGGTGGATCCACAAGATGCCGTCGAGGATGCGGCGGTGGTCGTGGTCGGGCCGGCCGGTGCGCGGCCACTCGGGCGGCAGCAGGGGCGCGAGCCGCGCCCACTGCCGATCGGTCAGCTCGAAGCGTGCCAGCCGCCCCAGATGGGGCTACATCCCGGCAGTGCAACCGCTTTGCAGACACGCCCTAGAAGGCTGTTATGGACCTGGAGCGGCTCGGCGTCTTGTCGGCGCCTGAGGCAGGGGCAAGCGACGCCGGGCAGGCCGGCCAGCGTGGTGTGCCGGCGCTGGTAGTCCCCGAGCAGCCGCCGGCAGCGCGCGGCCCGAGCCAACGAGCGCGCGCCCACCCACCGCCGCGGCAGCAGCACGAAGCCGCGCATGGCCTTGGGCAGCTCGATCACCTCGAGGCGGATGCCCTGCGCCGCGGCGGCGGGCGGCTCGCCCGTGTCGCCCTGGTCGACGAAGGCCAGCCCGAGGCTCGCGCCGGTGGCGGCCTGCACCGCCGCGGCGAGCCGGCCGACCTCGGCCCGATCCTGCGCGTCGGCCGGGGTGACATGAAGGGCCAGCCGATGGCCGAGCGCGTCGACCGCGAGGGGGAGCTGCGCGCCGTTGCTGCGCTTGGCCCCGTCCCGGCCGGCGCGCGCCCCGCTCTCGGGTGGGCTCTGCAGCGTGCGGCTGTCGAGGATGGCCGCGGCGGGCGTGCGCTCCCGGCCGGCGGCGACGCGGAGCAGGGCGTGCACCAGGGCCGCGAACGAGCCGGCCCTGAGCCAATGCATGGCCGGCGGCCAGACCGCCGCCCAGGGTGGCCGGCCGTCGGGCATGGCCCGCCACGGGATGCCGTTCTCGACCACGTAGCGCCGGCCGTCGAACAGCTCGCGCAAAGGGGGCGCGCGCTGTGGGGCGGCCACGGGCAGCAGCATCAGGTAGGGCGCCACCAGCGCCCATTCGTCATCGGAGACGTCGGAGGGGTAGGGCTTGCGGGTCATCCGACCTGCAGGGCCTTGGCCCGCAGTTCATGACAGCCTTTAGCGCATCCTCCGCGGCGGTCTTTGTGCGAAGGGAGCCGGGGGCGCATCTGACCGGGATGCGCCCGCCCATCTTCGTTCGTGAGCCGCGCGCGGCCAGCCGGCGCAGCGAGAGCGCGTTCACCATGCGCCGAGCCCAGATCGTGCTGTGGAGCGCGTCGGGGCAGCCGCCGCGGGCGATCGCCGCCGGCCTGGGCTGCGCCCGCCAGACCGTGGGCGATGCGATCGGCACCTGCGACGCCCGCGGCCAGCTGGCGCCGACCGCGGGCTCGGCGCGGCCGAAGAGCGCCGCGCCGGTGCTCGATCGGGCCGAGCTGGAGCGGCTGCGCGCGATCTTGCCCCGGTCGCCGCGCGCCTTCGGTCAGGCGAGGAGCAGCTGGACGCTGGCGCTCCTGGCGCGGGTCGCGCACCAGCAGGGGCCGAGCGCAGGTGTGCTGTCGGCCGAGACCATCCGCCGGGCCCTCTTGCGCCCGGAGGTCGGCTGGAAGCGCGCCAAGCGCTGGCTGACCAGCCCCGACCCGGCCTGCGCTCGCCAAAAAGGCGCCGCGACCGCCGGCTCCACGTGGCCGCGCACCGGCCGGGCTGGGTGCGCGGCTTTGCCGACGAGGTCCGGTTCTCGCGTCTGGCGCAACCGGCCCTGCATGCCGGGACGGCGGGCGAGGCGCTGCGCCTTGGCCTGCACGCCGCCGCTGCGGCCGATCCCGCCCCCAAGGCGCTGGCCGGCTACGGCCTGTGGCTGCCGGCACGGCAGCGGCGGCGGCCGCGCTTCGTCGGGGGGCGGCCGGTCAGCCCGGTGACCTGCGCCTTGCTCGGCAGGGCCGTCGAGCAGCGCGCGGCCGAGGGGGAGCGGGTTTGGGCCCTGGTCTGGGACAACGCCTCCTGGCACGTCAGCCAGAAGGTCCGTTCCTGGCGGAGCGCGAGCGCGCCGCGGTCGAGCGGCAGCAGCGCCTGTGCGAGCACGACCACGTGCCGCTCCTCCAGCCCCTCGCACCCTCGGTCGCCGGAAGATGCACGAGGGCCTGTTAGCGTCGGCCTGACGGGCACGGCGAGCATTGCCATGTACTCACGGCAACGAGGCCGGGAGCGACAAGGCGGTGCAGGTGGTGGCGGATGCTCGGTGGGAGGTGCTCGAACCGTTGCTGAATGAGGTCCGGCTGTGGGCGGCGCGCCCGATCCGCGCGCTGCGTCGAACGATCGAGGCCATCGTCTGGCGGCAGCAGAACGGGGCCAAGGGGCGCCCGATCCCGGCCGAGCTTGGTCCCTGGTGGATGGCGGCGCAGACCTTCATTCGCTGGGCGCGGCTTGGGGTGTGGGCGCACCTGCATCGGCGGGTGCAGGAGCAGTACGGGCTCGAACTCGGCATGGTATTCCTCGACAGCACGGTGATCCGTGCGCATCGGAAAGCGGCCGGTGCCCGCAAGCAGGGCCTGGCGCCTGCGGCGAGCGCCGAGGCCCGGCCGCTCGCGCGGTGGCTTCGGCACGAAAGGGCATGCCCTGGCCGATGCGGGTGGGCGGTCGCGTTCGCGCTCACCCCGGACCAAGCGGCGGAGGTGTCCCAGGCCGAGGCGCTGTTGGGCTTCCTGCCGGGACGCCGGTGTCGACGGTCGCCGATCGCGGCTGCCATGCACTGCGTGCGGCCATCTGGGATCTCGGCTCGACCCCAGCCGTGCCGACGAGAAGAAACGAGGCCCCGGTGGCCTGTCGGGCCTGGGTCTATGTCAAGCGCGAACGGGTCGAGCGGCGATGGCCACGCGTGAAGGGGTGGCGGGCCGTAGCTACTCGCTATGACGAGACCGCCCGATCCTTTCTCGCCGTCTCGAGCCTCGCCACCACCTTCGATGGGATCAGACACTAAGGCGCCGTTTCCAGAACGCTGGCAGCTCGTCAGCCTTCTTGCATCCGGCTGACCTCGCGTCGGTTTCCCGTGCCCTTGGCAGCGGGAGGCGAGCATGGGGCCGAAGGCGACAGCGTTGGTGGCGGGGATCATCGACCGGATCGAGAACCGGCCGTACGGGGCTGGGCGGCCGCCCCTGCCGACCATCAAGGTGGTCGAGGCGCTCCGGTTCTTCGTTCGCGAGGGTGTGCAGTGGCGCGAGCTGCGGGCCACCGCCGCGCGGGCGTGCGGCTCCACCTTGCGCCGCCGCCTGGACGGCTGGAGCACCACGGCCTTGCTGCGCCACGTCCATGTCGTCCTGGTCCGGATGGTGCGTGCAGGACCCGAGGTCACCTGGGACGTGGTGGTCGATAGTTGTTCGGTTCGGGCCAAGCGGGGCGGCGAGCTGACCGGTCCCAATCCCACCGACCGCGGCAAGGCCGGGACCAAGTACCACGTCGTGGCCTCGACCGACGGCCTCCCGTTGGCGGCGGTCCCCTCCGCGGCCAACGTCCATGACACGCGCCTCTTCCCGCATCGGCTGCGCTTGGCGCAGGTGGTCTGCGCGGCCATCGGCAAGCTGTATGCCGACGCGGCTTACCACAGCGCCGAGAACCGGCAGCTCTGCCTGCAGGACGGCATCGAGCCCCGCATCCGCGAGGTCGGTGCACCACACGGCTCGGGGTTGGGTTCGGTCCGCTGTATCATCGAGCACGATTGCGCGTGGTTGCTGGCGAATAAGCGCCTGGACCGGCGGCGGGACAGGCTCGGCCACATCATTTTGGCCCTCCTCACCGCTGCGTGCATCTTCATTATCGCAGAGCGCATCAGCGCGTTCTGAAGACCGTGCCTAACACGCCCTAGGGTGGGGTTGCGCGGCTTCACCGGAGGGCGGACCGAGGACGGACGGCCACGGGCCGAGCGGCTGCCAAAGGCCGCTGCCGGCGCCTTCCGGCGCAGCGGCGCCG